>NZ_JACEFC010000075.1 GCF_014180715.1 Nocardioides stalactiti | reverse complement strand
CCCGGGGGCTGCCCGCCGCCGAGGACCACCACCGCGAGGGTCACCGCGAGCCCGCGGACGCCGACGGCGAGGAAGCGGGCCGACGTACGGACGTCGACGCTCTCGCTGCGCACCAGCTCCTGGAGCTCGTTCTGCCAGGCCTGGATCTCGGCGACCGCCCGGCGACGCAGGTCGCGTCCGACGCGCGACAGGTCCTCGGGCGCGGCCTCGATGAGCTGGGAGCCGTACGGCGTCGCGCGCCACGCCGCCGCGGCCCGCGCGGCGGCCTGCTCACCGTGCTCGACGACGAGCGTCTCCAGGCCGGTCTCGATCGCGACCGCGACCCGCTCGGCCTGCTGCGGCTTGCCCTTGATCGCGTTGACGAGCCGTTCGCGCACGAAGCCGACCTTGGCCTCCAGCGAGCGGATCAGCTCGCCGCTGCCGACGAACTCCTGCCAGCGCGAGAGCAGGTCGCCGCGCAGGAGCGTGCCGTCGGTCGCCGACGTCCGCAGCCGCGGGGTGACGATGTCGTACTGGCGGGCGATCAAGGTGCCGAGGTCGCCGATCGCGACCAGCTGCTCCTCGGCGGCGTCGGCGATCGGATAGACCCGCCGGGTGAGGATCCGGATCGAGCCGCCGACCGTCTGGTGGACGATCGCGTTGCGTGCGACGGCGTCGGCGGCGAGCGCCTCCAGCCAGGTGCGGATCTCGGCGACGTGGCCGAGCGGGAGCAGTCCGTCCTCGGTGACCGGGCCCTCCGGGACGCCGAAGAGCGGCGAGTCCTTGAGGCCCCGCGACGCCATCATCCGGGCCAGGTGGCCGGCGACCGTCTCGACCGCGTCGGCCGGTGTCCGGTCGAGCACGAGGGCGACCGAGGTCGAGCGTTCGGCGGCTTGCTTGAGGTACTCCCACGGCACCTGGTCGCTGTAGCGCGCGGCCGAGGTGACGAAGAGCCAGAGGTCGGCGGCGGCCAGCAGCTGACCGGCCAGGATCCGGTTGCGCTCCTCGACGGAGTCCACGTCGGGCGCGTCGAGGATCGCGATGCCCTTGGGCACAGCGGTCGTCGAGACCAGCTGGATGCAGTCGTGGTCGTTGGTCGGGTGGTTGACCCGCTTGAGGTCGGGCAGCAGCCGGTCCTGGCCGAACCACTTCCCGTCGTCGGGGTGGTGCGCGAGGACGGGCGAGCGCGTCGTCGGGCGCAGCACGCCCGGCGCGGTGACCCGGTGGCCGACGAGGGTGTTGACGAGGGTCGACTTGCCGGCGCCGGTCGAGCCGCCGACGACGGTCAGCAGGGGCGCGTCCAGCGACATCAGCCGCGGGATGACGTAGTCCTCGAGCTGGTCGATGACCTGCTGGCGATGCTCGCGCAGCGCGGCGACACCGGGGAGGTCGAGAGGCAGAGCTGCCGCCTGCAGGGCGCCGCGGAGCCGGACCAGCGCGGTCAGCATCTGGCTGCCGGTGATCTCGTCGCCGTCGAGGCGCCTGTGGGACGTGCTCATCGTTGGGGTACCACCTGTCCGGGGAAGGCGAACGCCGGTCGGGTCGCCTGGATACGCGTGAGGAAGTGTTGGCCGCGGGCCTGCCAGTCTTTCGGCGCGGTGCCGCGCAGCAGCCGATGGTGCAGGAAGCCGAGCTCGATCGCGGCCTGCTGATAGTCCCGCATCGCCTGCGCGGCCTGCGCACCACCCTCGGTCCGGGCGTGCTTGCGGGCGATTCGGCGGGCGCGGAGGTCGACCAGCCAGCCGATGTCGGTCGCCGGGATCAGACCGCGCGCGGCGGCGTCGTCGAGCGCCGCCATCAGCATCTGGCGCTCCTTCTTCCGGGTCCACACCGCCAGGCAGATCATGCCGACGAACGCCGGCACCATGAGCACGGCGTACGCCAGCAGGAAGCTGCCGAACCCGAAGACGGTCGAGCCGTTCCAGAGGGCGTGTGCCGCCACGGCGCACAGGTACCCGCCGATCGGGGCGAGCACCCGCACCGAGCGACGGCGGGACATGACCGCGAGGCCGAGGCCCACACCGGTGAACGCCGTGAACAGCGGGTGGGCGAACGGGCTGAAGATGCACCGGATGACGAAGATCGTCGTCACGCCGGCGACACCGCCCGGACCGGTGCCGTCGGTCCCGCCGTACGCCGCCGCGAGGTAGAGGATGTTCTCGGTGAACGCGAACCCGACGCCGACGAGACCGGCGTAGACGAGGCCGTCGAGGATCCCGTCGAGCTCGGCGCGCCGCCACCACAGGAGGAGCAGCAGGAAGAGGCCCTTGCTCGCCTCCTCCGTCAGCGGTGCGACCACCGCGAGGGAGACCGTGTCCGTGATCCCGACGACGAAGCCCCCGACGCCCTGGACGACGAGGGCGGCCAGGGTCGCGACGAAGGCGCCCCAGAGCAGGGCGTAGGACAGCAGCACCTTGGGCTCGGGCTCGTAGCGGTCCAGCCACAGGTAGACGCCGACCACCGGCCCGACGGGCAGCGCCGCGAGCGCGGTGGCGAGCAGCATGATCGCGGGCGCACCGGAGAGCGCGAGGATGAGCAGCATCAGCAGTGCGCCGACGACCACCGCCACGGTCACCACGACCGTGAAGGCGAGGCTGTCGCGGCGGGCTGCAGGCATGGGGCGGAGCCTATCGTTCGGGCCCTCCGTGACCCGATCCGACGCAGGCGGTGCGAGGTACGGTGGACCGCGTGAACTCCGCCGCCGACGAGCCGAAGACCGAGTCCCACGACCCCGCCGTGCCGGAGGCCTACGCCGCCTTCATGCGCACCGGCTGGGACGAGCGTGAGCGCGACGTGGCGCCGCACGCGATCGTGCCCTGGGCCGAGCAGCGACGCTCCCGGCTGGCTGCCGCGTTCCCGGGCGAGCGACTGGTGCTGCCGGCCGGCACCTTCAAGGTGCGCGCGAACGACACCGACTACCGGTTCCGGCCCGACACGGCACACACCTACTTCACCGGCAACCAGACCTCCGACGCCGTCCTCGTCATCGATCCGGACGGGTCCTCCGTCCTCTACGCCCGCCCGCGGGCCGGCCGCGAGAGCGACGAGTTCTTCCGGGACCGCACCTACGGCGCGCTCTGGGCCGGCCGCCGTCCGTCGCTCGGCGAGATCGAGGCGTCGCTCGGACTGCCGGTGCGGCACCTCGACGACCTCGCGGGCGCGCTCGGCACGTCCGCCAAGACCCGTGTCCACCGCGGCATCTCCGCATCGGTCGATGCGCTCGTGCCACCCGACGAGACGCTCGACACCGACCTCGCCCGCGTCGTCTCCGAGATGCGCCTGGTCAAGGACGCGTGGGAGCTCGCCGAGCTCCAGGTCGCGTGCGACGCCACGACCCTCGGCTTCGAGGACTCCGTCGCGGAGTGGGACCGGGTGCTGGAGTTCGGCGAGCGCTGGCTGGAGGGCACGTTCTTCCGTCGGGCGCGCACGCTGGGCAACGACATCGGCTACGACTCGATCGTCGCCGGCGGCTCCCACGCCACCACGCTGCACTGGATCGAGAACTCCGGCCCGATCGTCCCCGGCCAGCTCGCCCTGCTCGACATGGGTGTCGAGGGCCACAACCTCTACACCGCCGACGTCACCCGCACGATCCCCGTCAACGGCGCCTTCAGCCCCCTCCAGCGCGAGCTCTACACACTGGTCCTGCAGGCCCAGGAGGCCGGCATCGCCGCCCTCGAGCCGGGCGTGAGGTTCACCGCCGGCCACGACGCCGCGATGGAGGTCCTCGCCCACGGGCTCGGCGACCTCGGCCTGCTGCCCGTGTCCGTCGAGGAGGCCCTCGACCCCGAGTCCCGCGTCTACGCCCGCTGGACCCTCCACGGCACCAGCCACATGCTCGGCATGGACGTCCACGACTGCGGTCGCGCCGCCCCCGAGTCCTACAAGGACGGGACCCTCGCCGAGGGCATGGTCCTCACCGTCGAGCCCGGCCTCTACTTCCAGGAGGACGACCTGCTCGTCCCCGAGGAGCTCCGCGGCATCGGCATCCGCATCGAGGACGACATCGTCATCACCGCCGACGGCACCCGGAACCTGTCCGAGGCCCTCCCCCGCGACCCCGGCGCCGTCGAGGCCTGGATGGCCCGCCTGCGCGGCTGATCAGCGGGCAGTCAGAGAAAGGCGGTCGGGGGTAATTTCGGCACGCGGCGGTAGTCCTCCGCGTTGAGCACGCCCACCTTCTGCCCGTTGAGCGTCGGGGTGACCCGAAGCTTCACCGATTTTCGATGATCGGCGGGCCGGACGTAGTAGCACGCGTCCGTGTCCGGGCAGTAGATGCAGAAAAGATCGACGGTGGACTTGTCGAGCGGCTTCTTGTGCACACCGTGGCGGTCCGTCCACCCTGTATGGAACTCGGCGAACACGGTGCCGGCCTTGAGAGCCCGGTACTTGACCTGGACGCGACCGAACCTTCCTTCGCGGAAGATGACGAGGTCGAACGGCGCGTGCTCCGTCGCCGGCATCAGGACGATGTAGCCCTGCGAGACCAGGTCGGCGAACGCTTTGGCGACGCCCAGGTCGCCCTTGTCCTTGGTGTGGTGGGGCATGACATCTCCCGAGAGCTGTTTCGTTGGCTTCGGGGGGCATGACGACGATGGACGGCCCGTCCGACACAACACAGCGCTCAGGCCTGCTCGTCGGACCAACCACACGAAAGTGGGATACTCGGCGGCGCTGATGAGCCCCCGTAGCTCAGCTGGATAGAGCAGGAGCCTTCTAAGCTCTTGGCCGCAGGTTCGAGTCCTGCCGGGGGCGCTCAAGGGTGCACTGCTCGGCGCGCCTCCGCTGGGGAGCGCGCCGCGCGGGCGACGATGGTGCTGGCCCCGGGGAGTATGAGCCCCCGGGGCCCAAGACTTTCTCGGACCGACCCTGTCCGGCCGCGTCAGTCGGCGACGTAGGTGTCGATCTCGCCGAGGATGCGGGTCTTCACCTCGTCAGGCGCCCAGGAGGCGTTGACCGCGGCGCGGGCGAGGTCGGCCACGCCGGACTCGTCGAGGTCGAGCAGGTCGGCAGCGATCTCGTACTCCTTGTTGAGCGTGGTGCCGAACATCGGCGGGTCGTCGGAGTTGATGGTCACGATCACGCCGGCCTCGACGAACTGCGGGAGCGGGTGCTCCTCGAGCGAGGCGACGGCCCGGGTGGCGACGTTGGACGACGGGCAGACCTCGAGCGCGATGCCTTCCGCAGCCAGGTGCGCCAGCAGCGCCGGGTCCTGGGCGGCGGAGGTGCCGTGGCCGATCCGCTCCGCACCGAGGTCGCGCAGCGACGTCCAGATCGTCTCGGGGCCGGTGGTCTCGCCCGCGTGCGGCACCGAGTGCAGCCCGGCCGCGCGGGCCCGGTCGAACACGTCCTTGAACTGCGCCCGGTCGACACCGACCTCCGGACCGCCGAGCCCGAAGGCGATCAGCCCCTCGGGCGCATGGTCGACCGCGAACCGCACCGTCTCCTCCGCAGCCGGCAGCCCCGACTCCCCCGGGATGTCGTAGATCCAGCGGAGCACCAGGCCGAAGTCGCGCTCGACGGCGACCCGGGCGTCCTCGATCGCCTCGGTGTAGGCCTCGATCGCCATGCCACGGCCGGGGTCGTGCGGCAGCACCGACGTGTACGGCGTACAGGTGAGCTCGGCGTACCGCAGCGACTGCCCCTCGGCCATCTCTCGGCCGACCTCGTAGGTCAGGTACCGGATGTCCTCCGGGGTCTTCACCAGGTCGACGACCGCGAGGTAGACCTCGATGAAGTGCGCGAAGTCGCGGAACTCGAAGAACCTCCGCAGCTCGTCGAGGTCGCTCGGCACCGTGCCCGGGTGCCGGGCCGCGAGCTCGCTGACCATCCGCGGCGACGCCGACCCGACGTGGTGGACGTGGAGCTCGGCCTTCGGCAGGCCCGCGACGAAGCCGTCGCGCAGCCGGCTCATCGGACCGCCTCCAGGATCTTGTCGGCCAGGTCGTCGACCGAGCGGTAGTCGGTGACCTGCTCGCCGTCGATGAGGACGGTCGGGGTGCCACCCACGTTGGCGTCCTCGGCGGCGGCGGTCGCGCCGGTCACCCAGTCCTCCTGCGCCAGGTCCTCGATCCCGTCGCGGACCTCGGCCTCCTCGGCACCGGCCTCGACCGCGAGGTCGACGAGCTCGTCGTCGCTCAGGTACGGCCCGCTCTCGCTGGGCTGGTTCTCGTAGAGGAGGTCGTGGAACTCCTTGGCGACCTCCGGGCCGGAGGCGTCGAGGACGACGGCGAACGCGTTGGCTGCGCGGATCGGGTAGTCGCCGACCGCGCTGCTGAGCAGGTCGAAGGGCCGGTAGTCGACGAACACCTTGCCGTCGGCCGCGAGCTCGGCGAGCTCCTCGCGGGTCTGCTTCTCCAGCTCGCCGCAGAACGGGCAGACGAAGTCCTCGTAGATGACGACCTCGTGCGGAGCGTCGGCGTCGCCGATGGTGACGCCGAACTCGCTCTGCCCGGCTGCGGGCGCCTCGACGTCCTCCTGGTTGAGGATCGTCACCAGGACGGCCCCGCCGACGATGAGGACGAACAGGGCGGCGACGCCGCCGATCATCAGCATCCGGCGCCGCTTCTCGGCCTGCTGCTGGGCGGCCCGCACCTCGGCGGCCTTCGCCGCCCGGGCCGCGGCCTTGGCGGGGGGAGATGACTTCGAGGACATTCAGCTTCCTTGTTCTACGGGCCGGGGCTCGGCCTCGGGTTCGGGTACGGCGTCACGCGCCGGGAAGAGCACGTTGTCGACGGCCATCCTGGTCCGTCGTACGACGACGAGGTAGCAGGACGCCGCGAGGAGACCGACGTCGCGAGCGATCTCCCACGGGTAGGACGAGGCGGCGTCCTCCTTCGGTCCGCCGCCGCCGAAGCACCCGCAGTCGATCTCGATGCCGCGTGCCCACACCGAGGCGATGCCGATGACGAACGCGACGAACAGCAGCGCCGAGACCACCGCCGCGCCCCGGGTGAACGCACCCGCGACCAGGGCGAGACCGATGACGAGCTCGACCGCGGGCAGCGCCAGGCCGACCGGCTCGACGAGGGAGCCGGGCAGCAGCTCGTAACCTCGGACCGCGGCCATGCTGCCGGCCGGGTCGGTGATCTTGAGCCCCCCGGCGACGATCCACACGCCTCCGGTGACCAGACGGGCGACCAGCCCCAGCCACCCGTGCACCGCCCTGTCCATGGGGCCCCACGTTAGGGCACGGCCCTGAGAGGCAGGTGAGAGCCGGCGGGCGAGCTCGACCGAGCGTCCGGCGCGGTCGGCACGACGGCGTAGGGTGCCCCTCGTGAACGAGCGACTGGTCTGGATCGACTGCGAGATGACCGGCCTCGACCTCGGTGCCGACGCACTCATCGAGGTGGCGGCCCTGGTCACGGACTTCGACCTCAACGTGCTGGGCGACGGCGTCGACATCATCATCAAGCCGCCGGCCGAGGCGCTCGACCAGATGATCGAGTTCGTGCGCAACATGCACGCGACCTCGGGACTCCTGGACGAGCTCGCGGGCGGCGTCACCCTCGCCGAGGCCGAGGACCAGGTGATGACCTACCTCCACGAGCACTGCGGAGCCGACAGCCGCCCGCCGCTGGCCGGCAACACGGTGGCCACCGATCGCGGCTTCCTGGCGCGGGACATGCAGCAGCTCGACGCGTTCCTCCACTACCGGATCGTCGACGTGAGCTCGATCAAGGAGCTCGCGCGCCGGTGGTACCCACGCGCCTACTTCGGTGCCCCGACCAAGCGCGGCAACCACCGCGCACTGGCCGACATCCAGGAGAGCATCGAGGAGCTGCGCTACTACCGCGACACCGTCTTCGTGCCGCTTCCCGGCCCGGACAGCGAGGCCGCCAAGGCTGCGGCCGAGCGCCACGGCGGCTCGATCACCGGGCTCGGCCCGACACGCGCCGTTCCATCCACGGATACCAATTCTGCTCCCGACGCCTGATCCGTCTACACTCCTTCCTGGCCCGGACGCGCTAGCGAACCGGTGTCCATGGTGGGTATAGCTCAGCTGGTAGAGCGCCGCCTTGTGGTGGCGGATGTCGCGGGTTCAAGTCCCGTTACTCACCCCAAGCGCCCGTGAGGGCGGACCGGCCTCTGACCTGGGAAACCAGGTCAGAGGCCGTACGTCTTCGCGATGAGATCCCGCTGGATCCCGCTGGTGCCGCCCACGATGGTGCCGACGACGGCCGCCCGCAACAGGGACTCCATGTCGAACTCGGTCGCGTAGCCCGCGCCGCCCATCATCTGCACTCCCTCGAGACACGCCTGCTTGGCGAGCTCGCTGGCCTTCAGCTTGGCCATGGAGGCCTCGCGGGGCAGCAGCTTCTCGGGGTTGCGGTCGACCTTGCGCGCGACGTCCCGGTAGAGCAGTCGTGAGCAGGTTACCTCGGTGGCGAGGTCGGCGAGACGCTGCGACAGCGCCTGGAACGACCCGACGGGTTGGCCGAACTGCTCGCGCTGCTGCACATAGGCGACGGTCTGGTCGAAGGCACGCTGGGCCATGCCGGTGTAGAGGGCGCCGATGATGACCCGCTCGATGTTGAGGCCGGCGATCAGCTGAGCCCAGGCCTGGCCCTCCACGCCGACGAGGCGCTCGATCGGGACGAAGCAGTCGGCGAAGAAGATGTCGTTGACCTCGCGGCCGCCCATCGTGGCAATCTGGCGAACCTCCATGCCGGGTGTTCCGGCCGGGATCGACAGCATGGTGAGGCCGTCGTGCTTGCCGCCGCCGCTCGAGGTGCGCACCACCACGAGGATGTGGTCGGCGAGGTGTGCGTTCGAGCACCAGGTCTTCTGGCCGTTGACGACGTACCCGCCCTCCACCGGTTCGGCCCGGGTGCTCAGGCTCGCGACGTCGGAGCCCGACCCCGGCTCACTCATCGCGATCGACTCGACGGCGCCGCGAGCAATCCCTCCGAGCACCTCGTGCTTGACCTCCTCAGTGGCGAACTTGCGGTACGTCGCCCCGACGATCGAGGTGATCGCCCAGGTCGTGATCGGCAGCCGGTGCTGGGTGATCTGCTCGATGAAGAGGCACGTCTCGAACAGCTCGCCCCCGGAGCCGCCGTACTCCTCCGGGATGCCGATGCCCAGCCACCCGGCCTCGGCCATCTTCTTCGCGATCTCGTGGCTGTGCGGCTCCTCGTCTCCGTCGGTCAGCGAGAGTCGCTGCTCGCGGGTCGCGCACTCGCGGCCAGCGAAGTCCTTGACGGCAGCGACGAGGTCGCGCTGCTCCGGGGTGAGGTCGCTCATGACGGCATCTCCTTCGGGCCTCAGAAACCGTCGGCGACGCGGACGACCGTGCGTCCGGTGAGCTTGCCGCGAATGATCGCACCGAGCGCCGGGCCCACGTCGCGCACGTCGATCTCGGTGACCAGGTCGTCCAGGTGGCGAGGACTCAGGTCGGTGGACAGCCGCTGCCACAGCGCACGACGCGTCTCGATGTCGGCTTGGACCGAGTCCATGCCGAGGAGTGCCACGCCGCGCAGGATGAAGGGGAGGACGGTCGTGCTGAGGGCAGGTCCTCCGGTGAGCCCGCTCGCAGCCACCGCTCCGCCGTACTGCAGCGTGCTGAGGACGTGAGCCAGGGTGTCGCCGCCGACGCAGTCGACGGCACCAGCCCACTGCTCCTTGCCCAGGGGGCGCGAGAGAGCACTCGGGTCCTCGGGCAACCGTCCGACGACCGAGCCGGCGCCGAGGGCGGCGAGGAGCTCGGCAGCCTCGGGCTTGCCGCTCGAGGCGACGACGTCGTACCCGAGGGACGACAGCAGGTCGACGCTCACCGAGCCGACACCGCCGGAGGCGCCGGTGACCAGGATGCGACCCCGGTCGGGCGTGACGCCGTGGTTCTCGAGGGCAGCAACGCTCATCGCTGCGGTGTAGCCGGCGGTGCCGATGGCGACGGCTTCCCTCGCGGACAGGCCGTCGAGGGGCACGACCCACCCGGCCGGAACGTGGGCCAGCTCGGCGTACCCGCCGTCCTGGCTGATGCCGATGCCGTAGCCGTGGGCAAGCACCAGGTCGCCGGACTGGAACGCGGGGTCGCTGGAGGACACGACCTCGCCGGCCAGGTCGATGCCGGGCACCAACGGGTACGACGACACCGCGCCGCCCCCGGGGGTGAC
This sequence comes from Nocardioides stalactiti, assembly GCF_014180715.1. Taxonomy (GTDB): domain Bacteria; phylum Actinomycetota; class Actinomycetes; order Propionibacteriales; family Nocardioidaceae; genus Nocardioides; species Nocardioides stalactiti. Next base: position 12,888 of record NZ_JACEFC010000075.1, on the reverse strand, counting down.
CGCCAGCGCGTCCTTGAAGTTCACGCCGGAGTAGTGGACGCGGATCACGACGTCGTCTTCGGGGAACGACGACTCGTCGAGCTTCTCGTGGTTCAGGGTGATGGCGCCGTCGTTCTCGCGCGCGACCATGGCGTTGTACATGTGGATCGCCTTTCGACAGGTGGTTACAGGGACTGGACGTGGATGGGCAGGCCGTCGCGGACCTGGGGGAGGCCCGTCGTCGCCCAGCGGAGCCGATAGCCGACAGGAAGTGACCATCGACTGGTCCGCAACAGCTGGTGCAGCGTGGCCTTGATCTCCATGCCGGCGAAGTACATGCCGATGCACTTGTGGGCCGAGCTGCCGAACGGCACCCACGCGTTGCGGTGGCCCTTGTCCTCGCGGCGTTCCTCGGAGAAGCGCTCGGGGTCGAAGTCGTAGGGGTTGGTCCAGTACTCCGGCATGTGGTGGCTGAAGTGCGGCAGGAGGCCCACGATGGTGCCCTCGGGGATGAACCGGCCCAGCACCTGGGTGTCCTTGACGGCACTGCGGAACAGCATGGGGATCGGCGGGGTCATGCGCAGCGACTCCTTCATGACCAGGTCGAGCGACGTGAGCTGCTGCAGCTCGTCGTAGGTCGCGTGCTGACCGAGTGCCAGCGACTCCGCGCGGCAGCGTTCCTGCCACTCCGGGTTCCTGGCCAGGTGGTAGGCCATCGAGGTCATGGTCGCCGTCGAGGTGTCGTGGGCAGCGAACATGAGGAAGACCATGTGGTTGACGATGTCCTCGTCGGTGAAGACCTCACCGTCCTCGGACTCCACGTTGCACAAGACGCTGAACAGGTCGGTCCCCTCCGACGCCCGTTTGGCGGCGACCAGTCCGCCGAGCTCGGACTCCAGGAGCTGACGTGCCTTGATGCCGCGGGACCACTCGGTGCCGGGCAGGCCGTAGCGGGCGCCCGGCAGCGGCACCCGCACCACCGCGCCCGCGGCGACGACGCAGTCGTTGAAGGCGCTGCCCATGGCTTGCGATCGATCTCCGGCCTCGACGCCGAGGAAGGTCTTCGTCGCCACGTCGAGGGCGAGCTCCTTGAAGGCCGGCGCCGCCTTGAGCTCACCCTGGGCCTGCCAGCGGCCGAGGTGCTCCTCGATGGCAGGGTTCATCCGGTCGAGGTAGCCGATCAAACGGTCACGTGCGAACGCCGCCTGCATGATCCGGCGGTGGAAGAGGTGCTCGTCGAAGTCCAGCAGCAAGACACCGCGGTGGAAGAACCGACCGATCACGGGCTCGTAGCCGGGGCCGTTGGCGAAGGCCTTGTCCTTGTTCTGCTGGATCTCGGTCCACGCGTCGGGGCCCAGGGCCATGACCATCTTGCGACCGAGGCCCCGGCGCCACGCGACCGGGCCGTCCGCTTCGTAGACCTCGCGGAGGTAGCGGTCGGGGTTGCGCAGCAGGGTCAGCGTCTCCCCCACGACCGGGATGCCCCCGGAGTGACCGGGAACGGGCTCCAGCCCGCTCCCTCGGGGCGGCATGGCCAAGGGACGATGCTCACGGGCGCTCATCGCGCGACCTTCTGACGAGTCGATACCGGACGGTTGTGCAGCCGCCGGGGGTCGATGCCGACGCGCTTCCAGCCGGCTGCCGCCCACGGCGTGTAGAGCACCCGCACCGGGAGCCGGTTGAACAGGGGGTTCAGCGCACGGACGACCTTTGCGAAGCGCTGGAAGCTCCGCTCCTTGCGGTCGTCCCAGGGCAGGTCGCAGATCTGCCGCATCTGCGGCGGAACGGTCCCGACCACCACGGTCTGGAGGTAGGCGTTCAGCGGAGCCGACAGGAACCGCCAGACCACCTTGGGCATCCACCGCGGCCCGGGGACACCCTTGCGCAGGTAGCCCGTGGCATAGCGGATCGTCGGGTTGGGGCGGAAGCGCTCGAGCATCGACTCCCAGTAGGCGCAGAACTCCTCGTAGGTCTGGGGCTGGCTGCGGGCGCTGACGCCGTACAGCTCGTACCAGGTCTTGCTCTCCTCGAAGATCTGCGCCTTCTCCGCCTCGGACAGGCGGCGGATGAAGGTGTCGGTCGTGTAGAGGACCTGGTCCACGAAGGTCGCGTGGCCCCAGTAGAAGAGCTCGGGGTTGAGAGCGTGGTAGCGCGAGCCGTCGGCCATCGTGCCCTTGATGTGGCGGTGGAAGTCACGGACCTTGCGCCCCCACCCGTAAGGGTCCTCGCTATAGACGGCACTCAGGATCGGCGGACCGGTGCGCTTTGCTCGCCCGATCGTGTCGGTGAGGAACACCGAGTGGTCCTCGGTCCCTTGCGCGAGCTGCTCAATGGAGTTCTCGGTGCCGGCAACCCGCTGGAACCCGAATAGCTGCGTCCGCCAGTCTCCGAAGAACTTCCAGATCAGCGACTCGGCACCAAGGCTGGGGGCCGAGTCGAGATCGTCGGGAAGGTCGACCGGAAGGGGCACCCCCTCACGGACACCCTGGTCGAACGTGAGCGGGGCCTGTGGGCCGGTCGTCGGTGACATGCTTCAACGCTAGGAACGTCGCCGCACAACCTGAATGACATGAGAAACCTTGGGTTTGATAGTTTCCGCCAGTGACAGTACGCCCAGCCTGGGACTTCCCTCGCAGTCCCACCACCACGCGTGACGTGGTGCAGGTCGGCGCCGCACACGGCATCCCCGAGGTGACTCTCCTGGCCGGCACCGGGCTGACGGTCGCCGCCCTCGAGGATCAGGCCCTGCTCGTGGAGGCGGAGCAGGAGCTGGGAGTCGTCAGGAACCTCATCTGGGAGCTCGGCGACACACCAGGACTCGGCCTCGAAGCCGGGAAGCGGTTCTCCATCGGTAGCGCGGGAGTGCTCGGGTTCGCACTCCTGTCGAGCCTCACCGCGCGTGACGCGGTCAGCGTCGTGGTGCGGTACTCCACGCTCAGCCCTGCCTACGCCGCGCTCACCGTGGAGGAGGATGGGGACGGCGCAGTCTTCCACTACGACGTCTCCCAGGTGCCGGCGGATGTCGTCGACTTCCTGGTCGAGCGCGACCTGGCGGCACTCTCCAACGTGTTGACCATGGTCGCGGGACCGATGCTGGGAACGACAGTCGGGCGGATCGATCTCCCGTTCGGTGAAGACCGCCGACGCCTGATCGCTGAGTTGCTTCCTTCTTTCGAGATCGTGGGTGCGCAAGATCGCACGGCCATCTGGCTACCGGCCGGCGTGCTCGACTTCCCACTCCCCCGGGCCGACCCCCACACCGCGGAGATCTGTGCGCAGCAGTGCGCGGAGCTCATCGAACGTCGACGGTCCCGGCGCGGCATCGCCGCGCAGGTGCGCACCCTGCTCCTTCGTTCGCCCGGAGACATGCCGGAGCTGCCCGACGTCGCGCGAGAGCTCATGCTCAGCGACCGCACCCTCTACCGGCGGCTGGAGGAGGAGGGGACGTCGTTCCGCGACCTGCGCAACGAGGTCCGGGAGGCGCTCGCCACCGAGCTCCTCACCCGCGCCGGACTCACCGTCAGCGAGGTGGCGCGACGGCTCGGCTACAGCGAACCGGCCGCCTTCAGCCGTGCCTACAAGTCCTGGACCGGCAAGGGCCCCTCAGAGGTTCGCCGCACCTGACACCTGGCAGAAACCATCAAGCAGGTGGTCGAAACCGCCATTCTCCGACGGCACTCGACTGCATAGCGTCGTTGCTCCCTGCCCCGTGCCCCACAGGAGTGACCATGACCGACACGATCGACGCCTTGACCGGCGTGCGCTACCACGCAGCCGACGGCATCGGCCGGATCACGCTGGCTCGGCCCGAGGCATCGAACGCCATCGACCTGCCGACGGCCGTCTCCCTGGGACAGGCAGTCAGCCAAGCGGTCATTGACCCGGCGGTGCGCGTCATCCTCATCGATGGTGACGGTCCACGCTTCTGCGCGGGAGGTGACGTGGCGGCCATGGCCGCCGCCGACGACAAGCCGGCGGCCGTTCGTGGGCTGGCGGAGTCACTCGATGCCGTCCTGGTGACCCTCGACGCAACCGACAAGCCCGTCATCGCCGCCGTCAGAGGCGCCGTGGCTGGCGCCGGGCTCGGCATCCTGCTCGCCTGCGACCTCGTCGTCGCCGCCCGCACCACCAAGCTCCTCACGGCGTACACCTCCGTGGGGATCACCCCCGACTGCGGAGTGTCGTGGCTGCTGCCGCGTGCGGTCGGGCAGCAGCGAGCCCTCGAGATGGTCCTGACGGGCAGGCCGCTGTCCGCCGAGGAGGCCCAGGCCTGGGGCCTGGTCACCATGGCCGTGGAGGACGCCGAGCTCGAGGCAGAGTCCGATGCCCTCGCGACGCGGATCGCGGCCCTCCCCCCGTTCGCGACCGGTCAGGCGCGTCGGTTGGTTCGCTCCTCGTGGACCGTCAGCCGCCAGGCGGCCACGGTCGACGAGGTCGACACGGTCACCGAGGCGGCCAGGCGCGCCTTCGCCTGACATCCGACCTCCGACTGGCAGGAAATGTCACGCGGGCGGCCGGTTGCATCATTCAAGCCGCGAGCGGTTCTCCCTAGCGTTGTCGGAAGGTCGGCGCCGCTCGCACCGACCCATCGTCAAGGAGGAAGCGCCATGGTCAAGGCCGACCAGTCGACGACCCCGCCAGAGGTGTCGGGTGCTCCGCTCGGCCCGGACTCGTTGACCTGGAAGTACTTCGGGGACTTCCGGCTCGTCCTGTTCGGGTTCCAGCGGATCTCCGCCACCGAGACCGCATTCCCGGAGATCAGCAGAGGGCTCGAGGAGCACTCGAAGTTCTTCGGGGACGGCTTCGGTCGCGGCGTACGCACGTTCCGGGCCATCAACAAGACGGTGTATGGCCCTGAGTCTGAGCAGCGGGGGGTCGAGGTCCGCGACTTCCACCAGCACGTCAAGGGCGAGATGCCCGACGGAAGCAGGTACCACGCCCTGGATCCGGAGCAGTTCTACTGGATCCACACGACGTTCGTCGACCACCTGATCTACAGCACGGACATGTTCATCCGTCGGCTGAGCTTCGAGGAGAAGGTGCAGATCTTCGAGGAGAGCAAGACCTGGTACCGCCTCTACGGCGTCAGCGACCGCTTCCAGCCCCGCACCTACGAGGAGTTCCTCTCCTACTGGGACACGATGCTGGTCCGCTGCGAGTCGACCAAGGTGCTGAGGTACGGCACGGGGTACCTCGTCCAAGGCATCCCGGCACCCCGACACGTCCCGCGGCCGGTCTGGCGCCTCATCTCCTGGCCGCTGAACAAGTACGCCCACCTCATCTCTGTCGGCTCGATGCCAGCCCAGGTCCGAGCTGCGCTCGGACTGCCATGGACGCCGGCCCAGGAACGCCGCTACCAACGAGCGGCCGCGATCATCCGGCGCCTGAACCCGGTGTTCGAGGCGCTCCCCCAACGTGCCCGGTACTGGCCCGCGGCGATCGACGCCCGCAAGCACCAGCCGAGCGAAAGGACCTCCCGATGATGTCCACCCGCAACCGCCCCCTGGCCACCCCGCCCCGAGGCAGCGGTCTGAAGCCCGTCATGGGCCGCAACGGCGGCCTACCCGTCGTCGGCGACACCCTCACGATCCTTCGCGACCCGCAGGCATATCTGCAGGACGCCTACACCGAGGACGGGCCAGTGGCATGGCGTCGGGCTCTCGGTCAGGTCGTCGTGGCCCTGTCGGGACCGGACGCCTGGGGCGTCGTCCACGAGAACTCGGACAAGGCGTTCTCGCACCGGCTCGGCTGGGACCGCACCATGGGACGGTTCTTCAACGGCTCCGTCATTCTCATGGACTTCGAGGACCACCTGTACCAACGACGCATCATGCAGGCGGCGTTCGGCAGGCCCAGCCTCGTGCAGTACCTCGACAGCATGAACGGGACGATCGACCACGCCTTGGCGGGCTGGCCCGACCAGGGCGAGCTGAAGGCGAACCCGGCCTTCAAGTCCCTGTCGCTGGACATCGCCACGGAAGCCTTCCTGGGCGAGGAGCCCGGCGAAGCGGCCGACCGGATGAACGCAGCCTTCTACGACGTGCTCCTCGCGCTCGGTGCCGTGGTCCGCTTCCCCCTTCCGGGGTCGCGCCTGCACCTCCCAGGAACGCAGTGGTCCCGCGGGATCGCCGGTCGACAGATCCTCAAGCACGAGATCGAGACCCTCATCCCCAAGAAGCGGGCCGGCAACGGCGAGGACCTGTTGTCCGTGCTGTGCCGAGCGACCTCCGAGGACGGGGAGTCCTTCTCGGACAAGGAGATCGTGAACCACATGATCTTCATGATGTTCGCGGCTCACGACACGTCCATGACGACGATGACCATGATGACCTACCACCTCGCGAAGCACCCGGAGTGGCAGGAGCGCTGCCGGGCCGAGTCGCTGGCCCTCGGCCCCCATGCGTCCTACGACGAGATCCAGAGCCTCTCGACACTCGACCTCGTGATGAAGGAGTCCCTCCGGATCACGCCTCCGGTGCGGCAGATGTTCCGAGCGACGGTCAAGGACACCGAGGTACTGGGGCACTTCATCCCGGCCGGAACGACCGTGCTGGTCGCGCCGCACCTCAACCACCACCTGCCTGAGTACTGGACCGAACCGGAGACCTTCGACCCGGATCGCTTCTCCGAGGAGCGCCGCGAGGACAAGGGACACAGATACCTCTACGTCCCGTTCGGAAGCCACGCGCACAAGTGCATCGGCATGTACTTCGCCGGCATGGAGATCAAGGCGACGATGCACCAGATGCTGCGCAGCTTCGAGTGGTCGGTGCCGGACGACTACGAGCTGCAATGGGCCGCGACGGTTCTCCCGACGACCAAGGACGGTCTACCGATCACCGTCTGCCGGCGGGACCGAGCCGAGCAACCGTCGTGAGCCCCGTTGAGCAGCTCCCTGAGGAGGAGACCGACATGTACCACGCCATGGTCGCCCGGGAGGTGGACGGCAAGATCACGCTGGCCCCCGAGAAGATCGACGCGGCGGAGCTCGGCACCGGTGGTGTCCTGATCCGCGTCCAGTACTCGAGCGTGAACTACAAGGACGGGCTCGCCATCACGCCCGGTGGGGGCGCGGTCTCGTCCTACCCCCTGGTCCCGGGTATCGACCTGGCGGGCGAGGTCGTCGAGTCCGACGACGAGCGGTTCCGGCCTGGTGACCCCGTCCTGGCCCATGGCTACGGCATCGGGATCAGCCAGCACGGCGGGTTCGCCGAGCACGCCCGCGTCCCCGCCGACTGGGTGGTGCCGCTGCGCTACCTGACGCCGCGGCAAGCCGTCGGCATCGGGACGGCTGGATTCACCGCGGCCCTCAGCGTGCGCGCACTCCAGGCGGGCGGCGTCGAACCCACCTCCGGCCCGATCCTGGTGACGGGTGCCTCCGGCGGCGTCGGCAGCATCAGCGTCGACATCCTGGTCCGGCTCGGCTACGACGTCGTCGCCTCCACCGGCAAGCCCGAGGCAGCCGACCTGCTCGCCCGCCTCGGCGCCGAGGTGGTCGGCCGGGTGCCGGAGGACGCGACCGAGCTCAAGCGACCGTTGGGCCGCGAGCAGTGGGCAGGCGCGATCGACTGCGTCGGTGGCCAGACCCTGGCCTGGGTCCTTTCCACCGTCCAGCACGGCGGCGTGGTCGCCGCTAGCGGGCTGACCGGAGGCCCCGGTCTGCCCACCACCGTCCTGCCGTTCATCCTGCGCGGCGTCACGCTCGTCGGGATCGATTCCGTCCAAGTGGACATCGCCACGCGTCGTCGTCTCTGGCACGATCTCGAGACCGATCTCGGCCCCGAGTACCTCGACGACCTCGTCCGCGAGGTCGCTGTCCGTGACGTCCAAGGAACCATCGGAACCGTGCTCCGTGGCGAGGCCACCGGCCGCACGGTCGTGCGCGTCGCCGACGGGTTCTGAAGGCCGGTCCTGGGGCGAACGAACGTCGCGACGGGTCCCTGTCCAGGGCCTCGGCAGGGACCGCCCGGGAGGGGACCGGGAGCCGCACGGTGCGGTTGCACCGGTCGGTCAGAGGTGACGAGCGATGAGGTCCTTCATCACCTCGTTGGCTCCGGCATAGATCCGCGCGATCCGGGAGTCGGCCCACATGCGGGCGATGGGGTACTCCTCCATGTAGCCGTAGCCGCCGTGCAGCTGGAGGCACCGGTCGACCACCTGGTTCTGCTGGTCGGTGGTCCAGTACTTCACCATCGCCGCCTTCTTGACGTCGAGCTCGCCGCGCACGTGCTGCGCCACCGCGTCGTCGACGAAGGTGCGGACGACGGCAGCGATGGTGGCGCACTCGGCAAGCTCGAAGCGGGTGTTCTGAAGATCGAAGAGCGGCTTTCCGAACGCCGTGCGGGACCTGGTGTACTCCAGCGTCGTCTCGACAGCGGTCTCGATCACCGCGGCTGCGGTGATGCCGCACAGGAGTCGCTCCTGGGGCAGCTGCTCCATCATCTGGAAGAAGCCCTGGCCCTCCTGCGTCCCGAGCAGGTTGCCCGCCGGCACGCGTAGGCCGTCGAAGAAGAGCTCCGCCGTGTCGGAGCCGCGCTGACCGACCTTCTTCAGCACCCGTCCGCGCTGGAAGCCAGGGGTGTCGTCCGACACCTCGGCCACGATCAGCGAGACCCCCTTGGCCCCGAGACCGGGGTCGGTCTTGGCGGCGATGATCACCAGGTCGCAGTTGTAGCCGCTGGTGATGAACGTCTTCGCCCCGGAGATGACGTACTCGTCCCCCTCGCGGATCGCCCTGGTCGTCAGGCGCTGCAGGTCCGACCCGGTTCCGGGCTCGGTCATCGCGATGGCGCCGATCCACTCACCCGATGCGAGCCGGGGCAGCCAGCGCCGCTTGTTCTCCTCGCTCGCGTAGGCCAGCAGGTAGTGCGGCGCGATGCCGCAGTTCACGGCGACCTGCATCGTCGAGTCGCCTGCTCGTGCCTGCTCGGTGATGAGCACGGCCTCGTGGGCGAACGTGCCACCGCCGCCGCCGTACTCCTCGGGGATGGACATGCACAGCAGGCCGAGCTCCCCGGCGCGCCGGTAGACGGCCCGATCGGCGTGGCCCTGGGCCACGAACTCGTCGAGGCGGGGCGCGATCTCCTTCCCGAAGAAGTCACGGGCGAGCTCGGCGACGGCGCTGAGCTCGTGGACGGAGGATTCTGCGGTGGTGCTCATCTCATTCCTTCTCTTGGGGGACCTGGGAGTGGCATCACCACGTGCTCGGTGGCGAGGAACCACTGGACCTCGGCGAAGAGGTCGGCCTCGAGCGCCGCGAGCGCGGCAGCCTCGGAAGATGCGAAGGCCGCCTTCTGGGCGGCGACATCGTCGAACCACAGCTCGGCAGCTCCGTCCCACGGCCAGGCTCGAGAACCTTGGAGGGCGTGGTTCTGCCGGTAGCCGCGCAGACCGGGCAGCCTGACCGCCAGCGCTGCGACCTCGGACCGCCACGCCCGGTAGCACTCCTCCGGTGTCATCTCCGGGCGCCGCCGCACGACGCCGACGAGCTTGATCACGTCATCTCCCACATGAGCTTGCGCAGCACTTCGAGGGTCTCCGAGGTACGAGCCGACTCCCGCCAGCTCACGTCGAAGGAGAACGACGTGGCCCCAGCGGCGACCAGGTCGCCGAGCCAGTCGGCGTACGACGGCTCGGCCACCTCCCGGGCGGGCCCGGCCACGCGGACCACGATGTCGAGACCAGCAGGATCGCGTCCTGAGTCAGCGCATCGGTGCTGCAGGTCGCTCACGTCGGCCCTCAGACGGGCGGCGTCCGGTCGGCCTCCGGGAGTCGAGACCGCCCACCCGTCGCCGTAGGTCACGATCCGCTCGAGCGCCTTCTCCCCCGCGCCGCCGATGAGGATCGGTAGCCGCGCCTGCACGGGGCGCGGATGCAGCTCGACGCCGGCCGGCACCTCGAACGGACCGTAGGCTCCCGGTTCCGGCGAGCCTGTCCACCCGGCCCGCAACAGCGCCAGCCCACCATCCATCCGCGCGCCCCGGCGGCGGAACGGCACGTCGAGCGCGTCGTACTCCTCCTCGAGCCAGCCGATGCCGGCTCCGAGCGTGATCCGGCCACCGGAGAGCCGGTCCAGGGTGGCGACCTGCTTGGCCAGGAGGAGCGGATGGCGCAGCGGCAGGATCGCGACCGACACCCCGAGGCCGATGTGCGAGGTGGCCGCGGCCAGATAACCCAGGGTCGTGGTCCAGTCGTACCAGTCCGCGTCGGGCGGCAGGAAGAACCGGCCGTCCTCGCTGAAGGGGTAGCGCGACTGCGAGTCGCGGACCAGCAGCGCGTGGTCACTGACCCAGATCGTGTCGAAGCCCAGGTCCTCGACCATGCGGGCAGCCGTGTCGTACGACGTGCCGCGGGGCGGGCTGGGCGGCAGGTGGACTCCTGACCGGACCATCAGGCGGCGCCCCGTTCCTTGCGCGCCATCAGCGCCGCGCGCCGACAGAGACAGACGAGGGTGCCGTCCTGCTTGAAGGTGCGGTGCTCGAAGCGGACGATGCCGGCGTCGGGCCGCGACTTCGACACGCGCTTGGACAGGAACCGGGTCTCCACCCGGAGCGTGTCGCCCACGAAGACCGGAGCCGGGAAGCTGACCTCCTCGAACGCGAGGTTGCCCAGCGTGGTGCCGAGCGTGGTCTCGGTGACGGGGATGCCGACGGTGAGACCCATCGTGAAGATGCTGTTGACGAGCAGCTGCCCGTACATGCTCCCGGCCGCGAACTCGGCGTCCAGGTGCAGCGGCTGGGTGTTCATGGTGAGGGTGGTGAAGAGCAGGTTGTCGGTCTCGGTGACGGTGCGCCGCAGGTCGTGCGTGATCACCGCTCCCTCGATGATCTCTTCGTAGTACAGGCCGGCCATCAGGCTTCTCCGTTTCGTTCCAGGACCGCGAGCGCGGTCTTCACGTGTGCGATGTCGATGTGCTCGCCCTCGAAGTCGACGGCGCCGAGTCCGCGATCGGCTGCCGTCTCGTACGCGGCCACCAGGCGACGGCACCGATCGAGATCGGCCGGCGTCGCGCCGTAGACCTCGTTCACCGTCCGGCAGTGCGAGGGATGGATGAGGAGCTGGCCGCGGAAGCCGAGGCGGCGGTTCTGGAGGGCGAACCGCTCCAGCCCGGCGAGGTCGTCAAGGTCCTGCCAGACCCCGACGAGCGGGTGCCCGAGGCCGGCCGCACGGCACGCCAGCACCGCACGACTGCGGTAGTAGATCGTCTCCAGCCCGTCGGCGGTCCACTCGAAGCCCAGCTCGCGCTCGACGTCTCCCCCGCGGGCGACGGCGCTCTGCAACGACCGGACCCGGGGCGAGGCCGTGGCGAGGCTCTCGCAGTGGGCGACGGACTGCGCCGTCTCCAGGGAGGGGATCAACCCGACCCGCCCGGACACGCTCCCGAAGGAGGCCTGCTCGGCGGTGTCGACCAGGGCGCTGAAGGCACGGACGTCGTCGGCCGTGCGGATCATCGGCAGCAGGAGGGCGCCCAGTCCGTCCACGACGCAGGCAGCGAGATCGTCCTCGGCCAGGCCGGTGTCCAGCGCGTTCGGGCGGACCAGGGCGCCGACCTCGGGGTGGTGGGTGCGCAGCCACCGGATCGACTCCGCGGCCTGCACCCGGGCCCGCTGCTTCTCGGCGTCGGGCACGGAGTCCTCCAGGTCGAGGATCACCGCGTGCGCGCCGGCGGCGACGGCCTTCTGCACCCAGCCCTCGCGGTGCGCGGGGACGAACAGGTACGACGCGAGCGGACTCACGACGCCACCTCCACCTGCGCGGCCGCTTCGGCGACCACGACGTTGCGGCAGGTGCCGACTCCCTCGACCCGGGTCTCGAGCACCTGACCTGCGACGAGGCACTCGTCGGTCGCGGCGCCCACGCCGCCGGGCGTCCCGGTCAGCAGCACGTCGCCCGGCTCGAGGCGGGTGAACTGGCTGACATAGCTGACGATGTCGGCGGGCGCGAAGACCAGGTCCGAGGTCCGGCCCTGCTGGCGCACGACTCCGTCGACCAGGCACGTGACCTCCAGGTCGCGGGCGTGGTCCACCTCGTCGGGGGTCACCAGCTCCGGGCCCAGCGGCGTGGTCGCGTCGAACGCCTTCCCGGCCAGCCACTGTGTCGTCCGGCGCTGCCAGTCCCGCATCGAGACGTCGTTCGCCGTCGTGTAGCCGCCGATCGCGGCGAGTGCCTCGGTCGGACTCACCCGGTACGCCGGTGCGCCGATGACGAGGGCGAGCTCGGCCTCCCAGTCGACCTGGGTCGAGGCGCCGGGCAGCGGGAGGTCGTCGTACGCGCCCGCGAGGGTGCTGGCGAACTTGGTGAACAGGGTCGGGTGGGTCGGCCGCTCGCGCCCCATCTCGGCGATGTGGTCGGCGTAGTTGAGGCCGACACAGATGACTCGGGCCGGCGCTGGGGAGAGCGGCGCGTGGTCGGCGCCGGCCACCGGAAGCCGGCCGATGCCTTCGGCCATCCCGGGCGGGTGATCGAACAGGTCGGCGATGCCGGTGCGCGCGTAGACGACGTACTCGTCGCCGTCGCGGCGAGCGAGCCGGGTGCTGTCGAGCCAGCGCAGCGTGGCCCACCTGGTCATGCGTCGTCCGCCTCGATGGACAGCAGGACCTGCGCCGGGGCGACCGTGTCGCCGACGGCGACGTCGAGCGCGGTCACCACACCGTTGCGGCCCGCGCGCAGGGGGTTCTCCATCTTCATCGCCTCGAGCACGCACACGACCTGATCTGCCTCGACCCGGTCTCCCACTGCGCAGCCGAGCGTGACGATGGTGCCCTGCATCGGCGAGCGGACGATCCCGTCGCTCGACCCGACGTCGGCACGGCCGGTCGCCGACTGCAGGACGACGTGGGGCGGCGGTTCTCCGCCCGGCATCCAGTAGGTGCGGCCGTTGACGGTCGCCAACCGGCGCGGCGGCAGACC
>NZ_JACEFC010000074.1 GCF_014180715.1 Nocardioides stalactiti | reverse complement strand
GCGGCCGACGACCGGACCATCGACCTGGCCGGCAACGACTACCTCGGCCTGGCACGGGCGGCCGCCGTCCGTCAGGGCGCCGCCGACGCCGCGTTGGCGTGGGGCGGGGGCGCCGGCGCGTCCCGCCTGGTGACCGGCACGCTCGACCTCCACGCCGAGCTCGAGCACCAGCTCGCCGACTACACCGGCCAGCCCTCAGCGCTCGTCCTCTCCTCCGGCTACGCCGCGAACCTCGCGATCGTGACCGCCCTGGCCGACCGGACGACCCACGTGATCTCCGATGCCCACATCCACGCCTCGCTCGTGGACGCGGCCCGGCTGTCCCGCGCGCGCCTCACCGTCGTCCCGCACAGCGACGTCGACGCCGTCCGCGCCGCACTCCGAGCGACCGCGTCCGGCGAGCGTGCCCTCGTGCTGGCCGAGTCGATCTACTCCGTGCTCGGCGACGCGGCGCCGCTCGCCGAGCTGGCCGAGCTCTGCACGTCGTACGACGCGCTGCTGGTCGTCGACGAGGCGCACGGGCTCGGCGTCCACGGCCCCGGCCTCGTCACCCGCGTCGGCCTCGCCGGGCACCCGCACGTCGCGGTGACGGCGACCCTGTCGAAGTCGCTGGGCAGCCAGGGCGGCGCGGTCCTCGGACCGGTGGCCCTCCGCGAGCACCTCGTCAACCGGGCCCGTCCGTTCATCTTCGACACCGCGCTCGCCCCGGCCGCCGCGGGTGCCGCGCTCGCCGCGTTGCGGGTCCTGCGTGCCCAGCCCGAGCTCGCCGACGTCGTGCGCAGCCGGGTCCGGTCGCTGGCCGAGGCGCTGGGCGTCGTCGCCCCCGACGGTGCCGTGCTCTCGATCCCGATGCCGTCGCCGCAGGCGGCCGTCGTCGCCCAGGCCGCGGCGCTCGCCGAGGGCGTTCGGGTCGGCTGCTTCCGGCCGCCGTCGGTCCCCGACGGCATCTCGCGGCTGCGTGCGACGATCAGCGCCGGCCTCACCGACGCCGAGTGGGACCGCGCGGTCGAGGTCCTCGTCGCGGTCTCCAAGGAGCACCAGTGACGGGTCGGCGGCGCGTGGTCGTCGTCACCGGCACCAACACCGACGTCGGCAAGACGGTCGCGACCGCCGCGCTGGCCGCGACCGCGGCGGGTCGGGTCGTGGTCGTCAAGCCGGTGCAGACCGGCGTGCTCACCGACCCGCGGGACGCACGGACCGTCGCGCGGCTCACCGGCGTCGCCGTCGAGGAGCTCGTCGCGCTCGACGAGCCGCTCGCCCCCGACACCGCGGCCCGCCGGCAGGGCGTCACCGTGCCACCGGTCCGCGAGCACGTCGCACCGATCCTCAGGCTGGCCGCGGACCACGACACCGTCCTCGTCGAGGGCGCGGGCGGCATCCTGGTGCGTCTCGACACCGACGGCGGAACCCTCCTCGACCTCGCCGTCGGCCTGACCGAGGCGCTTCCCGGCGACGTCGACCTCGAGGTCGTCGTCGTGGTCTCCCCCGGCCTCGGGACGCTCAACCACACCGAGCTCACCGTCGGCGCGCTGCGCGCCCGCGGGATCGAGCCCGCCGGCCTGGTGATCGGGACCTGGCCGGAGGCGCCGGGTCTCGCCGAGTCCTGCAACCGCGAGGACCTCCCCCGAGTCACCGGACTGCCGGTGCTCGCCGTGCTGCCGGCCGGGGTCGGCANGCCGGTGCTCGCCGTGCTGCCGGCCGGGGTCGGCAGCCTCGACCGGGCGGCCTTCCGCGCCGCCGCGCCGGGCTGGTTGACCGGCGCCGCTCCCCCGACCGCCCCCACCGCAGGCGCCGACGCTTAGGCGTTTGAACGCCCAGCACCCCGCTTGGGACTTACGGCCCGGGTCGCCGATTGCCTAGCGTTGACCTCGTCCCCGGAGGCAGAAAATCTCCACGTGGTGCTCGTCCGATGGGGGGCGAGCACCACGACCTCCGGTCTCCCACGAACCCGCACGGTTCGGTCGACGAACCCGCGCAGTTCGGTCGACGAACCGGCACTCACTCTCCGCGCAGCAGCGCGATCGCGCTCTCCCGGTCGGTCACCCGCAGCTTCTTCAGCGCCGCCGACACGTGCACGCGCACCGTCGACCGCGAGAGGTACAGACGGCGCGCCACCTGGTCGGTCGACAGGCCCTCGCCCAGCAGCTCCATGACCTGCCACTCGCGCGCCGTCAGCTTCGAGGCGGCCGGCGAGGTCTTCTCGAAACGCGGCAGCGCCGGTGACCGGAACTCCTCCGCCAGCCGGCGCACCAGGTGCCGCGGGATCGCGGCCTCGCCGTCGAGGACGCCCCGCAGCGCGAATCCGAGCCGGCTCGGGTCGGTCTCCTTGAGCAGGTAGCCCGCAGCACCGGCGCGCAGCGAGTCGAACAGGTCGTCCTCGGCAGCAGCCTGGGCGAACATGACGATCGCCGTCGACGGCAGCCGGCGCGCGAGCTCGCGCGCCGTGGTGATCCCGTTGCCCGGCAGGTCGACGTCGAGGAGGACGACGTCGGGCCGATGCTCGGTGGCGAGGGCGATGGTCTCGTCGGCCGTGCCGGCCGACCCGATGATCTCGCAGCCGCTCGCCGCAAGCGCCTCGACGGCACTCGCGCGCACGGCAGCATCGCCGTCGGCGACGACGACACGGACCGGGGGCTGGTCACTCACGACGGTCATGACACCACGAAGTCACCCGGATCCGCAGGCGGAACCGCGGGGCGGTCACCAGATCGGCGGTCGACGGTCGTACCACGGCGCCGCCGCCTCGACCTGCGCGGCCAGCGACAGCAGCAGCTCCTCCTCCGCCGGACGACCGGCGAGCATGACCCCGACGGGCAGACCGTCGTCGGTCCAGTGCAGCGGCAGCGAGATCGCCGGCATGCCCGTGACGTTCCAGGCCGAGGTCCACGGGGTGAAGCGCTTCTGCGCCTCGAAGTCGCCGGCCGGGTCGGCGTCGTCGCGGATCGCGCCGACGGGCAGCGGCGGGGTGGCCAGCGTGGGCGTCAGCACCACGTCGTACGGCGCCAGCGCGACGAGGGCGCCGGCGGCGTACTGCCGCAGTCGGCCGATCGCGAGTCCGAAGTCCGGACCGCTGACAGCCTCGCCGCGCTCCGCCAGCCATCGGGTGAGCGGCCGGAGCAGGGCGCGCTGGTCGGCGCCGAGCGGGGTCACCGACAGCGCGGTGAGCACGGCCCAGCACGTCTCGAACGTCGGCACCGCCTCGGGGGGGAGCGGTACCGGGACGTCGTCGATGACGTGGCCGAGGTCGGCGAGGAGACGGGAGGCCTCGTCGTAGGCGCGCCGCGACTCGGCACTCACCTCGACGTCGGCGATGACCGGTTGGACGAACCGGGCGATGCGCAGCCGGCCCGGGTCGCGGCGGGTGGCGGCGAGGAAGGTGCCCTCCGGCGCGGGCGCCCAGGACGGGTCGCCCGCGCGGCGTCCGGCCAGCACGTCGAGCAGCGCGGCGGCGTCCCCGACCGAGCGTGCGAGCGATCCGGAGGTCGCGAGGCCGATCGGGTCGCCGTACGACGGGAAGCCGCTGATCCGCCCGCGGGTCGGCTTGAGGCCCACCAGACCGCAGCAGGACGCGGGGATCCGGATCGACCCGCCCCCGTCGGACCCCTGGGCGACGGGCAGCAGCCCGGCGGCCACGGCCGCGGCCGCGCCACCGGACGACCCGCCCGCCATCCGGGTGGTGTCCCACGGGGTCACCGCCGGCGGACGCCCCTCGGGCTCGGTGTAGCAGGGCGAGCCGAACTCCGGCGTGCTGGTCTTGCCGAGGCTCACCAGCCCGGCCGCCTCGATCGCCAGCGTGACGGCGTCGGAGACCTCGGGCACGTAGTCGGCGAACACCGGGGAGCCGAACGCCGTCGGAACGCCCGCGGTGAGGTTGAGGTCCTTGATCGCGGTCGGCACGCCGGCGAGCGGCGAGGCTCCGTCGCCCACCGGACCGACGGCCGCGACGTCACGGGCCCGCCGCCGCGCGAGGTCGGGGTCCAGGTGCGCGAACGCGCCGGCCACGAAGTCGGGGACCTCGTGTCCGGCGCGTTCGATGCGACCCAGGTAGTGGTCGGTCAGCTCGACGGCGCTGACGTCGCCGTCGCGGACCAGGGCGCCCTGCTCGAGGGCGGTGAGGTCGTGCAGGTCTGCCACGCGACCAACCTAGGACACCGCTCGGCGAGCCACCGTCAGGCAGCGGCGCTCTCGGCCTGGTACGACGCCAGGTCGGCGACGACGGCGAGGAACTTCTCGACCGTCTCGACCTCGGCCGAGGGGTCGGCGCCCCAGGCGTGGGCGTGGGACAGGGCGATGTCGTCGAGGACCGCCGCGCCGGCGATCCGCGCGGACTTGCGGGTGTCCTCGTGCGCCCACTGGCCGCCGTACTGGCCGACGGCGGTGCCGACGACGGCGAGCGGCTTGTCCTTGATGGCGCCGGCGCCGAACGGGCGGGACGCCCAGTCGATGGCGTTGTTGAGGACGGCCGGCATGGTGCCGTTGTACTCGGGGGTCACGACCAGGAGGCGGTCGGCCGCGGCGACCTGCGCGCGCAGCCGGACGACGGCCTCGGGCGCACCGTCGCCGTCGAGGTCCTCGTTGTAGAAGGGGAGCTCGCCCAGTCCGTCGGCGATGTCGACGGTGACGCCGGCGGGCGCCTGGGCACGGATCGCCTCGGCGATCTTGCGGTTGAGCGAGTCGGCGCGGAGGCTGCCGACGAGGACGAGGACGCGGGTGTTGTCAGTCATGTCCATTGAAACGGACCGCAGTCCGCTTCTATTCCTCTTGTCGAATCCGGACCTTCCTGGGTCGAATCCTGACCTTTCGAGCGTCGTACGACGGCTCGGTCCAGGTAGGTGCGGATTCAACGCAGATAAGTCGGGATTCGACGATCTAGAGTGACCAGCGCCATGTCGAAGCCGCTCCCCCTGCTCACCTCGCCGCCCCCGGAGCGGCGCGACGCCGCGCGCAACCGCGAGGCCCTCCTGGAGGCCGCGGTCTGCCTGGTCGAGGTCCACGGGGTCGCCGGCGTGACGATGGACGCCCTGGCCGCCCGCGCCGGCGTCGGCAAGGGCACCGTCTTCCGACGCTTCGGAAGCCGCGAGGGGCTCATGGCAGCGCTCCTCAACCACTCCGAGACGGAGTGGCAGGCAGCCGTGATGGGCGGGCCGCCGCCGCTCGGTCCGGGCGCGCCTCCGCTCGATCGCCTACTGGCGTTCGGCGCCTCCCGCATGGAGCTGAACCTCCGCCATGCCGAGCTGATCGAGGCTGCCGGCCATCCCGGCACCCGCGGCGTCGGCGCGTTGTCGTTCACCACCATGCACGTGCGCTACCTGCTCGGCGAGATCGGCGTCGTCGGCGACCTCGGCTACCTGGCCACCGCGCTCGTCGCGCCGCTGGAGATCATCGTCCTGCGTGAGCAGGTCGACCGGGCCCAGGTCCCGATGGCGCGCATCGTGGCCGGCTGGACCGACCTCGTGCACCGCGTGGTCTCGGCCCCCTGAGCACCACCGTCGCGATCACTCGACGTGGTGGCGCACCAGCCCGTAGGTGAATCCGTCGACGAGCGCCTCCCAGGACGCCTCGATCACGTTGGCGCCGACGCCCACGGTCACCCAGGACGACTCGCCGTCACTGGTCTCGATGAGCACCCGCGTGATCGCGTCGGTGCCGTGGCCCTGGTCGAGGATCCGGACCTTGAAGTCGATCAGCTCGAACTTCGCGATCTGTGGGTAGGCCTGGACGATCCCCGACCGCAGCGCCTGGTCGAGCGCGTTGACCGGGCCGTTGCCCTCACCGGTGACCACGTAGCGCACACCGGCGGCCCGGAGCTTCACCGTCGCCTCCGAGACCGCCTCCTCGCCGGGCTGGGCGTGGGTGAGCGTCTCGGTGATGACCCGCCACGACTCGACGTCGAAGTACGACGGACGCGTGCCCTCGACCTCTTCGATGAGGAGCAGCTCGAAGGAGGCGTCGGCGGCCTCGAACGTGTAGCCGACCGACTCCTGCTCCTTGACCCGGGCGGTCACCCGGGTGACGACCTCGGGGTGCTCGGAGAGGTCGAAGCCCAGTTCCTTGCCCTTGAGCTCGATCGACGCGCGACCGGCCATCTCCGAGACGAGCAGACGCATGTCGTTGCCCACGCCGGCCGGGTCCATGTGCTGGTAGAGGTCGGGGTCGATCTTGATCGCGGAGGCGTGCAGACCGGCCTTGTGCGCGAACGCGGAGACGCCCACGTAGGGCTGGCGCGCGGACGGCGGCACGTTGGTCACCTCGGCGATCGCGTGCGCGATCCGGGTCGCCTCCTGGAGCAGGCCCGGCGGCAGCACCTGCTTGTCCAGCTTGAGCTCGAGGTTGGCGACCACGTTGACGAGGTCGGCGTTGCCGGTCCGCTCGCCGTAGCCGTTGATGCAGCCCTGGACGTGGGTGGCGCCCGCGTCGACCGCGGCGAGGGTGTTGGCGACGGCGAGGCCGGTGTCGTTGTGGCAGTGGATGCCGACCCGGACACCGGTCGACTCGACCACGTCGTGGACCACGTCGGCGACCCAGCCGGGCAGCATGCCGCCGTTGGTGTCGCACAGCGCGACCACGTCGGCCCCGGCGTCGTACGCCGTCTTGAGGACCTCGAGGGCGTAGGCCCGGTCGAGGCGGTAGCCGTCGAAGAAGTGCTCGGCGTCGAGGAACACCTGCTGGCCCTCGGCCGTCAGGTGGCTCACCGTGTCCCGGACCATCGCGAGGTTCTCGGCCAGCGTGGTCCGCAGCGCCTTCTCGACGTGACCGGTGTGCGACTTCGCGACCAGGGTGACGACGCCGGCGCCGCTCTCGCGCAGCGCTGCCACCAGCGGGTCGTCCGCGGCGACCGCGCCCGCCCGGCGGGTGGCGCCGAACGCGGCCAGGCGCGCGTGCTGGAGGTCGAGCTCGGTCTTGGCCCGACGGAAGAACTCGGTGTCCTTGGGGTTGGCGCCCGGCCAGCCGCCCTCGATGAAGCCCACGCCCAGCCCGTCGAGCTGGCGCGCGATGCTCAGCTTGTCCGCCACCGTCGGGTTGAGGCCCTCCTGCTGCATGCCGTCGCGCAGGGTGGTGTCGTAGACGTGGAACGCGCCGTGGAGGTCCAGAGGTGCGCTGCTGGGCTTGTTCATCGAGCTTCCTTCGCTGGTCGAGCATCGGCGTGATCCGGGCAAAACAAAAGCCTCTCGAGGGAACGAGAGGCTGGCGCGTCGGCCGGGGGACTCCCCCGATCGACGCGCTAACTAATGATGATCACGCGGTGCTGCACGCCCTCAGTCTGCCACAACGGCGGCGGCGGAAGCCCTAGATGCCGAACGGCGGACCGGACGCCGGCAGCCAGTGGACGCCCTCCACGACGACGACCAGACCGAGCAGCCCGGCGGCGAGGACGAGCACCACGCAGGCCGGCACGCACCGACGCCAGGTCGCCGCCAGCGGGTGGGCCACCCGCGACAACGGCGAGCGGAACCGGCTGGCCCCCGGGCCCGACCAGAGCGCGACGCCGAGAGCGGACCCGGCGGTGAACAGCGTCGACGCGCCGTCCAGGGCGGCGGCGTAGCAGAGCAGGCCAGCGGCGAGCGCCAGGCCGAGGCTCCACAGCACGAGCACCGCCGTCCCGGTGAGCGCACGGACCGAGTGCCAGGGCGTGCTGAAGGCGACCTGGGGGGCGTCGTACCAGCGGGTGCCGCGGACCGTACGACGATCCGCGCCCGCGGTCCCGGCGAGCGAACCGGTGCGCAGCAGCCAGACCCCCACCAGCACCCCCGCGAGCGCGACCCACGGAGCGAGTGCGGTCAGGCTGCCGAGCACCAGGCTGGCGCAGCCGACGAGGCCGCCGCGGCGGATCCGCTCGGCCACCGGCACCCGCGGCGGGACCCAGAGACCCGGATCCAGCGGCGGCGGCCACCCCGACGGGGCCGTCGGGCCGACCGGGGCAGTCGCGGCGACGGGGGCGACCGGGTAGGGCGGCGGGTACGGCGGCGGGTAGGGCGGCGCGGTGAGCACCTGCGTCGCGGGGTGCGGCTGCGCGAGCGTGACCGCTGCGCCGTTGGCGAGCGCCACGGGCAGGGTGAAGTCGTCCTCGTCCGCACGGCGGCCCTCGACCGGTGGCGGCACGAGCGGCGCGGACGGCTGGGTGCTGAGCGGCCGGAGCCAGGCCAGCAGCTCGGGCACCGACGGCCGGGACAGCGGGTCGGGGTCGAGCGCGGCGTCGAGCACCGCGGCGAGCGGTCCCTCGATCCCGGACAGGTCGTGCTCCCCGCGCCGGGCGCGGTCCATGATCGCCATCGAGGGCCCGCGGCCGTAGGGCGGTCGCGCGGTCGCACCGTAGGCGACCGTCGCTGCCCAGGCATGCACGTCGGCGGCCGGCGTCGCGTCGTCGCCGTACAGGATCTCGGGCGCGAGGTAGCCCGGCGTGCCGAGCAACCAGCCGGTCTGGGTGAGCCGGGGGTCGTCGGCCACGCGGGCGAGGCCGAAGTCGATGAGGATCGGGGTCCGGCCCTCCATCAGCACGTTGGACGGCTTGATGTCGCGGTGCAGGACGCCGGCGTGGTGGACCGCCGCGATGCCCTCCGCGAGACAGCCCGCCAGCCAGAGCAGGTCCCGGTCCTCGACCGGACCCTCCTCCGCGACGTGGTCGTGCAGCGACAGCCCGGGGACGTAGCGGGTGACGACGTAGGGCACCTCGGCCCACGGGTCGGCGTCGAGGAACTCCGCGATCCAGGGGCTGCGCACCAGCGTGAGCGTCGTGACCTCCCGCGCGAGCCGGGCGCGGGCCTCCTCGTCACCGACGATGTGGGGCCGGAGCACCTTGAGCGCGACCCGGCGGCCGTCGTCGGCGCGCGCGAGGTGGACGATCCCCATGCCGCCCTCCCCGAGACGGGTCAGCAGCGTGTAGTCGCCCACCCGCGTGGGGGGCGCGCTCTGCGGCTGGATCGTCACGGAAAGAGGCTACCCAGCGGGTCGCCGTACCAAGCGCAGGCGCGGGCGATTGCGGGTTCGGTGCGGACCTCGGGGTACCGTCGAACACGATGCACGACCACTCGGGAGGTACGGCACCCATGACCATGACACGCCTTCATACCGGCGAAGTGAGCTACCAGGCGTTCGCCCGACCTCTGGCCCGTCGCGCACGCAAGCTCCCGCGCGACGTCGTCACCGCGCGCGTCGCCGACGCGTTCCGCGACCTGTGCCGCGCGCTGCAGCCGACCGTCAGCCTCGAGGTCGGCGCGCACGAGGCGGGCTTCAGCCGGTGGATCAAGAACGAGGTGCCCGACGCGCGCTGCGTCGCCTTCGAGGCCAACCCCTACGTCCACCAGAAGTACGACGACGAGCTGGCGGAGACGGGTGTCGAGTACCACCACCTGGCGATCTCCGACGTCGACGGCACCGTCGATCTCGGCATCCCGCGCCGACTCCACAACACCCGCAAGGGTCGCCGGTTCCGCAAGCTGCGCACCAGCCGGATGGCCAGCCTGTCCCGCCACCGCTACGCCGTGCGCACCGAGACGGTCGCGGTCCCCTCGCTCCCGCTCGACGACTTCCTGCACGTGACCGACGACGACGTGATCGTCGCGTGGATCGATGTCGAGGGCGCGTCCGGACCGGTCCTCACGGCCGGCCGCGAGGTCCTCTCCCGCGCCTCGCTGGTCTACATCGAGGTCGAGAACGAGCAGGTCTGGGACGACCAGTGGCTCGACGTCGACGTCGCGGCGTTCCTCGCCGAGTGCGGCCTGGTGCCGGTGCTGCGCGACGTCCAGCGCCGCCATCAGTACAACGTGGTGTTCGCGGCCGCCGACCTCGCCGACCACCCCCGGATCCGCGCGGCCCGCGCGGCCGTCTACCGTCCCTGACCGCAGGTCACCCCGACGGGGGTGTCAAACGATCTGGTGCATCCAGCCGAAGGTGTCCTCGGCCCGGCCGAACTGGACGTCGACGAGTGCCTGGCGGACCTTCATCGTCAGCTCGGTGGACGCCGGGGCCGGCGAGCCGCCGTCGCGGGTCTTCAGCGTGCCGACCGGCGTCACGACCGCGGCGGTGCCGCAGGCGAAGATCTCGGTGATCCGGCCGCTCGCGACGTCGGTGCGCCACTCGTCGATGCCGAACTTGCGTTCGGAGACCTGGTAGCCCATCTTCCCGAGGATCTCGATGATGCTGGCCCGGGTGATGCCCTCGAGGATGGTGCCGGTCTCGGGGGTCACGATCGTGCCGTCGTCGTAGGCGAAGTACAGGTTCATGCCGCCGAGCTCCTCGACGTACTTGCCCTCCTCGGCGTCGAGGAAGACGACCTGGTCGCAGCCGTGGGCGTAGGCCTCACGCTGCGCGACCAGCGAACTCGCGTAGTTGCCGCCGGTCTTGGCGGCACCCATGCCGCCCCGGCCGGCCCGGGTGTACTCCTCGGTCAGCCACAGGTTGACCGGCTTGGCACCGCCCTTGAAGTAGGCCCCCGCCGGGCTGGCGATCACCATGAAGGTGACGTGCTCGGCCGGACGCACCCCGAGGAACTTCTCGGAGGCGAACATGAATGGGCGCAGGTAGAGCGCCTTCTCGCCGCCGTCGGGGTTGGTCGGCACCCAGCGCTGGTCGACCTCGACGAGCGCGTCGACGGCC
Source organism: Nocardioides stalactiti (assembly GCF_014180715.1). GTDB lineage: Bacteria > Actinomycetota > Actinomycetes > Propionibacteriales > Nocardioidaceae > Nocardioides > Nocardioides stalactiti. The sequence goes on along the minus strand of NZ_JACEFC010000074.1, from coordinate 12,910 downwards.
TGGACGAAGTCGGCGACCGGGAGCTCGGGCAGGGCCAGCCGCTCGCACGAGCGCACCATCCGCTCGGCGTTGGCCTCGGGTCGGAACGTCCACACCGAGCCGTCGGCGTGGCGGTAGGCCTTCATGCCCTCGAAGATCTCCTGCGCGTAGTGCAGGACCGCGGCCGCGGGGTCGAGCGTGATCGGGCCGTACGGCGTGATCCGGGCGTCGTGCCAGCCCTGGGCCGGCGTCCACTCCACCGTGAACATGTGGTCGGTGAAGTTCGTGCCGAAGCCGGGATTGGCGAGGATCTCGGCCAGCGTCGCGTCATCGACCTGCGTGGACGAGAGCGTGGTGCTGATCTGCATGCCAGACAATTTAGTCGGTCTTCCTAGTAGTACGGAAAGTCAGGAGCGTGACCGGACTGGCGCCGGTCTGACTAGCCGTCTACTCGCGCGGCGCTGAGGCGCGCGGCGATGGCGTCGCCCACCTCGGGGGTCGACCGCTTCTCGCCCGGCGCACGGGCCGCGAGGTCCTCGATGACGGCGGTCTCGATCCGCGCGGCCGCCTCGGGGTGACCGAGGTGGTCGAGCAGCAGCGCGCCGCTGAGGATCGCGGCTGTCGGGTCGGCGACCAGCTGGCCGGCGATGTCGGGAGCCGAGCCGTGGACCGGCTCGAACATGGACGGCGCGGTGCGGTCGGGGTTGACGTTGCCCGAGGCTGCCAGGCCGATGCCGCCGGTGATCGCGGCGGCCAGGTCGGTGACGATGTCACCGAACAGGTTGTCGGTCACGATGACGTCGAACCGCTGCGGGTCGGTGGTGAGGTAGATCATCACCGCGTCGATGTGGCAGTAGTCGGTGGTGACGTCGGGGTACTCCGCGGCCACCGTCTCGAACAGCCGCCACCAGACCGAGCCCGCGTTGACGAGCACGTTGGTCTTGTGGACCAGGGTGAGCTTCTTGCGCGGGCGCTTCCGGGCACGGGCGAAGGCGTCGCGGATGACGCGCTCGACGCCGAACGCGGTGTTGACCGAGACCTCGGTCGCCACCTCCGCCGGCGTACCGACGCGGAGCGCGCCGCCGTTGCCGGTGTAGGGACCCTCGGTGCCCTCGCGGACGACGACGAAGTCGACCTCGCCCTGGCCGAGGACGGCGTCCGACAGCGGCGAGACCGCACCCGGATAGATCCGCGACGGACGGAGGTTGACGTAGTGGTCGAGCTCGAAGCGCAGCCGCAGCAGCAGCCCGCGCTCGAGGATTCCCGGCGGCAGGTTGGGGTCGTTGGGCTTGCCGCCCACCGCTCCGAGGAGGATCGCGTCACTCTGCCGGATCTCGGCGAGGACGGAGTCGGGCAGCACCTCTTGGGTGGCGAGGTACCGCTCCGCGCCCAGGTCGTAGCGGGTCTGTTCGAACTTCACCCCGGCGGGGGCGGCAACCTCGAGGACCTTCAGCGCCTCGGCCGTCACCTCGGGGCCGATGCCGTCGCCGGGGATGACGGCCAGGGCCACGCTCCCCTCGACAGGGGCGGCCGGGCTCACGGTCTGGTTGCTCTCAGAAGTCACGGGCGAAGACGTTAGTTGTCGTCAGGACGAAGATCGTCCTCGTCTCGCAGGGCAGTCCCCACGCTGGTCGCCGCGGGACCGTTGGACGCCGCCTGGAGCGCGTCGTGGTGCGCGCGGTTGAGCGGGTGGTCGGGGTCGTGCTTGGCCGGACCCCAGTCGGGATACATCTCGTACATGATCGTGCTCGCCTTCCGTGCAAAGGACTTCTCGACAGTGTGAGTGAGAAGCCCATGCAGGCGAGGGATGCACGCCGCAGCACACCGCGGCGAGGTGGCCTCTCTCAGGCCCCGCCGCGGCGCACGATAAGTACGTAGAAGTGCCGCATGGTGCATCGAGAGTACGACGTCCGCGACCCGGTGTCTCGGCAATTCCACCCCTTGTTCGCATCCCGAGACACGGGTTATCCAGTGAAAGACTCATTACATGAGCGCGCCCCCGGAACTGCCCGACGTGGTCAGCCGCGCGTTCGACGTCTCCCGTCGCGCGGGCTACGTGTCCTTCTGCCGCAACGAGACCGGCCGCCTCCTCGCCGCGCTGGCCGCGACCCGCAGCGGGATCATGGCCGAGTTCGGCACCGGCTGCGGCGTGGGCACGGCGTGGCTGCGCTCGGGCGTGCGCGACACCCAGGCCCGGATCCTCAGCGCCGAGCTCGACCCCAAGCTGGCGCGCGCGGCCGCCGAGATCTTCACCGACGACCCGCTCGTCGACGTCCTCACGGCCGACTGGTCGACCCTCATGGACAAGGGGCCGTACTCGCTGCTGTTCCTCGACTCCGAGCAGCCGGCCGAGGTGGGCGTCGACGCGATCGCCGACCTCGTCGAGCCCGGCGGCATCGTCGTGCTCGACGGCTTCTGGCCCTGCGAGCAGTGGCCCCCGATCACCGCCGGCCGCGTCGACACGTTGCGCGAGCGGTGGCTCACCGACGAGCGTTTCACGGCGGTCGAGATCATGGTCGCCACCGACTCCTCGGTGGTCCTCGCCACCCGGCGCTAGCCGCCGGATAGATTCGGCGCCATGCCGGTCCTGCGCGTCATCGACCTCGACCGTCGCAAGCCGGAGAGCTGCTTCCTCCAGGAGTTCCGCCGCGACGTCTACTCCCAGTTCGGCGAGGACGGGGTCATCGAGAAGATCTTCGAGATCGTCGGGACCACGAACCGCTGGTGCGTGGAGTTCGGCGCCTGGGACGGCCTGCACCTCAGCAACACCGCGCACCTGCTCCGCGACCTCGGGTGGAGCGGCGTGATGATCGAGGGCAGCGCGGCGAAGTTCGAGGAGCTCACGGCCAACTACGCCGACCACGACCGGGTCCACCCGGTCCTCGCCGTGGTGGGCTTCGAGCGGGGCAAGGACGCGCTCGACGACCACCTCCGGACGACACCGTGCCCGCTCACTCCCGACCTGGTCAGCATCGACATCGACGGCGCCGACTACTACGTGTGGCGTTCCCTGCACCGCTACAAGCCCCGCGTCGTGGTCATCGAGTTCAACCCGACCGTCCCGAACGACGTCGTGTTCGTCCAGGACGAGGACATGGCGATCAACCAGGGCGCCTCCCTGGCCGCGATGGTCGAGCTCGGCAAGCGCAAGGGCTACGAGCTGGTCGCGACGACCAACGGCAACGCGTTCTTCGTGCAGGCCGACCTGTTCCCGCTCTTCGCCATCGCGGACAACTCCATCGACGCACTCCGGGAGAACGTCAGCGGCCGGATCTTCCACTGCTACGACGGCACCGTCTACACGAAGATGAGGCCGCTCCAGTGGGTCGGCCGCGGTGACTACCGACCGCCGATCGACGTCTTCCAGCTGCTCCCGCCGGAGCAGCGGCACTTCTACGACCGCGTCGACGAGCCGGACGGCGGAGGCGATGACTGAACCCGCTCGGCGCGGCCGGTTGGTCGTGTTCGGCGGGCAGTCCAACATGCTCGGCCACCGCACGGCCACCGACGGCGCGAAGCCGACCTCCTCCCTGGTCCGCGCCTGGGACAACGGCGGCGCCGCCGGCACCTGGCGGCAGGCCGAGCTCGGTCACCCGCCCTTCAACGTCCTCGGCAACCCGAAGGGCGACCCGGCGGACGGCCCGGCCAACAACGCGGCCCTGCACTTCGCGGTCGCCCTCGCCGAGCGGACCGGTGACCCGGTCCTCCTCGTCGGCGCTCCCGTCAACGGCAGCAGCATCGTGTCGTGGCAGGACGAGTCGGCGGTCAACCTGGAGCGGCTGCTCACGGAGTGCAGGCACGCGCTGGCCAGCGAGGAGGCGGTCGCCGCCGGGGTGACCCACGCCGACACGATGCTGTGGCACCAGGGCGAGACCGACGACGAGGGTGCCTGGATGGTCAAGGATCCGCGGCTGACCGACCTGCCGTCGTACGTCGCGGCGTTCGAGCGGATGCGCTCGACCCTCGCCCGGCAGTCGTGGTGGGCCGACGACACCCGGTTCATCGCCGGCGAGCTCGTCCGCGACGGCTGGCTCTCGGCCCGCAACGACTTCTACGGCGCCGGTGCCCTCAACGGTCCGCGGGACGCCGTGGTGTCCTCGGAGGGGCTGGGCCACGTGGGCGACCGCGCCCACTTCGACGGCCGGGCGCTGCAGCTCCTCGGCGAGCGGATGTTCGAGGCGCGGCTCAGCCTCGGCTGACCCTCAGGCCTGGTCAGACCTGCTCGCCCGGAGCGGCCTTGCGGACCACCAGCCGGCTCCACGCACCGAGGTAGACCCGCTCGTCCGGCCCGAGCTCCCGCTTCTCGCCCGGGTTGAGCGGTGCCGTCGGCAGCGGGCCGAGCGGGCCGCCGACGTAGGTGCCGTTGGACGAGCCGAGGTCCTCGACCCACCAGCGCGAGCCGTCGGTCGTGAGCTGGCAGTGGCGCCGGCTGATCCCGTTGTCCGTCGTCAGGTCGATGTCGGGGTGGATGTTGCGGCTGCGCGAGGCACGACCGACGAGGACCGACGTCGTCCGGAGCGGTACGACGACCGGCACCCCGGCCGACGGCAACGGGTCGGAGGAGTCCTGGTCGGCGTACCAGTCGGGGTCGATCCAGACCTCGGCGACCCACGCGGCCGTCAGGGGCGGCGCGATCGACGACGCCCCCGGCGTCTCGGCGGTCGGCGGGTCGAGGTCGGTCCCGGGCGCGTCGACGGGCGCCCCGAGGTCGAGCGAGGACGGGGTGGCCGCACGCGGCGACTGCCCGGTCGTGAAGTCGTAGCCGCACGCCTCGCAGAACAGCGCGTTCTCCGGGTTGACCTCCGAGCAGTTCGGGCAGGTCGAGGCGGTCGCCGGCACCGGCGGCGCCGGTGTGCTGTCCCCCGCCGCCGGCCCCGACACGTCCGGCGCAGGCCCGCCGGCATCGCTGATCGGCAGCCCGCAGACGTCGCAGTAGTCGTCGGCGGTGGAGGCGTGGCCGGAGGGACAGGTAGGCAAGGTCAGCTCCCCGCCGGGCGGACCCGGGTCGTCTTGGTCGACGCGGTGTCGAGCGCCATCTCGTCGGCCTTGTCGACCGCACGCTTGAGCCGGACCGTGCCGTCGGCCTCGTTCTGGACGTCGACGACCTTCTTGAGCTTGGCGGTCGCCTCGTCGTTGCCGGTCTCGGCAGCGAGCTGGACGGCGCGGCCGAGCTTGGTCGTCGCGGTCGCCTCGTCGCCGGCGGCCTTGGCCGCCAGGCCCTCCTGGATCGCGGCGGCGAGCTCGGTCTGCCCGGTGTAGTGGGCCACCTGCTTGTCGATCCGGGTGGTGAGCTCGGAGTTGTTGGACCAGGTCGCCTTGACCAGGCCCTGGGTCACGACGTTCTCGCCGAGCGCGAGCTGGACGCGCGCCGCGAGCTGCTCCTGGCCGAGCGCCTTGGCGGCGACCCGGATCGCGACGTGGTAGTCGCGGGACTCGTCGGCCCAGGCGCCGGTCGGGAAGTCCCGCGTCAGCGGGTTGACCGAGACCCCGCGGTCGGTGAGGTCCTCCAGGGTCGGGGCGACCTGGCGGACGAAGAGCACCTGCGAGCCCTGCGGGGTCCACACCCGGAGCTTGGCGTCGGCGACGCCACGCGCCATCGAGGCCCGCATGATCTCCTGGAACTGGGCACGCATCTGGTCGGGCCTCGGGATGATGTCGACGGTGCCGAGGAGGGCCTGCGAGATCCGGCGGATCTCGGCGACCTGCCAGTCCGTGCCGGCACCGCGGCAGTCGGCCTGGAAGTAGCCGGTCGCCCGGTTGATCGCCTCGTCGAGGCGCCCCGGCCGCTCCCGGTTCTCACCGTCGGTGAGCAGCAGCACGTGCCGCTGGGTCACCTGCGGCACCGACGCGAAGACCTGGCCGGCGAGGTCGAGCCAGGTGGAGATCGCCGTACCGCCGCTGCCGACGAACCGCCCGATCGACGCCTGCGCCTCCTGGCGGGTCTGGGGGTTCATCTGCACCAGCGCGGGGCCGCTCGTCACCGGCGGGTAGGCCAGCATCGCCCGGTCGGCTCCGGCGATCACCGCGAACCAGGTGCCGTCGACGATCTCGCCGATCGCGGCCTGGGCGGCGTCCTTGGCGGCCGCCATCGTCGCCGGGCCCATCGAGCCGGAGGTGTCGACGATGATGATCTCGCCGGCATCGCCGCTGCCGGACTGGCCGGCGGTCCCGGCCCCCTTGCAGCTGATCGTGACGATCGCGTTGACGTCGGTCCCGCCATCGGGCAGGAACTCGTTCTGGAAGACGGCGGTGGTGAACTCAGCCATCGGTCGGGGCTCCCTCTCCTGGTACGACGGGCGGCGCCGGAGGCGCCGGAACGGCTGCCGTGACACCGGCATTCTGCACGGGCGGCGGTGGCGGCGGAACGGCGGGCAGCGGGCCTACCCGCGCCAGCGAGGCCGTGATGTTGTCGTGGCCGCCCGCAGCGGAGGCGAACGCGACGAGCGCGAGCGCCAGCTCGCCCGGACCGACCGGCCCGGCCGCCGCGATCTGCGCGGCGAGCGCGTCGGGCTCGGACGCGTAGTTCCAGAGCCCGTCGGAGCAGGCGAGCAGCCATCCCGGACCGTCGACGTCGTGGAACGCGACCGACGGCACGACGTCCTGCGCGTCCCGGCCCAGCCACTTGGTGATCGCGTGGGCGTACTCCCCCGTCTCGGCGACCTCCTTGGCGACGCCCGAGGCGATCTGCTGCTGGGCGACGGAGTCGTCGACGGTCAGCTGGACCGCGGTCCCGCCGTCAGGGAACCAGTACGCCCGCGAGTCGCCGAGCTGGGCGGTCGTGATCCGGGTGCCCTCCAGGACGGCCGCCGTGAACGTCGCCGACGCCGGGTTGGGCTCGTCGGGGTCGGTGATCGCGACGATCGCGGTGTTGGCCGCGGCCGCAGCGGCGGTGAGCACCTGGGTGACGGCGGCGTCGCGGCTCTGCGGGGTGCCCATGCCGGCCGGCAGCGGGGTCCTCAGCACGTCGCGGGCGGCGCGGGCCCCGGCGAGGGAGGCGACGTCGGAGTCGACGAGGTTGGACACCCCGTCGAGGACGACGAGGACCGCCCGGGAGCCGGGCTGCTCGCCGGCCAGCAGCGCCATCGCGTCCTCGTTGCGGCTCTTCTTGGGCCCCTTGTCGCAGACGCCCGCGACCCAGGTGGCCGGGGCCTCTCGGAAGTGGTCGCGCTCGCTCGGCGCCTTGGTCCCGCAGGACAGGCAGTACAGGTCGGGCCCGACCTCGCCGCCGCAGGTGCCGCACGGACGGCGGCCGGGGTCCGGCAGCGGGTCCGGGAGGGCGTCGTGCGGACGCCGGGTGGGCGCGCTGATCGGGGCGTCGCCGAGGGCGTGGTCCTCGGACGGGACCGCGCTCGGCGGCTGGAGCGGTGCGGGCGCGTCGGCGACCGGGGTGCCGCAGGACTCGCAGAAGCGGGAGCCGGCAGGGACCCCGGCACCACAGGATCCGCAGGGGCTCTCCGCTGCGGCAGCAGCCGGGGTCTCGGTCACGTCAGGCTCCAGTTCCGTACGGCGTTGGCCTGGTTGACCAGGTCGACGCGCTCGTCGAGGTCGTGGGCGTCGCGGGCGAGCAGTCGCAGCGCGTTCTCGAGGCCGGCGCGGACGTCGCGCTCCGAGGCGGGCACGGACCCGATGCTGACGCCCTTGCGGGGCGGGTTCTGGCTCACGACCGGCAGGGCCTCCTTGAGGATCCGCACGGTGTAGCGCTGCCGGGTGGGGCCGTCGACCGACGAGCTCTCGATGGTCCGCAGTGCCTGGTCGAGCACGGTGAGGTCCTGCATGCTCCCGGCGAGGAGCACCTCGGCCCGCTGCTGCCGGCTCTCGGTGTAGCCGCGGCTGGTGGTCGGCACCAGGTCGAGCGCGGCGACCGCGCCTGCGGTGTCGCGCCGTCCGGCGCGCACTCGCGCCATCCCGAAGGCGGACGGGGCGACGTACGTCGCGTCCGTGGCGGCACAGGTCAGGTAGAGACCCTCGGCGACCTCGGGTTGACCGCCCTCCTCGCAAGCGAACGCCAGCGCGAGCTTGGGCGCCAGCTCACCGGGCACCTGCTGGTAGACGGCGTTGAACGACCCCTTCGCGGTGTTCCAGTCGTCCTGCTGGACGGCGGCGAGACCCTCCATCCACAGCGCCCGCCACTCCCACGGGTCGGCGGAGAGCAGGTTGCCGGCATAGCTGCGGACGGCGGCCGGCTCGCCCAGCTCCAGGGCGGCCTTGCAGCGCGCGAGCCAGACCTCGGCCGTGTCCTCCGGGGCCTTGTCGAGGTCCTTGAGCCGCTGCCGCGGGTTGTCGTCGCTGATGCTCGACAGCCAGCCGTACTGCGGGTCCGTGGTGTCCTCCCGCAGCTTCGGCAGGTGCGCCCAGCTGGTCACCGCCCGGGTCACCGCCGGCGCCTCGAACAGCACGGAGGCCGCCGAGGTCAGCGCGGTGCCCTGCCGGCGCCGGGCCACCACCTCGCGCAGGACGCCGAGCATCTGGGTGCGCAGCTCGTCGACGGACGCGAACCGGTCGGCCGGGTCGGCCGCGCAGCACTTCGCGACCAGGTGGTAGAGCGAGTCGTACTGCTGGAAGAGGGGCGTGGAGTCGACCGGCGGCAGGCTGTGCAGGTAGGTGCCCTGGTAGCCGCGGAACTCCATCGTGAGCACCAGCAGGGTGCGCCCGATCGTGTAGATGTCGGAAGCGACCGACGGACCCACCTCGGCCACCTCGGGCGCCTGGTAGCCGACGGTGCCGTAGATCGCCGACTCCTGGTCGTCGATCCGGCGGACGCCGCCGAGGTCGATCATCTTCATCGCGTCGCCGACCTGGATCATGTTGTCGGGCTTGAAGTCGCAGTAGACGAGACCGAGGTCGTGCAGGTACTGGAAGGCGGGCAGCATCTCGAGGATGTAGGCGAGCGCCTGGTCGACAGGCAGCGGGTCGTACTCCCCGCCCTTGGCCCGCATCCGGTCCTTGAGGATCTGCTTGAGCGACTTGCCGCCGACGTACTCCATGACGATGTAGCCGGCGCCTTCGTGGGTCACGAAGTTGTAGATCTCGACGATCGCCGGGTGCTCGACCTGGGCCAGGAACTGCTGCTCGGCGATGGCCGCCGCGAGCGCGTCGGGGTCGCCGGAGTTGAGCAGGCCCTTGAGGACGACCCACCGGTTGGAGACGTTGCGGTCCCGCGCGAGGTAGATCCAGCCGAGACCGCCGTGCGCGAGTGCGCCCGCGACCTCGTACTGCCCGGCGACGAGGTCGCCCTGCTGGAGCTTGGGGGTGAACGAGAACTGCTGGCCGCAATTGGGGCAGAAGCCCTCGGGCCGGCCGGGCTGGCCGTTGATGCTGCGGCCGACCTGGTGGCCGCACTTGGAGCAGCTGCGCTTGTCCTCCGGCACCTGCGGGTTGGCCATGATCGCCTTGGCCGCGTCGAGCGGCGGGGCCGGCGGCACGCTGGTCAGGCCGGCGCCGATGCGGGCGGCCCGCATCCGCTGGGAGCCGGTGCGGGTACGGCGGGTCGAGCTCGAGCCGGCACCGCCGGCCCGCCGGGATCCGATCGCAGCGGACTGCACCCGACTGGCCGACGTCGCGACCGAGGCCCCGTGGTCGGACATCGGCTCGGCCTGGGCAGCCACCGGGGCGGGCGGCGCGTCGGCGGCCGAGCCGCACACGTCGCAGTAGCCGTCGAGGATCCGGCCGCGGCAGGCGGGCTGGGTGCAGGCGGCGCCGTTGGCGACCGTCGGCGCCGGGGTGGCGCCGGTCGCGGTCGCACCGACCGTGGCGGTGGGCACGTTGCTGCTCGCGCCTGCCCCGGCGTCGCCGGGCGACCCGCAGACGTCGCAGTAGCCGTCCAGGATGCTGCCGGTGCAGCCCGGCTGGGTGCAGCTCGCTGTTGTCACTGCGCGGTCTCCTTCTGAAGCCAGGTCTGGTAGGTCGCAACCAGCTGCTGGGCGACGGACATCGGGGCTGGGGATCGGGCGAGGACGGCGCGGGCCTGCCTCTCGCTCTCGACGAGGTCGGGGCTCTGGGCCACCCCCTGGGCGGTGGCCTTCGCGACGTAGGCGTCGAGCAGCGCCACCAGGTCGGTGTGCTGGGCGAGCGCGTCGGCGTACTTGTGCTGGGCGAACTCCAACGCCTGCGAGACCCGGTCGAGGCGGACCAGGTAGGCGTCGATCTCGTCGGGAGTGACCGGGACCGGCCCGAGCGCGTCGACGTCGGGGACGGCGAAGCGGGGGGCTGCGTCGGTCGTCGCCACGCACTGCGCCGCGAGCTTCTCCAACGCTGCCTCGCGCGCCTCGAGGTCGGCCCGCAGCTCGCGGGCGGAGATCACCTTCGAGCGCGCGTCCCGTCGCCGGGCGTTGCCGACGATGAGGTCGCGCTCGAACGTCGTCGCCTCCATCTCCAGCGGCCCCAGCATCCCGCCGACGTCGGCCCCGCGCTCGGCCCGCTCCTTGAGCTGGTCGAGACGCAGCAGCAGCCCGGCGAGCGTCCGCGCGGCCGTCTCCTGCGAGGGCTGCGGCTCCAGGCCGACCTGGTCCCGGATCCGCTCGAGCTGCGCTCGCAGCTCGCGGACCCGGGCCGCCTGCTCGGTGGCGTCGTGCGCGAACGCGAGCTTGGTGCGCAGCTGGCCGGTCATCGCGTCGTTGAGGCGGCACGCCTCCGGCAGCGACACCGCCAGACCGCCCGGCACGTCGGTCGCCCCGTCGAGCCGTCCCCAGACCAGGCTGGAGATCCGCTCCCGGTCCTGCTGGAGCACCCGGCCGCCGTCCCACGTCGCGAAGACCAGCTGGTAGCGGTCGTGGATCGCCTTCCACAGCGCCAGCACCAACCCCATGTCACCAGCGAGCTCCTGCCCGCGCCCGGCCGCGATCGCCGCGCCGTCGAGCTCGTCGAGCTCGTCCTTGCGCGTGCGGATCCAGCCGTCGAGCTCGACGACGTAGCGCTGGATGAGCGCCGGCTCGACGGCCTCGCCGAGCTTGCCGGGTGCGGTGGGGGCGGTGGCGGTCACTGGATCGCGTCGGGCGGGTCGCCCTCTCCCAACTCGTCCTCGAGCCACGTGTTGTAGGCGCGCTGCCACTCCCCCGAGTCGACCATCTCCTCCAGGGCGGCGTTGACGAAGGCCACGAACTCCTCGTCGCCCTTCGGGATGCCGACGCCGTAGGGCTCACTGCTCAGTGGGGTCTGATCGGGGACCACCGCGTACGGGTCCTGAGCGGCCAGCCCGGCGAGCACGGTGTCGTCACCGGTGATCGCGTCGACCTCGTCGTTCTGGAACTTGATCAGGCAGCCGGTGTGGTTGGTCGCCGGCACGATGATCGCGTCGGGCTCGAGCTTCTCGATGTTGACCAGGCTCGTCGACGAGTTGGGCGCGCAGACCCGCTTGCCCGCGAGGGACGACGGACCCGTGTAGGTCGCCTCCTCGTCGAGAGGGACCAGGACCTTCTGCGTCGCCTCGTAGTAGACGGCGGAGAAGTCGATCTGCTCCTTGCGGCACGAGTTGATCGTGAAGTTGCGGACGACGAGGTCCAGCTCGACCGGGTGCTCGTTGCCCTCGGCATCCAGCCCGCCGAGAAGCGGCAGCCGGTCGGCGGCGGTGATGACGCGCAGCTGCGTCTGGGTGTTGAAGTTGAACGTCTCGCCGAAGATCGCCTCGCCGATCGCCTTGACGACCTCGACGTCGAAGCCCTGGATCCGGCTCGTCGCCGGGTTGCGGGCCGCCATCAGGTAGGTGTCGGCCGACACCCCGACCTTGAGGACGCCCTCGCTGCGGATCCGCTCGACAGTGGCGCCCGGGGTCGCATCGGCCGGCACAGAGGCGAGCGTCGCGGCGTCCGTGGTGCACTCGCTCTTGGGAGCCGGTGTGTACGGCGGCTCCTCCGCCTGCTTCGGGACGGGCGTGTCCTCGTAGCCGCACGCGCCGAGCGCGAGCACGGCGACGCTCAGGACGACTGCGAGACGGCGGTGGCCGATCATGCGTACTCCTTCCGGCGGGCGCCGATACCTCGTGCGACGGCGACGGCGGAGACGAAACCGAGCACCAGGGTCAGGAGCGAACCGAGCAGCGCGATCGAGCGGCCGGCGCGGAGCGCGTCGGTGGTCGCGGCGCCGTTCTCGTCGGCGAGCGCCTGGCTCGCCTCGTCGAAGCGGTCGAAGTTCGCGGTCAGCGACGTCTCGCCCGGGTCGATCGCGATCCTCTTGGCGTCGAACCACCGGTCCCTGTCGTCGGCGGTCACGATCTGGGCGTGGCCGTCGGCGTAGGCGTTCCACTCGTCGAGCACCGACCGGTCGGCGCGCTCCTCGACGACCTCGGCCGCGGCCTCCCACTTCGGCTCGTAGGTCGGCCCGGAGCCCTGGAGGATCAGCCGCAGGCTCTCGTAGGCCTTGGCGTCGTTGCCGGCGGTCCGAGCCGCTGCCTGGTCGACGGCCATCGCGAGCTCGTTCTCCAGCAGGTCGTCGTTCTGGCTGTCGCCGCGCCAGGCCGCGATCACCGCGGCGAAGGTGACGACGAGGACGATGATGCCTGCGACGGAGACCCCGACGTTGAGGTAGCGGCGGAACCGACCCGCGAGCACCATGCTCACCCAGACCAGCACGGCCACGGCGGCGATCCCGATGAGCAGCAGCCAGAACGGGTGCTGGCCGGACATCGAGTCCTCGGCGCGCTCGGTGTTGGACTCCACGAGGTTGGCCAGGATCGGCTGCGCGTCGGTGCGCAGCGCGGCGCTGGCGCCGCTGAGGTAGGAGTTGCCGATCACCAGCTGCTGGCGGCTGTTGGCCCGCGCCTCGGTGACCGCCGTGGTGTAGTCGTTGATCTCGACGATGAGCGCCTGGAGCGCCTTCTCGTCGGCCGGCTGGGCGTCGGCGGCGGCAGCGATCTGCTCGAGGAGGTCCTGGATGGCGGCGTCGTAGTCCGCCCGGAGCCCGGGGTCACCCTCGCCGCCGATGAGGAAGTCGTTGGTCG
>NZ_JACEFC010000073.1 GCF_014180715.1 Nocardioides stalactiti | reverse complement strand
CGGCGCCGCGGCCGCCCCCAGGAGGGACGGCCGCGGCGTTGTTGAGTCGTCAGACGCCGGCGGCGGCCTTGAGGGCCTCGGCGCGGTCGGTCCGCTCCCAGGTGAACTCCGGCAGCTCGCGGCCGAAGTGGCCGTAGGCGGCGGTCTTGGCGTAGATCGGCCGGCGCAGCTCGAGGTCGCGCAGGATCGCGGCCGGGCGCAGGTCGAACACCTCGAGCACGGCCTCCTGGATCTTCTCGTCCGGGACGACACCGGTGCCGAAGGTCTCGACGAAGACACCGACGGGCTTGGCGACGCCGATCGCGTAGGCGACCTGGACCTCGGCACGGCGGGCGAGGCCGGCCGCGACAATGTTCTTGGCGACCCAGCGCATCGCGTAGGCGGCCGAGCGGTCGACCTTCGACGGGTCCTTGCCCGAGAAGGCGCCGCCACCGTGACGGGCCATGCCGCCGTAGGTGTCGACGATGATCTTGCGACCGGTCAGGCCGGCGTCACCCATCGGGCCACCCACGACGAACCGGCCGGTGGGGTTGATGTAGAGCTTGTGGCCCTCGGACGGGACGGTGGCCTTGAACTGCTCGAGGACGGGCTCGATCACGTTGACGAGGATGTCCTTGGCGAGCTGCTCCTGGTCGACGTCCTCGGCGTGCTGCGAGGAGACGACGATCGCGTCGATGCGGACCGGGCGGTCGTCCTCGTCGTACTCGATGGTGACCTGGGTCTTGCCGTCGGGACGCAGGTAGGGCAGCGTGCCGTCCTTGCGCACCTCGGTGAGGCGCTCGGCCAGCGTCTGCGCGATCTTGATCGGCAGCGGGAAGAGCTCCGGGGTGTCGTCGCAGGCGTAGCCGAACATCAGGCCCTGGTCACCGGCACCCTGCTTGTCGAGCTCGTCACCCGAGCCGTCGACACGCTCCTCGAAGGCGTCGTCGACACCCTGGGCGATGTCGGCCGACTGGGCACCGATGGCGAACTGGACGGCGCACGAGTCACCGTCGAAGCCCTTGTCGGAGGAGTCGTAGCCGATCTCGATGATCTTGTCGCGCACGATGCGGGCCATCGGCAGCTGGCCTGCGGTGGTCACCTCACCCGCGACGACGACGAGGCCCGTGGTCAGGAGGGTCTCGCACGCCACTCGGCTCATGGGGTCCTGCGAGAGCAGGTAGTCGAGCACGGTGTCGCTGATCGCGTCGGCGATCTTGTCGGGGTGCCCCTCCGTCACGGACTCGGAGGTGAAGAGGCGTCCAGGCACGTTGTTTCTCGCTTTCGGGATCAGTCGTCTTAGGGGGCGGTCAGGGCCGATCTCGTCTCCAACGATACGAGGATCAACAGGTGACGCGAGGCAGTCTCACGCAGAGGGCAGACGAGCCGCGACCTGGTCCCAGATCACGTGGGCGAGAGCGCCTTTGCTCCCCCGCGGTACGTCGACCGCGGTGCCGTCCGCCGAGAGGATAACCGCCTCGTTGTCCTCCGCGCCGAAAACCGCGCCACCGCTCACGTCATTCACGACCAGGAGGTCGCATCCCTTGCGGGCCAGCTTGGCCCGGGCGAGGTCGAGGACCGACCCGCTGGCGTCACCGGTCTCGGCGGCGAAACCCACGACGACGGTGCCGGGAGCGGGCCGGTGGACCGAGAGCTCCTTGAGGATGTCGGGGTTCTGCTCGAGGGAGATGACGGGCGCAGAGCCGTCGTCGGACTTCTTGATCTTGGTGTCGGATCGGTGCACGGGCCGGAAGTCGGCGGGGGCCGCGGCCATCACGACCGCGTCGGCGCCGGCAGCGGCCGTCAGGACGGCGTCGCGCAGCTCGGCGGTCGACTCCACGCGGACCACCTTGACGCCGGCCGGGTCGGCCAGGGTGACGTTGGCGGCCACCAGCGTGACCTCGGCTCCGCGGGCGGCCGCGGCGCGGGCGAGCGCATAGCCCTGGCGGCCCGAGGATCGGTTGCCGAGGAAGCGCACCGGGTCGAGCCGCTCCCGCGTCCCGCCTGCGGACACGACGACGTGGCGGCCGGCCAGGTCGAGCGTGGTCCCCGCGGCACCGGTCGTCTGGCGCTCCAGGACGTCGCGGCAGAGCTCGAAGATCTCCTCGGGGTCCGGGAGCCGGCCCTTGCCGGTGTCGGCGCCGGTGAGGCGGCCCTCGGCGGGCTCGACGACCAGCACCCCGCGCGAGCGCAGGGTGGCGACGTTGGCCGTCGTCGCGGCGTGCTCCCACATCTCGGTGTGCATGGCGGGCGCCATCACCACCGGGCAGCGCGCCGTGAGGAGCGTGTTGGTCAGCAGGTCGTCGGCCAGGCCGTGCGCGGCCTTGGCCATCAGGTCGGCGGTCGCGGGCGCCACCACGACCAGGTCGGCCTCCTGGCCGATCCGGACGTGCGGGACCTCGTGGACGCCGGTCCAGACGTCGGTCGCGACCGGCTTGCCGGACAGGGCCGACCAGGTCGGAGCGCCGACGAACTCCAGCGCGGCCGCCGTGGGTACGACGGTGACGTCATGGCCGGACTCGGTGAACCTCCGGAGAAGCTCGCAGGCCTTGTAGGCAGCGATCCCGCCGGAGACGCCGAGCACCACGCGCGGCCGCGTCATGCCAGGCTCAGATCACTCGGCGCTGGCGGCCGGCGCGGCAGCGATCCGACCACCCGCGAGCTCCTGGGCGGCGAACTCGGCCGGGTCGATGTCCTCGCAGGTCAGCAGGTCCTCGTTGATCTCGCGGAGCGCGATCGACAGCGGCTTCTCCTGGACGTGGGTGTCCACGAGCGGGCCGACGTACTCGAGCAGGCCCTCGCCCAGCTGGGAGTAGTAGGCGTTGATCTGGCGCGCCCGCTTGGCGCTGTAGAGCACCAGCTTGTACTTGCTGTCGGTCTTGGACAGCAGGTCATCGATCGGCGGGTTCGTCACGCCGACGGCGTCGATGTTGGGGGCAGACACAGAAAAAGCCTCACGATCCAGTGGATGGGCAACCAAGTAAGCCTACCAACTCGGCCGCTGCATCGTGAACTTCGTGATTGACGATGGTGACGTCGAACTCCGCTTCGGCCGCCAGCTCGTCCTCCGCGGTGGCCAGTCGACGCTCCCGCTCCTCGTCGTTCTCGGTGCCGCGACCGACGAGCCGGCGGACCAGCTCGTCCCACGTCGGCGGCTTCAGGAACACGAAAAGTGCCTCCGGCATCGTGCGTCGCACCTGCCGCGCACCCTGGAGGTCGATCTCGAGCATCGCCGGCCGCCCGGCGGCCAGCGCGGCCTCGACGGGACCGCGCGGCGTGCCATATCGGTGCCGGCCGTGGACCACGGCCCACTCGAGGAGCTGGTCCTCGGCGATCAGCCGGTCGAACTCGGCCTCGTCGACGAACAGGTAGTGGACGCCGTCGACCTCGCCCGGGCGCGGTGCGCGGGTCGTCGCCGACACCGAGATCCAGACGTCGGGGTGGTCGTTGCGGACCGCGGCCGCGACCGTGCCCTTGCCGACGGCCGTCGGACCGGCCAGGACGACCAGTCGGCTCGGTCGACCCGCTGTGCTGCCGGGGTCACTCACCCGGGGCGAACTCCTGCTTGAGCGCGGCTACCTGCTTGGCGCCGAGACCCCGGACGCGGCGCGACTCGGCGATGCCGAGACGCTCCATCAGCTGCGAGGCACGGACCTTGCCGAGACCGGGGACGGCCTGGAGCAGGTCCAGCACCTTCATCTTGCCGACGACCTCGTTGGTCTGTCCCTCGGCCAGCACGTCGGCGATCGAGGCGCCCGAGTTCTTGAGCCGGTTCTTCACCTCGGCCCGCTCGCGGCGCGCGGCAGCAGCCTTCGCGAGCGCAGCCTGACGCTGTTCGGGGGTCAGAGGGGGCAGGGCCACGTGGAGAGATCCTTCGGGTCGAGCACAGGCATGGGGAGGGCAGCGAGCCGCCTCGCGGTCACCCTAGTCACGTCCGTGGCGGGGCGGCAATGCGGGGGCGCAGGTTGGACGGTCGATCGCGACCGCAGGACGCTCAGAGCGTCAACGGCGTCTTGCACACGTCGCGCGCATGCTGCTGGACATCGGCTATGGCGCTCGCCGTGGTCGCCGAGACGAGTGCGGTCGCGGCAGCGTCGATGTCGTCCTTGGCGTCGGGGTCGAGGCCGGCGGGCGGGTCCTTGCGGTCGTAGGTGTCGGGATCGACCCCGGCGGCGTCGAGCGCGGCGACGAGGTCGTGGATCCGGTCGACGACCGTCTCCCACTCCTCCGCGATGTCGTCGGGCGACTTCGCAGCCAGCGCCTCGAAGCTCGGGAGCGCCTTGATCAGTCCGGAGGTGTCGCCGCCGGCCGAGAGGGCGTCGCTGATGAGGACCTGCTGGGCCTCCACCTCCTCGCAGTAGTCCTCGAACCGTTCGGGCACCGCGTAGGGGTCGTCGTCACCGCCGCCGCAGCCCGTGAGCAGCACCAGCAGTGCGGCGCCCGCCGCGACCCCCCTCACCCGAGGAGGCTCCGCAGCTCGTCGTTGGCGCGCTGGACCGCGTCGCGCATCGCCGTCCCGTCCGGGCCGAGGCGCAGCACGCCGCGCGAGGAGCTGGCGACGACGTGTCGGGCCGAGGCGCCGAAGATCCGCACGATGTCGGCGGCGGTGCCGCCCTGCTCGCCGTAGCCGGGCGCGAGGATCGGCCCGCCGATCGCGGAGCTCGCGAAGTCGAGTCTCTTCTCGTCGATGGTCGCGCCGACCACGGCACCGAACGAGCCGACCGGGTGCGCACCGCGGTTGAGCTCGCGCAGGTGGTCGAGCATCGCCGAGCCGACGGTGCGGCCACCGAAGTCGTCGCTCGTCACCGCTTCCTGGACCTCCGGCCCCTCCTTGTTGGAGGTTGCCGCGAGGACGAACAGGCCGCCACCGTTGGCCCGCGCGACCTCCACGAACGGCAGCAGCGACCCGAAGCCGAGGTAGGGGCTGATTGTGATCGCGTCGGACGCCAGCGGGGAGCCCGGGTCGAGGTAGGCCTCGGCGTAGGCCTGCGACGTCGAGCCGATGTCGCCGCGCTTGACGTCGAGCAGCACCAGCGCGCCGGCCGCCCGCGACTCGGCGATCACGCGCTCCAGCACCGCGATCCCCCGACTGCCGAACCGCTCGTAGAAGGCCGACTGCGGCTTGACCACCGAGCAGTACGGCGCCACCGCCTCGACCGCCGTGAGCGCGAAGGTCTCCAGCCCCTGGACCGTGTCGTCGAGCCCCCACTCGTGCAGCAGCCCCGCGTGCGGGTCGATCCCCACGCAGAACTGTCCGCGGTCGGCCAGCGCAGCCGCATACCTCTCGCCGAACGGTGCGGTCGTCACGAGAGCCCCTTGAGGATGCGGCGGGGCCACAGGGGCCCGCCGTAGATCAGCCCGGTGTAGGCCTGGACGAGGGTCGCGCCTGCGTCGAGACGCTCCCGGGCGTCCGCGGCCGTCGACACGCCGCCGACGCCGATGAGCGTCAGGTCGGGACCGACCCGGTCGCGGAGCAGGCGGACGACCTCGGTGGAGCGCTCCCGCAGCGGGGCTCCGGACAGGCCTCCCGCGCCGGCGGCCTCGACGGCTGCGGCACTCGACCGCAGGCCCTCGCGACTGATCGTCGTGTTGGTGGCGATGATGCCGTCGAGACCCTGTGCCAGCGCCAGGTCGGCGACCTCGACGACGTCCTCGTCGGCCAGGTCGGGAGCGATCTTCACCAGCAGCGGCACGCGGTCGCGCCCGGCGTCGTCGGTGGCGCGGTCGGCCACCCGCCGTACGTGCTCCAGCAGCGGCGCGAGCTTGCCGACGGCCTGGAGGTTGCGCAGACCCGGCGTGTTGGGCGAGCTGACGTTGACGACGAAGTAGTCCGCGAACGGCGCCAGCAGCCTGGTGGAGGCCTCGTAGTCGGCCTCCACGGCTGCCTGGTCGTCGTCGGNCCGTGGTGGGGGCCCCCCTGGGCCTTGCCGTTGTTGATGCGGAGGCCCGGCCCCCGGCCCCCCCGCCGGCGCCTGCCCAGCCGCTGGGCGACCGCTGCCGCACCGTCGTTGTTGAAGCCCATCCGGTTGACGACCGCGCGGTCGTCAGGGAGGCGCACCAGCCGCGGCTTGGGGTTGCCGGGCTGGGCCAGCGCGGTGACCGTGCCGACCTCGACGTGCCCGAACCCGAACGCTCCCAGCTCCTCGAACGCCTCGGCCGTCTTGTCGAAGCCCGCCGCGATACCGAGCGCGTTGGGGAAGGTCAGGCCCATCGCCTCGACCGGCCGACCGCCGGGCCGCTTCGCCCGGCGCAGCACCGGTCCGGCCGCCTTCAGCGCGTCGAACGTGCGGTGGTGGGCGACCTCGGCGTCGAGGCGGGAGAGGCCGTGCTTGTAGACGGTCGAGTAGATCGGCAGGTTCACCGTGCGTTCCACTCCTGGAGCGGCTTCACGCCGACGTCGCCGCGGTGCAGCGCCTCGATGCCGTGCACCGCTGCCCCGAGACCCTGGACCGTCGTGATGCACGGGATGTTGGCCCGGACGGCCGCGGTGCGGATCTCGTAGCCGTCGAGGCGCGCCGAGCCCCCGCTGGTCGCGCCGTGGGGCGTGTTGATGACCAGGTCGATCTCGCCGTCGAGGATGAGCTGGACCGTGGTCTTCTCCCCGTTGGGCCCTTCGCCCTCGAAGTGCTTGCGCACCACGGTCGCCGCGACGCCGTTGCGGCGCAGCACCTCGGCGGTGCCCTTGGTGGCCAGCACCTCGAACCCGTGGTCGGCCAGCACCTTGATCGGGAAGATCATGTGCCGCTTGTCGCGGTTGGCCATGCTGACGAAGACCTTGCCGCTGGTGGGCAGCGACCCGAACGCGCCGGCCTGCGCCTTCGCGAACGCGGTGCCGAAGTCGGCGTCGAGGCCCATCACCTCACCGGTCGACTTCATCTCCGGGCCGAGGACCGTGTCGACCTGGCGGCCGTCAGGGGTCCGGAACCGGTTGAACGGCATCACGGCCTCCTTGACCGCGATCGGCTGGTCGGGCGGCAGCGACCCGCCGTCGCCGGTGGCCGGGAGCACGCCGTCCTTGCGCAGGTCCGCGATCGACTCCCCCATCATCACCCGGGCGCACGCCTTGGCCAGCGGTGTCCCGGTCGCCTTGGAGACGAACGGCACGGTCCGGCTCGCCCGCGGGTTGGCCTCGAGCACGTAGAGCACGTCGGAGCCGAGCGCGAACTGGATGTTGATGAGCCCGCGCACGCCGACGCCCTTCGCGATGCCGAGCGTGGCCTCCCGGATCCGCTGGATCTCCGCGTCCCCCAGGGTGATCGGCGGCAGCGCGCAGGAGGAGTCACCGGAGTGGATGCCGGCCTCCTCGATGTGCTCCATGACGCCGCCGAGGAAGAGCTCCTCGCCGTCAAAGAGGGCGTCGACGTCGATCTCGACCGCGTCGTCGACGAACCGGTCGACCAGCACCGGGTGCTCGGGCGTGACCTCGGTGGCTCGGGAGATGTAGTCGCTCAGCGAGCGCTCGTCGTACACGATCTCCATGCCGCGCCCACCCAGGACGTACGACGGACGCACCAGCACCGGGTAGCCGATCCGGTCGGCGATCGCCCGGGCCTCCTCGAAGCTGGTCGCCATCCCGTGCTGCGGGGCAACCAGCCCGGCCTCGGCGAGCACCCGACCGAAGGCGCCGCGCTCCTCGGCGAGGTGGATCGCCTCCGGGCTGGTGCCGACGATGGTGACGCCGTTGTCCTTCAGGCCCTGCGCGAGGCCGAGCGGGGTCTGGCCGCCGAGCTGGCAGATGACGCCGGCGACGGGGCCGGCCTGCTCCTCGGCGTGCACGATCTCGAGCACGTCCTCCAGCGTGAGCGGCTCGAAGTAGAGCCGGTCGGAGGTGTCGTAGTCGGTCGAGACCGTCTCCGGGTTGCAGTTGACCATCACGGTCTCGTAGCCGGCAGCGCTGAGCGCGAGGCTGGCGTGGACGCACGAGTAGTCGAACTCGATGCCCTGGCCGATCCGGTTGGGGCCGCTGCCGAGGATGATGACCGCGGGCTTCTCGCGCGGGCTGACCTCGGTCTCCTCGTCGTAGGACGAGTAGTGGTACGGCGTCTTCGCGGCGAACTCGGCCGCGCAGGTGTCGACCGTCTTGTAGACCGGCCGGATGCCGAGCGCGTGCCGGACACCGCGGACGACGTCGGGCGTCATCCCCCGGATCTTGCCGATCTGGACGTCGGAGAACCCGTGCCGCTTGGCGTTGCGCAGCAGCGCCGGGGTGAGCTCGTCGGCCCCGATCAGCTCCTGGGCGGTCTCGTTGATCAGCATCAGCTGGTCGACGAACCACGGGTCGATGCCGGTCGCGTCGAAGATCTCCTCCGGCGTGGCACCAGCCCGGATCGCGTCCATGACCTTGCGGAGACGGCCGTCGTGCGGCTTCGCGATCTCCACCAGCAGAGCGGCCTTCGTCTCGGCAGAGCCCAGGTCGGCGTCGAAGTCCTTGTGCCAGTCGAACGGCGCCTTCTTGTCCTCCAGCGAGCGCAACGCCTTCTGCAGCGCCTCGGTGAAGTTGCGCCCGATCGCCATCGCCTCGCCGACGGACTTCATGTGCGTGGTCAGCACCGGGTCGGCGCCGGGGAACTTCTCGAACGCGAACCGCGGCACCTTCACCACCACGTAGTCGAGCGTGGGCTCGAACGACGCGGGCGTCTCCTCGGTGATGTCGTTGGGGATCTCGTCGAGGGTGTAGCCGATCGCGACCTTCGCGGCGATCTTGGCGATCGGGAAACCCGTCGCCTTGCTCGCGAGCGCGGAGGACCGCGACACCCGCGGGTTCATCTCGATGACGATGACTCGGCCGTCGACCGGGTTGACGGCGTACTGGATGTTGCAGCCGCCGGTGTCGACGCCGACCTCGCGGATGATGCCGATCGCCAGGTCGCGCAGGTGCTGGTACTCGCGGTCGGTGAGGGTCATCGCGGGCGCGACGGTGATCGAGTCACCGGTGTGGACGCCCATCGGGTCGAAGTTCTCGATCGAGCAGATGATGACGACGTTGTCGGCCTTGTCGCGCATCACCTCCAGCTCGTACTCCTTCCAGCCGATGATCGACTCCTCGATCAGCACCTCGGTGGTCGGGCTGGCGTCGAGGCCGGAGCCGGCGATGCGGGTGAGGTCGTCGGCGTCGTAGGCGATGCCGGAGCCGGTGCCGCCCATGGTGAACGACGGCCGCACCACGACCGGGAAGCCGAGCTCGCCGGCCGCCTTCTCGCAGTCCTCCAGCGTGTGGCACACGAAGCTGCGGGCCACCTCGCCGCCGACCTTGTCGACGATCGCGTTGAAGAGCTCGCGGTTCTCGCCGCGGTGGATCGCCTCGAAGCTGGCGCCGATCATCTCGACGCCGTACTTCTCGAGGACGCCGTTCTCGTGCAGGCCGATCGCGGTGTTGAGCGCGGTCTGGCCACCCAGCGTCGGGAGCACCGCATCGATCGGGGTGCCGTTGGCGGCCTCCCGGGCGATGACCTTCTCGACGTACTCCGGGGTGATCGGCTCGATGTAGGTCGCGTCGGCGAACTCCGGGTCGGTCATGATCGTCGCGGGGTTGCTGTTGACCAGCACGACCCGCAGCCCCTCGGCCTTGAGCACCCGGCACGCCTGGGTGCCGGAGTAGTCGAACTCGCAGGCCTGCCCGATGATGATCGGCCCCGAGCCGATCACCAGGACGGACTTGATGTCTTCGCGCTTCGGCATCAGGCGTGGGCCCCTTCAACAGATCCGGCCATCGTCCCTGCCATCAGGTCGATGAACCGGTCGAACAGGTACGCCGCGTCGTGCGGACCGGCCGCGGCTTCGGGGTGGTACTGGACGGAGAAGGCCTTGAGACGGCCGTCGGCGTCCCGGAGCTCGAGCCCCTCGACGACGTCGTCGTTGAGGCAGACGTGGCTCACCGTCGCCGATCCGTACGGCGTCTCGGTGGCCTGGTCGAGCGGCGCGTCCACAGCGAATCCGTGGTTGTGCGCGGTGACCTCGACCTTGCCGGTGGTGCGGTCCATCACCGGCTGGTTGATCCCGCGGTGGCCGTAGGTCAGCTTGTAGGTGCCGAAGCCCAGGGCCCGCCCGAACAGCTGGTTGCCGAAGCAGATCCCGAAGTACGGCAGGTCGCGCTCGAGCACGGCCTGCAGGGTCGTGACGTCGGCGGTGGCCGGGTCGCCCGGGCCGTTGGAGAAGAAGACGCCGTCCGGGCCATCGACACCGACGGCCAGCACGTCGTCGATGGTCGCGGAGGCGGGCAGCACGTGGACCTCGATCCCCCGCTGCGCCATCAGCGCCGGGGTCATCCCCTTGATGCCGAGGTCGAGGGCGGCGACCGTGAACTTCTTCTCACCGACCGCGGGGACGACGTAAGCGGCGTCGACCGAGACCTCGCCGGCCAGGTCGGCGCCCTTCATCTCCGGCTGCTCGAGCACCCGGGCGAGCAGCGCCTCCGGGTCGGTCTCGGTGCTGGAGATCCCGCACCGCATGGAGCCGCGCTCCCGCAGGTGCCGCGTCAGTGCGCGGGTGTCGATGCCGCTGATGCCGACGACGCCCTGGTCGCGCAGCTCCTCGTCGAGCGACCGGCGCGAGCGCCAGTTGGACGCACGCCGCGCGGGGTCACGGACGACGTAGCCGGCGACCCAGATCCGGCGGGACTCGGGGTCCTCGTCGTTGACGCCGGTGTTGCCGATGTGCGGAGCCGTCATCACGACCACCTGGCGGTGGTACGACGGGTCGGTGAGGGTCTCCTGGTAGCCGGTCATGCCGGTGTTGAAGACCGCTTCGCCGAAGGTCTCGCCCTCGGCGCCGTACGCGTCACCGTGGAAGGTCCGTCCGTCCTCCAGGACCAGGATCGCCACTTGTCTCACACCAGCTTTCCGTCGAGCACGGTCGGGCGTCCGCGCAGGAATGTCGCCTCGATCCTTCCAGGCAGGTCCATCCCGGCGTACGGCGTGTTCCGAGAGAGGGACGCCGACGCGGACGCCTCGATCGTCCTGGTAGCGGCCGGGTCGTAGAGAGCGATGTTGGCCGGCGCTCCGACCTCGATCGGCTGGCCGTGGTCGGCGACGCGGCCGATCCGGGCCGGGGCGTAGGAGAGCCGGTCGGCGACGCCGGCCCAGTCGAGCAGGCCGGTGTCGACCATCGTGTGCTGCACGATCGACAGGGCGGTCTCCAGACCGAGCATGCCGAACGCGGCGGCCGCCCACTCGCAGTCCTTGTCCTCGTGCGGGTGCGGCGCGTGGTCGGTGGCGACGATGTCGATCGTCCCGTCGGCCAGGCCGGCGCGCAGCGCCTCGACGTCGCCGGCCGAGCGCAGCGGCGGGTTGACCTTGTAGATCGGGTCGTAGGTCGCGGCGAGCTCGTCGGTCAGCAGCAGGTGGTGCGGGCAGGCCTCGGCGGTAACGTTCCAGCCCTTGCGCTTCGCGTCACGGACGATCTCGACCGAGCCGGCCGTGGAGACGTGGCAGACGTGCAGCCGCGAGCCGACGTGGGCGGTGAGCAGGCAGTCGCGGGCGATGATCGCCTCCTCGGCGACCGCGGGCCAGCCGGCGAGGCCGAGGCGACCCGACAGCTCGCTCTCGTTCATCTGCGCGCCCTCGGTCAACCGCGGGTCCTGGGCGTGCTGGGCGACGACACCGTCGAACGCCTTGACGTACTCCAGCGCCCGGCGCATCAGCAGCGGGTCGCTCACGCAGTGGCCGTCGTCGGAGAAGACCCGGACCCGGGCGGCCGAGTCGGCCATCGCCCCGAGCTCGGCGAGCTGCTCACCCTTGAGCCCGACGGTGACGGCGCCGACCGGGTAGACGTCGCAGTAGCCGGCCTCGCGACCCAGGCGCCAGACCTGCTCGACGACGCCGGCGGTGTCGGCGACCGGGGTGGTGTTGGCCATCGCGTGGACCGCGGTGAAGCCGCCCATCGCCGCGGCGCGGGTCCCGGTCTCGACGGTCTCGGCGTCCTCACGGCCCGGCTCGCGCAGGTGCGTGTGCAGGTCGACCAGGCCGGGCAGCGCGATGAGGCCGTCGGCGTCGACCACCTCGGCGCCGTCGGCGGACAGGCCGGTGCCGATCTCGGCGACGACACCGTCCTTCAGGAGCAGGTCGGTCGGCTCGCCCCCGAGGATCCGGACGCTCTTGATCAGGTACGAACTCACGCTGGTCATTCAGGGCTCTCGCTTTCAGATCCTCCGAGGAGGAGGTAGAGGACGGCCATGCGGACGGCGACGCCGTTGGTGACCTGCTCGACGATCACCGACCGGTCGGAGTCGGCGACGTCGGCGGTGATCTCCATGCCGCGCACCATCGGGCCGGGGTGCATCACGATCGTGTGGTCCTGCAGGGTCGCCATCCGGCGCCCGTCGAGCCCGTAGCGCCGCGAGTACTCGCGCGGCGTCGGGAAGAAGCCGCCCTGCATCCGCTCGCGCTGGACGCGCAGCATCATCACGGCGTCGACCTTCGGGAGGACGGCGTCGAGGTCGTACGACGTCTCGACGTCCCAGCCCTCGATGCCGACCGGCAGCAGCGTCGGCGGGCCGACCAGCGTCACCTCGGCGCCGAGGGTCTTGAGGAGCAGCGCGTTGGAGCGCGCCACCCGGCTGTGGAGCACGTCGCCGACGATGGCGACCCGCCGCCCCTCGAGGCCGCCGCGGCGCTCCTCGCCGAGGTGGCGCCACAGGGTGAAGGCGTCGAGGAGAGCCTGGGTGGGGTGCTCGTGGGTGCCGTCGCCCGCGTTGACGACGCTCGAGCGCACCCAGCCGGAGTGAGCCAGCCGGTGCGGCGCCCCGCTGGCGCCGTGCCGGATGACGACGGCGTCGGCACCCATCGCCTCGAGGGTGAGCGCCGTGTCCTTGAGGCTCTCGCCCTTGCTGACGCTGGAGCCCTTGGCGGCGAAGTTGATGACGTCGGCCGAGAGCCGCTTGGCGGCGGCCTCGAACGAGATCCGGGTCCGCGTGGAGTCCTCGAAGAACAGGTTGACGACCGTCCGGCCGCGCAGGGCCGGCAGCTTCTTGATCGGCCGGTCCGCCAGCGACCGCAGCTCGGCCGCGGTCTCAAGGACCAGCTCGGCGTCGTCGCGGGTCAGGTCGGCCGCGCTCAGCAGGTGTCGCTTCACTCCCCTACCTCCGTAGCGTCGGGCCTCGGCTCGATCGAGACGGCGTCGACCCCGTCGTCCTCCAGGTCGGCGAGGCGGACGCTGACCCGCTCGCTGAGCGAGGTGGGCAGGTTCTTGCCGACGAAGTCGGCCCGGATGGGCAGCTCGCGGTGGCCGCGGTCGACGAGGACGGCGAGCTGGACGGCCCGCGGCCGCCCGACGTCGTTCAGGGCGTCGAGCGCGGCCCGGATGGTGCGGCCGGAGAAGAGCACGTCGTCGACGAGGACCACGACCTTGCCGTCGATCCCGCCGGACGGGATCTCGGTCGGCAGCAGCGCCCGGGCCGGCTTGAGCCGCAGGTCGTCGCGATACATGGTGATGTCGAGGGAGCCGACCGGGACGTCGACGTCCTCGACCTGGGAGATCCGGGCGGCGATCCGCTGGGCGAGCGGGACGCCGCGCCGCGGGATGCCGAGGAGCACGAGGTCACCCGCACCCTTGTTGCGCTCGATGATCTCGTGGGAGATCCGCGTGAGAGCCCGGCCGATGTCACGGGCATCAAGAACGACGCGGCCCGGGTGGGCCAGCGGGGCGGCAGGCATCAGCGCGCCTGACCTCCTTCTCCGCCTCACAGGACGGCTCGTTAAAGGATGTCGAACAGGCGCCACCCTACCCCGTCGGGACGGCGTCGTGCGAAGCGGCACGCATGCCGAGAGGCCCGGCGCTGCCGGGCCTCTCGGTCCTGAACCGGTCGGGTCAGCGGAAGGCGTCCTTGACCTTCTCGCCAGCCTGCTTGAGGTTCGCCTTCGTCTGGTCGACCTTGCCCTCGTTCTTGAGGTCGTCGTCGTCCGACGCCTTGCCGAGAGCCTCCTTGGCCTCGCCGACCTTCTCGTCGGCCGCGTTCTGGAGCTTGTCCTGCATACCCATCGGGTGCCTCCTGTCGCTCGGTTGTGCGTGCATCCAGGCGGTACCCCCGACCGGGAGGCTGAGTCGGGTCCTCCTCATCCCGCAGACCCATTGCTCCTGCTTCCGGCGCGCACGGGCCCTTCAGGAGGGCACGTCCTCCAGACCGAGCCGGTGCGCGCCGGTGTAGACGTTCATCGACGTGCCCCGCAGGAAGCCCACCAGCGTCAGGCCGTGCTCCTCGGCGAGGTCCACGGCCAGCGACGACGGCGCGGAGACGGCGGCGAGCATCGGGATACCGGCCAGCACGGCCTTCTGCACCAGCTCGAACGACGCGCGGCCGCTGACGACGAGCACCGTCTCCCGGAGCGGGAGCATGCCCTCCCGGAGAGCATGGCCGACGACCTTGTCGACGGCGTTGTGACGGCCGACGTCCTCCCGCAGCACGAGGAGCTCGCCCGCGGGCGAGAAGAGACCCGCGGCGTGCAGTCCCCCGGTCCGGTCGAAGACCCGCTGCGACTCCCGGAGCCGCTGCGGCAGCTCGGCGAGGACGTCCGGGGTGACCCGGAGCGGGTCGTCGGCGACCGACCAGGTCGACACGGTCCGGACGGCGTCGAGGCTGGCCTTGCCGCACACGCCGCACGCGGAGGTGGTGGAGAAGTTCCGGGCCAGCGCCGGGTCCACGGGCGGCACCCCGTCGGCGAGCCGGACGTCGACGACGTTGTAGGTGTTGGTGCCGTCCTCCGCCGTCCCGGCGCAGTAGCGGGCGGTCACCAGGTGGTCGACCGCGTGGACGACCCCCTCACCGACGAGGAAGCCCACCGCCAGGTCGAAGTCGTCGCCCGGCGTGCGCATGGTGACCGTGAGCGGCTTCCCGTCGACCCGGATCTCCATCGGCTCCTCGGCCGCCAGGTTGTCCGGTCGGCGGGTCACCTGGCCGTCCCGGACCCGCACCACCGCGCGGCGCGCGGTCACTCGTCCCACAGCTACTCCGCGACGGGCTCGAGGCGGACGACGACACCCTTGGAGGTCGGCGTGTTGCTGATGTCGGCGACGCTGTCGAGCGGCACGAGCACGTTGGTCTCGGGGTAGTACGACGCCGCCGAGCCGCGGGAGGTCGGGTAGGCGACCACGCGGAAGCCCTCAGCGCGCCGTTCGACCCCGTCGTCCCAGACGCCGACGATGTCGACCAGCGACTGGTCCTCCAGGCCGAGGTCGGTCAGGTCGTCGGGGTTGACCATGACGATCCGCCGGGCGTTGTGGATGCCGCGATAGCGGTCGTTGAGGGCGTACGGGATGGTGTTCCACTGGTCGTGGGAGCGCAGCGACTGGAGCACCAGGTGGCCCTCGGGCGCCCGCAGCATCGCGAAGTCGTTGCAGGAGAACTGCGCCTTGCCGCTCTCGGTGTTGTAGACGCCCTCGTTGACCGGGTTGACCAGTCGGAACCCGGCGCCCTTGGCGACGCGCTGGTCGAAGTCCTCGAAGCCGGGCACGACGCGCGCGATCCGCTCGCGGACCAACGAGTAGTCGGTCTCGAACTCCTCCCACGGGATCGAGCCGCCCTCGCCGAGCGTCCGGCGCGCCAGTCGGCTGATGATCGCCACCTCGCTGAGCAGGTGCGGCGACGCCGGGCTGAACCGGCCCCGGGTGGCCTTCACCTCGCTCATCGAGTCCTCGACGGTGACGAACTGCTCCCCCGTCGCCTGGACGTCGCGGTCGCTACGACCCAGCGTCGGCAGGATGAGGGCGGTCTCGCCGCACACCGTGTGCGAGCGGTTGAGCTTGGTCGAGATCTGCACCGTGAGCCGGCAGCGCCGCAGCGCCTCCTCGGTCACCAGGCTGTCCGACATCGCCCGCACGAAGTTGCCGGCCACGCCGACGAACACCGACGCGCGGCCGTCGCGCATCGCGCGGACACCGTTGACCGAGTCGAAGCCGTGCCGGGTGGGCGGGGTGAACCCGAACTCCTCGCCGAGCGCGTCGAGGAACCACTGCGGGACCCGCTCCCAGATCCCCATCGTGCGGTCGCCCTGCACGTTGCTGTGGCCGCGGACCGGGCAGACGCCGGTGCCGGGACGGCCCAGGCTGCCCGTGAGCAGCAGCAGGTTGACGATCTCGCGGATCGTCGGGACGCCGTGCTTGTGCTGGGTCAGGCCCATCGCCCAGCACACGATGATCTTGTCGCTGGCCACGATCCGGTCGCGCAGCTCCTCGATCTCCTCGCGGGCCAGTCCCGTGGCCTCGAGGACCTCGTCCCAGTCGGTGCCGCGGACGTGGGCGGCGAACGCCTCGAAGCCGTCGGTGTCGCGAGCGATGAAGTCGTGGTCGAGCACCGTGCCGGGGGCGTCGTCCTCGGCCTCGAGGAGCAGCCGGTTGAGCATCTGGAAGAGCGCGAGGTCGCCGCCGATCCGGATCTGGAGGAACTGGTCGGCGATCGCGGTGCCACGACCGACGACGCCGCTCGGCTTCTGCGGGTTCTTGAAGCGCTTGAGCCCAGCTTCCGGGAGCGGGTTGACCGCAACGACCTTCCCGCCGTTGTGCTTGGTGTGCTCGAGCGCCGTGAGCATCCGCGGGTGGTTGGTGCCGGGGTTCTGACCGACGACGAGCACCAGGTCGGCGTCGTGGAGGTCGTCGAGGGACACGGTGCCCTTGCCGACGCCGATCGTCTCCATCAGCGCCGAGCCGCTCGACTCGTGGCACATGTTCGAGCAGTCGGGGAGGTTGTTGGTGCCGTAGGCCCGGGAGAAGAGCTGCAGCAGGAAGGCGGCCTCGTTGTTGAGGCGACCTGATGTGTAGAACATCGCCTCGTCCGGGGAAGCGAGGGCGCGCAGCTCCTCGGCGATCACGTCGAACGCGTCGTCCCACGAGATCGGCTCGTAGTGCGTGGCACCGGGCCGCTTGACCATCGGCTCGGTGAGGCGGCCCTGCTGGTTGAGCCAGTAGTCCGACTTCTGGTCGAGCTCGGCCACCGGGTGCTCGGCGAAGAACTCACGGGTCACCCGGCGGGTCGTCGCCTCGTCGGCGATGTGCTTGGCGCCGTTCTCGCAGTACTCGTTCTTGTGCCGCTTCTTCGGGTCCGGCCACGCGCAGCCCGGGCAGTCGAAGCCCTTGACCTGGTTGAGGTTGAGCAGCGTCACCGCCGTACGACGCGGCGAGGTCTGGGAGAGCGCGTACTCCATCGCGTGGGCGACGGCAGGCACGCCTGCCGCCCACGACTTCGGCGGACTGACCGTGAGGTCGTCCTGAGGGTCCTCGTCACGAGGCATCGGTCGGGTGTTCCTGTCTGCCGGCCCGCTCCTGGTGCAGAGTGGGGCGATGAACGCGGAAGCCGCCCTCGCGCAGCTCGTCTCCAACCTACCGGAGGGCGTGGTCGTCACTGATCCGGCGTCGGTCGAGAAGTACCGGGAGGACTTCGCCCGGGACGGGTCCGCCGGCACTCCCCTCGCCGTCGTCCGCGCGGAGAACGCGACCCAGGTCCAGGTCGCGGTCCGCTGGGCCGCCGAGCACCGGGTCCCGCTCGTGCCCCGCGGCGCCGGCACCGGGCTGTCCGGCGGATCCTCCGCCGTCGACGGCGGGATCACCCTCTCGCTGGACCGGATGCGCGCCGTCGAGATCGACCCGGCGTGCCAGGTCGCGATCGTCGAGCCCGGCGCCTTCAACGTCGACGTCAAGCGGGCCGCGGCCGAGCACGGGCTCTGGTATCCCCCGGACCCGTCCTCCTTCGAGATCTGCTCCATCGGAGGCAACCTCGCCACCAACGCGGGCGGCCTGTGCTGCGTGAAGTACGGCGTGACGACGGACTACGTCCTCGGGATGGACGTGGTCCTCGCCGACGGCACCCTGGTGCGGCTCGGCGGCAAGCAGATCAAGGACGTCGCCGGCCTGTCCCTGCTCAAGCTGTTCGTCGGCAGCGAGGGGACCCTCGGCGTCATCACGCGGGCCGTGCTCCGGCTCATCCCGGCGCAGACCGCCGGCGCGACGCTGGTCAGCCGGTTCGCGTCGATGACCGAGGCCTCCCGGGCGGTGGTCGCCATCCGCGGGACCGTGCGCGCCTCGATGCTCGAGCTGATGGACAACGTCTCCATCAACGCCGTCGAGGACTGGCGCTCCCACGGTCTCGACCGGTCGACAGGCGCCCTTCTCCTCGCTCAGTCCGACGCCCCGGGTGAGGCCTGCGCCGTCGAGGTCGAGGCGATGCGGGCCGCGTGCGTCGCGGCCGGGGCCGAGGAGGTCTTCACGACGACCGACGTCGACGAGTCCGCGATGTTCGTCGCCGGGAGGCGCAACGCCTTCCACGCGCTGGAGCAGCGCGGCAGCGTGTTGTTCGAGGACGTCGGCGTCCCCGTCCCGCTGCTCCCGGACCTGGTCGACGGCATCGCCGGCATAGCAGCCACGACCGGGGTCGAGATCGCGCTCGTCGCACACGCCGGCGACGGCAACACCCACCCGATCATCGTCTTCGACGCCGCCGACCCCGACGCCGACCGGCGGGCTCGCGAGGCGTTCGACGCGGTGATGGCGCTCGCGATCGCGCTCGGGGGCACCATCACCGGCGAGCACGGCGTGGGCCGCGCCAAGCGGGGCGCGCTGCTCGACCAGGTCGGTCCGGACGTCCTCGACCTGTCGTGGCGGGTGAAGGACGCCCTCGACCCGCTGGGCATCCTCAACCCCGGGGCGGTGCTGCCGCCGCGCGCCGACTGCTGATCGAGTTGCGAGCGCAGCGAGCCTCGGATTCCTCGGCCCGCTCGTCGTACCGGGCTCGTGGATCGCGGTGATTCATCCACAGGCGCTCGCCGCAACTGGTCCCAGTGTCGGTGGCGCATGGTCGAATGTTCACATCGGAACAGTCGCTCATCCGCACCACTCGGGAGGTCGTCGTGGTCGCACAGCTCGTCTCACCGCCGCACCCGATCGTGGCGTGCGCCGAGCAGATCGCCGCAGCGGTAGCGGGGGTGCGGGACGTGCAGCCGGTGTTCATGCCCAACGCCGACAAGGCCGCGGCCCTGCTGGCCGTCACCGAGGCCGAACGACGGCTGGCCGAGCTGCGGTTGCGGTTGATCGCCTGTTCGGGCGACCTGGCCGAGGCCGACGGGCAGCGCGACGTCGCGGCGTGGTTGTCGAGCCGCACGAACGCCGATGCGCGCGACGTACGTCCCGACCAGAGGCTCGCCGAGGCACTGGACCAGCGGTACTCGAAGCTGGCTGCCGGGATGGCCGCCGGTGTTGTGTCGGTCGAGCAGGCCCGGGTGGTCGCGACCGGCCTGGACGCCCTGCCGAACGACGTCGGCGCGGAGGTCCTCGCGTCGGCCGAGGAGCGGATGGTCGAGTACTGCGCCCAGTTCCGCCCCTCCGAGCTGCGCCGCCTGGTGCGCCGGATCCTCGACGTGGTGGCTCCCGAGATCGCCGAGGCCGAAGAGGCCAAGCGGCTGGAGAAGGAAGAGGCGCACGCCCGCGAGAAGTGCCGACTCTCCTTCCGCGTCCTCGGTGACGGCACCACCCGGCTCAGCGGCCTGCTGCCCGATGCAGCCGCGGCCCGGTTGCAGACCTATCTGGAGGCGTTCACCTCGCCGCGCAAGGCCGAGGGCGCGCCCGCGTGTGAGGTCGACCGGATCCCGTACCGCCGTCAGCTCGGTCAGGCGTTCTGTGCGCTGCTGGAGCACCTGGACCCCGCGAAGCTGCCGATGCACGGCGGAGATGCGACGACGGTGATGGTCGCCATCCACCACGACGCGTTGACCGAGAAGCTCGCCACCGCCGGTCTCCTCGATGCCGACCTTGCTGCTGGGAACAACCTGTCGGCGACCGAGACCCGGCGGCTGGCGTGCACAGCCAAGATCATCCCCGTCGTGCTCGGCGGCAAGGGCGAGATCCTCGACCTGGGCCGCACCCGACGCCTGTTCTCCCCTGCCCAACGCAAAGCCCTCGCCCTACGCGACCGGCGGTGCCGCGCCGAGGGCTGCTCGATCCCCGCGACCTGGTGCGAGGCCCATCACGCCAAGGATCCCTGGTCACGGGGCGGCAAGACGGACCTGGCCGACGGCATCCTCTACTGCTCCTGGCACCACCACCGCGCCCACGACCCCGCCTACACCGCCACCACCCTCCCCAACGGCGACACCCGCTTCCACAGGCGACGGTGAGGGCCCGTCGGAGTACCCGATATTGCCGAGACGAGTGCGGATCGAGGAGGATCCGTTCAACCTAGTTGAACTGATCCACCGCAATCACCTCGGACTGCCCGCCAATGCCGCTCGGCGTGCGCGGCGTCCGCATGTTCCACTGTCTTCGTGGAAGACCGCGACGACCCACCGCCGCCCTACTTCGGCAGGTACCCGGACGGGCCGTACTGGTCCGCAGTGCCGATCGGCGAGGAACGCGACGTCGAGGAGGAGGACTACGCGGTCGAGGGCTCCGACCTTCAACTCATGTGGGACGAGGGCGGTGGCCCGCTGTGGGGCATTGAGGGTTTGTTGCCCGATGATCCGACCTGGTTGCAGCGAGCCCTTGGCCTTAGCGAAGGCTTGATCGCAGACCTCATCGCGTGGCGCGATGACATGAACGACTTCAACTGGGGTTCGCATGAAGACTGGCTGGCAGATCAGAAGGTCATGGATCAGCGATCAGAGGCACTGGTCGAGCGGCTGCAGGGGGAACTAGGCAGCCGATTCGAGGTTCGCTACCGCGCGTGAGCCGTGAGTTCGCTCCGCCCGCTACTGCCGCTCGGCGTGCGCGGTTAGAGCTCTGGGCCGATCACGAAGCCAACCCCAGCCAACCCGACCTCGCGGCTCGACATGCCAAAGGCGTCGGCCTGCTGAATCAAGAGGCTGATCGCTTCGTAGAGTCCCATCACCCGCCCCCGATCGAAGTCGTCGTCACTTCGGTCAGCCTGGTGCTGCGCAGTCTGCGCCAACTCCAGCAACAAGGGTGCGAGGTCGCGGAGATAGTGGGATGCGGTCTCGTCGCTCACTCCCACAGATTAGAGCGAAGCCTGTCGCACGCTACTGCCGCTCGTCGTCGCGCGACCCTGCCGCGGTGCCGTAAGCAACGACTGTGGTTCCTACCCCGACACGGACACCGGTTCACCTCGCAGCCGGCGCATGCTCCTCGCCCGACGGCTGGTTGCGCAGACGCGCAAGCGCCTCGCGGGCATGTGACTTGACCGTTCCCACCGAGATGCCGAGGGCAGCGGCCGTGTCGGCCTCGGTGAGGTCGTCGAGGTAGCGGAGCACGAGGACGGCGCGCTGCTGCGGAGAAAGCCTGCGCAGATCCTCGAGCAGTGCGATCCGATCGGTGCTGTCGTGATGCATCGTCTCCGGGATCGTGTCGGTGGTCACCTCGCGCCACCGGCGACCGCGCCATCGACTCACCGACTCCCGCGCGAGCACCTTCCGGATGTACGGCTCGGGGTGGTTCTGGATTCGCCGCCACTTAGGCACCACCTTGATCAGCGCTGACTGGACGAGGTCCTCGGCGTCGTGAGGGTCGCCCGTGAGCAGGTATGCCGTTCGCAGCAGCGCGCCCCTCCGAGCGATCACGAACTCTTCGAAGTTGCCGTACCCGGTCATGACCCACCGCCGTCGGCGTCGAGTGCTTCTGCGATCAGGTCGGTGGCGAACGCGACTCGATGAGGTGCCCCTTCGGCCACGACCACCTGGCGCCGGGCCGGGTCCTCGAACGCAGGGTCGGCGTCCGCGAGCTCCAGAGCCACGACCGCACCTCTGGCGTAGTTCGGATCGTTCGCGTCACCAGAAGAGCCGTCGGGCTTCCCATGGCCGAGCAGGGTCTCGGGGCCGACGACGCCCACGATGTCGCACAGGGCCGACACCTCGAACGGTCGTGCCTGCGGATCTTCGGTCCCCGTCCTCTGGACCCGCTGCGTCTCACACAACCGCGGACCTTCCGGAAGGACGAGCAGGTCCTTCCCGCCGTAAGGCCATCCGTATCCGAGGTAGGGCTGGCCGGGGTACTCCCCGAGGTTGACCAGCTTCGGGGCTGTGCCAGGCTCCCACACCCATCCGTCTACGTCGGTTGCGCGCTCCACACCGGTCTCTTCGCTGGCGGCCTTGCTCCGCACCGCGTGCCCGACGATGTGGGTGGCATCGATCCAGAAACCCCCGCCGCTGCGGATCTTGAACTCGAAGTCGGGTGAGTACGTCCTCCCACTCACCAGGTCGCGGGCGACCAGCTCACCCCCCGGACGCTCATAGGCGATCGTGCGCCCGTCGGGCGACAGCGCGATCCCCGGGTCCGCAGCCCCGTACGGAACGTCGCCGCGCAGGTCGATCGGGAGCGTCCCGAACGCCCCGGTCTCCGCGACGACACCGACCACTTCCGTCGCACCGCCGTCCGATCCAGGAGTAACCCAGATCGCGATCAACGGTCCGGGTGTGTCCCCGAGACCAGGCAGATCCTGCCCAACGGGGTACTCGATCGGCAGCGAGACGTCGACGTCCCCAGCCGGCTCAGGCTCGTAGCCATCGCGACCGTCCTGGGTCAGGCGGACACCGATGCCGGTGCCGACAGCGCCCACCACCAACACCGTGGCCGCGACGGCCACGGCTCGGAGACGTTGGGTGCGCTTTCCGCGCGCCCAGAGCTCGGCCGCGGGCGCGCCTCCCGTCGGTGCCTCGTCCGCCAGTTCCGCCAACCGCTCATGCAGGGTGCCCATCGGTGCTCCTATCGAAAGCCTCACCCATCAACACGCGATGAGCGCGGCTTTTCGAGGGGGCCAGTTCCTACCGCTCGTGTCACCCCGCTTCACGGACCTTGTCGTGCAACGAGCTCGCCACGTCGCGAACGCCAGCAGCGCCCTAGACGTCGAGCTCGTTGATCGCGTTCTCGATGGCCCGGTGGAACGTCGGGTAGGCGTAGTGCATCGTCCGCAGCTTGGCGACCGGGATCTCCGCGTGCACCGCGGCCGCGATCAGGCCGATCATCTCCCCGCCGGACGGGCCGACGGTCGTACCACCGACGAGGACGCCGCGGTCGGCGTCGGCGACCACCTTGATCACACCGTGGTTGCCGACCTTGTGCATCCAGCCGCGGCTGGACGACGGCAGCGAGTAGGTCCCTGTCGTCACCCGGATGCCCGCCTCCCGGGCCTGCTTCTCGGTGAGGCCGACCGAGCCGACCTCGGGATCGGTGAACGTCGCCCGGCTGACGGCCGTGTAGTCCGCCCAGGGGCCGTCCTTGCCGAGGATCGACCGGACGGCGACCTCGGCCTGGTACATCGACATGTGGGTGAAGAGCCCCTTGCCGGTGATGTCACCGACCGCCCACAGCCCCTCGCCCGCCCGGAGCTGCTCGTCGGTGTCGAGGAACCGAGCCGAGGGGTCGAGACCGACGGTCTCCAGCCCCAGGTCGGACAGGTTGGTCCGGCGGCCCGCGGCGACGAGCATCCGCTCCGCCGTCACCTGCTCACCGCCGCCGAGCGTGACCGTGAAGCCGGACGGGCCGTGGTCGACGCGATCGACCTGCACGCCCGCCCGCACGCTGATGCCTTCGGCGGCCATCGCCCCGGCGACCACCTCGCTCGCCTCCGGCTCCTCGGGCCCGAGGATCCGGTCCGCCACCTCCAGGATCGTCACCTCGACGCCGAAGCGGGAGAACGTCTGGGCGATCTCGCAGCCGAT
>NZ_JACEFC010000072.1 GCF_014180715.1 Nocardioides stalactiti | reverse complement strand
GACCTCGCCTTGGACGCACTCGAGATGGGGCTGTGGACCCGGCAGCACGCCGGCCAAGACACCGCCGGTGTCATCGCGCATTCGGACAAAGGCGTTCAATACCTCGCCATCCGCTACACCCAGCGGCAGGCCGAGGCCGGTGCTGTCGCATCGGTCGGCTCGACAGGCGACAGCTACGACAACGCCCTGGCCGAGGCGTTCAACTCGCTCTTCAAGGCCGAGCTGGTCCGCAACAAAGGTCCCTGG
Organism: Nocardioides stalactiti; assembly: GCF_014180715.1. Classification (GTDB taxonomy): domain Bacteria; phylum Actinomycetota; class Actinomycetes; order Propionibacteriales; family Nocardioidaceae; genus Nocardioides; species Nocardioides stalactiti. The sequence continues at coordinate 23,328 of NZ_JACEFC010000072.1, read as the reverse complement.
AAGAACATCGACGACCTGGAGATCGCCGTCGCCGAGTACATCGACTGGTTCAACCACCGATGGCTCCACGGCCAGATCGGGCTCGTCCCGCCGGTCGAGTTCGAAGACAACCACTACCGGCACAACCCCGCGCCGACTAGCGTCAGCGCGTCACTTCAGAGCCTCTACTGAACCCGACACGGGACAGTTTCTTCACGCGGGGCCTCCCATGCAATAGGCCCAGTGCGACCTCCTCCTCATCGATTCGACGCCAAGCGGCGAGATCCAGAGAGTCAGGATGCCAGCGGCGGAGCAGTGTCGGCAGATGACCGGCCGCAGGCGCGGCATTGAGGGCGCCGGATGTCACGTCCTCGAGCAGGCTGTTGACGGTCTCCCGGGCACACGACTTGTTGGTGCCAATAAACCCTCGCGGTCCCCGCTTGATCCAGCCGACGACGTAGGTTCCTGGCACCCCATCGACGCGTCCGGACTGGTGAGGCACTGATCCCTTGTCGTGGTCAAACGGAAGGTCACGCACCAGGGATCCCCGGTATCCGACGGAGGTCAGGACTAGACCGGCCGACAGATGTGTCGGTCCATCGTCGACAGTCGGGTTGGTAGCAGAGTTGCGGATGTTCACGCCCTCCACCACGTCCTGGCCTGTCAGGTGCGTCGGCGAGGACCAGAACTGGAGGACGATTCGTCTACCGCCCTTCCCCGCCGCCTCGGAAGTGGGCAGGCTGCGTAAGAGATCGAGCTTGTGTCGAAGTTGCACGTCTGCCCATTCCGGCGCGGGTGGAATCTCGGATGCGACCACGACCTGAAGATCGCGCCGGGCCATGAGCCCTACCAACTCCGGCAGAGTGAAGGCTGCGTGTTCAGGCCCTCGGCGGCCGAGTAGCACGACCTCCTCGACCCGGCTTTGTCGAAGAGCAGTCAGTGCGACGTCGGATATGTCGGATTTGGCCAGCTCACTCGGATCGGTCGTCAGGATTCGTGCTGCGTCGAGAGCGACATTGCCGTTGCCGATAATCACGACTCTGCGATGGCTGAGGTCAAAGTCGACATTGTCGTAGCTCGGATGGCCGTTGTACCAGGCGACGAATCTTGTGGCGCTACTCACGCCCGGAAGGTTTGCGCCAGGCAAATGTAGAGGGCGATCTTCCGATGCCCCTGTCGCATAGACGACCGCGGAGTAGCGTGCTGCTAGGTCCGCATGACGCACAGATTCGCCCACATCAACCCCTAGGGCGTAGTGGAACCCAGGAAGATCTTCGATGTGGCGAAAGAGTTTGTCGACGCCCTTGGTCATCTGGTGGTCGGGTGCAACGCCAGATCTGACTAGTCCGTAGGGCGTCGACAAACGGTCGTAAACGACCACCTCGACGCCGTCTTGTTTCAGCAACTCGTCCGCAGCGTACATTCCGGCGGGACCGGCGCCCACGATGGCCACTCGTAGCGGCGTATCCCCCTCAGCGAGCTTGATCAACGAAGGAACGATCGCTTGCACCGGCCGGCTGGCGCCCGGGTGCGCTTCGTGGAAGAGCCGGTTGATCTCGACGAACGGCAGTTGGTCAGCCGCCAACTTGGAGTCCTTGCTGATCGCCCCGACAGGACATGCAGCGACGCACGCCCCACAGTCGACACAGGTCTTCGGGTCGATGTACAGCATCTCGGCGGATACGAACAACTCATCAGCGGGGTTCGGCTGGATGGCATTGACCGGGCACGCAAAGACGCAGGCGGCGTCTCCGCAGCAGGCCTGCGTGATGACGTGGGGCACGCTTCACGCTGCCTTGCGGAAGACGACGGAAGGCTCGCTCCGGAAACGCGAGGGTCGGCCATCGATCTTGCACCAGCGCCACAGCCGCCGCGACAGCGGCGTCATGAGCCCGGTGTCCTCAGCCAGCATCCGAACGTCGGCGAAGAGATCGCGCAGACGGGCTTGTGACTCTGGCGCATCCCAGTACAACTCCTTGATGACCTCCTTGGGGATGTCGAACCGCTCGCGGAAATCCTTCGGCGGAACCAGGATGGCGTCACCGAGAAGTCGCATCAGCAGCGGAAGCAAAGCCGCCGTGATGTGACGTGCCCTCCGGCTGAGGTGAGGAGCGCGGAGGCGCACGGCCTCGTGAGCAAACGCGATGTGCCGAGCCTCCTCGGCGATGTGGATCTCCATTACCCGCGCGAGGACTGGAGGCAACTCAGCACCTGCCCGAAAGATCGACTTCTGAGTGTGATCGATGGGTTCTTCGCCGGCAAGCACGCCGAGGAAGAAGACCACCGGATACTTCGTGACCAGCATCGGAAGGACTGGTGCGAGCTTGCGCAGTACCCATGGCATGCCGTCGACCTCCGCTCCAATCCGGTTCACGACCTCCTGAAACATCTGCGTGTGGTGGCATTCCTCGGTGGCCTCGTGCATGAGATACCGGTATTCGATCGAGCCGTTCGGCAGGGCGAACACGTACTGCATGATGGCTCGGATCAGGACGTTCTCGAACTGGAGGCCAACTTTGAGGATGTTCGCCTGGCGCCATAGCCCGATCTCGATCTGCCGGTCGAGCGGCTGACTGATGTACCACTGGTGGCCGCCAAGAGGGTCCACCGCGGCAGGAAGTACCCATCGTGGGTCGTCGTGGCGGACCTGAAAGTCTTCAGCGTCCCAGGGAATGTCAGCGAACGCATCGAAGTGCCGGTCCACGGAGGCCTGGCTGAGTGTGCGCAGGACGTCGTCGTAGTTCTCTCGGGTCACCTTGGTGTTGAGGGCCTCGTCGAGCGTCATCTGTGCCCGACTGTGCGCGCTACGTGTAGATAGTCCGCTGGATGCGGCGTGCTTGAAGTCTCGGCGGGACATGGGTGTCTTCCTCCTCGGTCGGGGATCGTGACTAGTTAAACCGTATCGGTAAGTAGTGTCACATACAATGCCAGAGAGGTGACGCTCGGCACGTTGACACGCGTTCGCCAAGCGTGACACTGTTCACCGTGACGCTAAGCAGAGTTACAATGTTAGGAGTCGTCGATGACGCGTGAGGGGATCTGGCTTTGAAGACACAAGCGGCGCTTCTGAGCATGGTCATGGCATCAACGCATCTCGTTGCTCGTCATCAGGTTGTTCGCGCGAGGACTCGCACCGGCGGCGTCGGCGTATGGCCTGACCCGCCTGGGAGGCAGTTCTCAGTATGCGCCTCGGACGGTGTCCGGCTGGCGGTGCGGGAGTGGGGCGATCCCGACTCACCTATCTGCATCGTTCTCTCTCATGGGTGGACACTCTCCTCGCGGCTATGGGTTCGGCAGATTGGCGTTCTTAGCCGGGATGCTCGGGTAATCGCGTACGACCACCGCGGACACGGTGCTTCCGGGCGGGGTCTGTCGGGGAGCTGCACTCTGGATCAGCTGGGACGGGATCTCGGTGACGTCATCGATGGCGTGGCGCCCGAGGGGCAGATCGTTCTCGCCGGTCACTCCATGGGTGGCATGACGATCATGCACTTGGCCAAGCAGCGGCCTGACCTCTTCGCCCATCGGGTGGACGGTGTGGTGATCGTCAGCTCAAGCGCAGGAGAGCTTGGTTCGTCAGATCTCGGACTTCCCGGGCTGTTCGGTCACCTAGTGCGTGGATGCGGGCCACGCGCGATGGCCGCTCTGGGGCACCTGGAGGCATGGGCTGAACGACGCGAGACTCTAGGCCCCGAACTGTGGCTGGCTGTCCGTGCGTTGGCATTCGGGCCGGGAGCAACTGCCCACCTCGTCGACGAGATGGTGTCGGTGGCCAAGGCCACGCCACTCGGCGTCGTCTCGGCCTTCTATGCCGCGCTCGCACAACACGACGGGCGATCTGGCCTTCGTGTGCTACAGCATACGCCGACCACGATTCTGGTCGGCACGGAGGATCGGCTGACGCCTCTGTCGCATAGCTTGCGGCTGGCGGCGGCGTTGCCGCATGCAGAGTTGGTGCGGCTCGAAGGCGCTGGTCATATGCTCACGCTGGAGCGGCCGGCCGAGGTGGCCGGAGCCATCGGTCGCTACATCAAGCCCTTCTCGGAGGCTACCGAGGCCGGTGACTTCCTTGTCGCGCCATGACCCGACCTCCGTGGCGACCGCGACCGGTGGAGCTGCGCAGAACTGCTGGGGAATGAAGGCGCATCATGAGGAGTCGCTGCTGGCGGAGGCTCGTTCGTGACGAGTCTTATTCTATCCCCCCTATCAGCGGCGGGCGGCTTGTTCGGAACGTTCGTGGATGTCGCGCGAGCTGCACTTCGTCGTCCGTTCGCCGCGCGCGAGTACGTCGACCAGACGTGGTTCGTGGCGCGGGTTACGACGCTCCCTACCGCTTTGGTTGCGATCCCGTTCGGCGCGGTGATCGCCCTCCAGTTGGGCAGTCTGACGAGGCAACTGGGGGCGCAATCATATACGGGCGCGGCTTCCGCCCTAGCGATCATCCGTGAAGCTGCTCCGATTGCCACTGCTCTAATCGTTGCCGGAGCGGCCGGAACCGCAATCTGTGCGGACCTGGGCGCTCGTCGAGTCCGTGAGGAGATCGACGCGCTAGAAGTGATGGGGATCGACCCCATCCAACGGCTGGTGGTTCCGAGGGTGCTTGCAGCCATCACGGTGGCGCTGATGCTCAACGGGTTCGTCGCGTTCGTTGGAATCGTCGGCGGGTACTTCTTTAGCGTTGGGTTGCAGGGCAGCAGCGCTGGGTCGTACTTCGCTGGTTTCGCAACTCTGGCGCAGTCCAGCGACCTTTACGTCGGTGCGCTCAAGGCCGCACTCTTCGGACTGATCGCGGGAGTTGTGGCGTCGCATAAGGGTCTCACTGCCAAGGGCGGGCCTCAGGGAGTAGGGGACGCGGTCAACGCGGCCGTGGTGCAGGCGTTCCTGCTGCTGTTCTCGGTCAACTTCCTGGTGACTGCCGTCTACACCGAGATCGTGCCGCCGAGGGGTCGATGACGAATGACGAACGCCATGTCAACCTTGGTCAACCTGCGCATGCCGAGGGTGGCCCGCCTCGCGTGGGAAGGTCTTGGCGAACTTGGCCGGATGGCCTCCTTCGCCGTAGCGGTAGCCCGCGCCACGCCCATCGCGCTAACGCGCTACCGCGGAGAGACTCTCCGGCTCGTAGGTGAGGTCGCCCTGGGGCGAGGGGCGCTCGCCGCGCTGGGTGGGAGCGTGGGGGTCGTCATGGCAATGTCGTTCTTCACCGGTATCGAAGTTGGCCTTCAAGGGTATGAGGGGCTAGAACAAATTGGCGCAGCTGCGCTAACAGGATTTATCTCAGCCTATTTCAATACACGAGAGATTTCGCCACTGGTGGCCGGCGTCGCCTTATCTGCAACGGTTGGTTGTGGATTCACCGCCCAACTGGGAGCCATGAGGATTTCCGAAGAAATCGACGCCCTCGAAGTCATGGCCGTTCATCCGATCCCATTCTTGGTCGCGTCCCGGGTATGCGCAGGTTTGATGGCGGTGGTGCCGTTGTATTTTGTCGGATTGCTCGCCTCTTATCTCAGCACGCGTCTAGTGGTGACTTCTATATATGGCCAATCCGAGGGCACATACGACCACTACTTCCATTTGTTCCTCCCGCCCGAGGACATCGCGTGGTCGGTCTTCAAGGTCATGGTGTTCTCGGTCCTGGTCATCCTTGTGCACTGCTGGTATGGCTTTACCGCAGGCGGTGGGCCCGCGGGAGTGGGGATCTCGGTCGGGCGGTCGGTTAGATTCGCCATTGTTGCGATCGTTGTTCTCGACTTCCTGCTCAGCATGGCCATCTGGGGCTCCACAACCACTGTCAGGATCGCCGGATGAGGCGCTCGCGACACGCGATTCGTTATCCCATATTTGGGCTGCTCGCTTTGGCTATTGGGACGGTTGGAGTTGGCCTTGCATTCGCCAGTTATCAGAAGACCTTTTCCGATCCTGTCATGGTCAAGGTGAAGTTGGATCGTGCCGAGGATCAACTTGAGCGCCAAGCGGACGTAAAGGTCAATGGAGTCCGAGTGGGCGAGGTCGACGGGCTGTCGCAGTCGCCTGGCGGCGGCGTGATTTTGTCCATCGCGCTTGACCGCGACCTTGCGGCGAAGGTGCCAGCGGAGGTCAAAGCGAGGCTGGTTTCCAAGACCCTGTTCGGCGAGAAATACGTTGAACTTGTGCCGAATGGCGGAAGCGGGTCTATCCGAGCAGGGACCCTCATCGCTCAAGATCTCAGTCCTCGCGCCGTCCGGCTGCAAGAGGTCTTCGATTCACTGGATCCGCTGCTGCGAACCGTCAGGCCGGCCGACCTCAACGCGGCCACCTCAGCTCTCGCCACGTCACTTTCTGGAAATGGCGCAAATCTGGGCAGGACACTCGATTCCGTCGCGGCATATGCCGAAAACGCAAGCGATCTCGTTCCGGTTCTCGAGGCCGACCTCGCGCTTCTTGCAGATGTCGCGAACCTGTACGGGCGCGTGACTCCTCGTCTCTTGAGTATTACCGAGGGTGCGACCACAGTCATTAACACGGTGCGTGCCGAGATTGCCGACCTGGAGTCGTCTTTGCATGGCACAGCAGAGATCGCAGCGCGGGTGCGAGATCTCCTGGAGGAAAACGAAGAGACCCTTGTTGGGTTGATGAACTCGCTTCGTCCGACGCTCGAACTGCTTGAGAGGTACTCACCTGAATACGACTGCGTGTTCAATGGCGCAAAGATTGCAATCCAGCGAATCTACGACGTCTTTGGTGGGGACGATGGTCCCTTCGTGATCCGCGGACGTCTGCGGATCGGGCAAAGCAGAGGAGTCTATGCTCCAGGATTTGCCCCAAACGAGCCGCTGCAGGCCAGGCTATTGAAGGAACTGAAAGCCTTCGGGCCATCTTGTCCAGTGGTCACGAGAGCGCCAGTCGGCGGTACCCCTAACGCCGACATTCCGGCCCCGGCATTGGCGTTGATCGGTAGTTATCGAGGGTTGCTCGGCCTGCCTGCAACGCCCCTTGATACTGGAGATCAACAGGAGAATGAGTCGGATGTGGGGACTTCCGACCCTTCGTCCGGACTTAGCTTTGCAGACGACCTGCTCGGCACCATGACCCTTCCCCTCCCGTCCTCGGATGCTGGGACGACCGATGCAGATCTGCTGTCGTCGTTCTTTGACTTGATGGGGTACGGCACCTCTGGCGTGGACAGAAAGGACAATCGGTGACAGTACCCCTTCGGAGACCACCGCGATCTATTCTCGGCTTGGCTGGCTTTCTTGCGCTGACCCTAGGTTCGACCGCCATCCTTGTCTCCACGATTGTTGGTGGCAAGCCGAGTGACGCTGTTTCGTACCGGGCAGTGTTCGTCGATGCCACGCGAGTGATGGCAGGCGACGAGGTCAGGATGGCCGGCGTAAGAGTCGGGCGGGTACAGGAGGTGCTCCTCGACCCCGAGCAACGAGCCGTTGTCAAGTTCACGGTCGAGGGCGACTTGGAACTACCGTCGAGCATCCGTGCAGTACTGCGGTACCGCGATCTCGTCGGTGCTCGCTATCTGAGTCTCGTTGTCAAGCCGGGGGCGTCGACGGACGAGTTGCTCGAGCCGGGCGGCGTGATCCCGTTGAGTCGCACCACGGCGGCCCTTGACCTCACGGTTCTGCTCGACGGGTTCCAGCCTCTCTTCAACGTCCTCGAGCCCGATCAGGTCAACCAGTTGGCCTTGAAGGTGGTGCGGACACTTCAAGGTGAGGGCGGGACGGTCGCATCCCTGGTTGCAAGTACCGCCGACGTCACCGCGGGATTGGCTCGCCGAGACGACCTGATTGGTCGGGTGATCGACAACCTCAACCTAGTTTTAGATACGGTCGGTGAACGCGGCACGGGCCTGATCGCCCTGATCAATCAACTGCGGCAGCTTTCTTCGGGACTCGCTGAGGATCGGTACATCATCGCGGGCGCTCTCGACAGCATCGCTGAGTTCAGTACCTCCGCTGCAGCATTGGTTGAGGAGTCTCGGCCAGCACTAACCAAGGACATCGATTCACTGAGGACGGCGGCGACTGCCTTCGCTGAGACCAAGACTCAGTTGCAAGACCTGGTGGATCGACTTCCGATCAAGCTCAACGCATTCACTAGGGCCGGCAGTTACGGCGGCTACTTGAATTTCTTCGTCTGCCAATTGGACATCACTTTGACGCTGCCCGGCATCCGCCCCATTACGGCGCCCGGTCTCCGCAACAACGAAGCCTTGTGTGAGTCATGAGGACGAGAAACTACCCGCTAGTCGGGGCGATCGGTATCGTGACCTTGGCGTTGATGGTGGTCGCAGGACTGTCGGCCAGTCGGATTCACGGTCTCTTCGGACAGACCGAAGTGATCGTGGAACTGGCGCATGCGGCCGGTTTGAAAGCAGGCGATCCCGTTCGGATGTCTGGGGTGAAAATCGGATCGGTGAAGGACATTGACCTCGCCGAGACCGTAGTGGAAGTCACGTTGGAGGTGAAGGACGAGATTGAACTCGGCGATCAGACTCGCGCTTCGCTGAAGGTGGAGACCCTTCTGGGTACTGAGTACATCGCACTTACATCCGCGGGATCCGGCGAGTTGAAGGACGGCAGGATTCCGATCGAGCGGACGGAGGTGCCGTTCGATCTTCAAGCCGTTCTTGGCGGTCTGACTGAGAGGATTCAAGACATCGACACCGACGCGGTCGCGGAATCATTCCGTGCGGTCGCCGAAGTGCTGGACGGCGCTTCTCCCCAGGTCCGCCGGGCCCTCGATGGGGTGGCTTCACTGTCGCAGATCGTCTCGCGATACGACGGGGAGCTGCAGGAACTGACTGGAGAGTCTGCAGCAATCACGCGAATCCTTGCCGATCGCTCGCAGACGATAGGTTTGCTTGTGCGCGATGCTGGCACTTTTCTCACGGTGCTGGAGCAGCGTCGAGTCGTCATCGAGCGTCTGCTCGGCGCTGCTCATCGGCTCTCCAGCGAGATCGTGGCATCCGTGCAATCCACGCGGGACGATCTCGGCCCTGCCCTCAGACAGCTCCAAACAACAGTCGTCACCTTACGACGCAACAAGGGAGATCTGGAGGAGAGCGTGCGGCTCTACGCCCCGCTGCTGCGCTACTACACAACGGTGCTGGGAAATGGTCGATGGTTCGAGGCAGGGCTTTTCGGTCTGACGCCGCAGGTCTTTCCCGACGCTCCGAGCCAGAACGGAGACGAATAGTGACTATCTTGACCCGTTGGGTGGACCGAGCTCGAGATCCCCGCCGACGTCTCGCCGCGGCTGTGGTCGCGATGATCGTCACTTGGGCGCTCATTGCTGCCGCGCCCCAGGCTATTCGCGAAGGCGTCAACGAGTACCGAGCCACCTTTCCTCGCGCTGTCGGGCTCTACGTGGGCAGTCAGGTCACTGTGCTAGGAGTCAACGTCGGTGAGATCACAGCCCTTGAAATGCAAGGCACCGCCGTTGAGGTCACCTTCGAATTGGACCATCGAGTTCGGATTCCAGCTCAGGCGCGTGCGGTGGTCGTAGCGCCGACGCTGGTGAGTGATCGGCGGCTGGAGCTGACACCGGTCTACAACGGTGGACCGGAACTAGCGGCGGGCAGCCTGATTCCTTTGGCGCGGACTGCCGTGCCGGTGGAGATCGACGAGGTTCTCCAGGGGGTGGCGGACCTGTCCACCGCGCTAGGTCCGCGCGGGGCGAATCGCAGCGGCGCCCTGTCTGCGCTCCTTCGCGCCGGTTCGCAGACGTTACGCGGAAACGGCAATCGTCTGAACGCCGCGATCACCGAGCTCAGCCACGCCACCGTAACAGCCGCCGGGACCGGCGCTGATCTCACCTCGACAATGACCAACCTAGCTCAACTGACCCGGGCCTTGGTCGCCAGTGATACCCCGGTGCGGCGGCTGGCGGCTACCTTGCAGAAGGTCTCTAGAAGCCTGTCGTCACAACGAGACGCCCTGGTTGGAACAGTCGACGGACTGGCGAGCGCCATGAGGGAACTCCGGTCGCTTGTCAAGGACAGTGGGCCCGCGTTCACCCGAGATGTCGCGGGAATTCTCGACGTTACTCGGACTGTCCTGAAGCAGGAGCAGGCGCTTCGCGAAACCCTCAACCTTGCGCCAGTGACGCTTCAGAACTTTATTGGCACCTTTGATCCCCAGACGTCGGCGCTTACGGCACGCATTGCAGTGAACGGAACTCTGACTTCCGACCCGAGCCTGTTGCTTTGTCAGCTCATATCCTCCAACGGTCTCAGCGAGTGGTGTCCGGTCGTCAACACATTGGTTGACCCGATCGAGCCGCAACTGCAGGGTTTGCCGCAGCCTCTTGGAGAAGGGTCCGAAATTGGCGAGAGTCGCTTCGGGCGAGGAGGCCTGCGATGAATCCGAATGCCTGGTTGGCGGCGATACCAATTCTCTTCTTGACTGGATGTTCATGGGCTCCGCAGATGCAAGACCTAGGGCTGCCCGGTTCGCGGGTCCAAGATGGCTATGAGATCTCCGCCGACTTTGAAGACGTCCTGGACCTCGTTCCACTAGCAACCGTTAAACTCGACGGAGTCAAGGTGGGGTTGGTCAAGACGGTGGACCTTACGGAAGACTTCACTGCCCGCGCGGTGATGACAATAGCTTCTGATGAGCGGGTTCCCGTAGGCGTCACGGCCAGCATCGAGCAGACGAGTTTGCTGGGCGAAAAATACGTCGCGCTCGAAAGCCCTTCGACTGCGTTGCCAGACCATATGCGCGATGGGGACATCATTCCGTTGTCGAGGACGCGCGCCGCTATCGAGGTGGAGACGTTACTGAACGGGGCGTCTGCCTTGCTCAATGGGGGCGGGATCGGCCATCTGACGGTCGTGACTCGGGAGCTCAACGAGGTGCTGGCGGGTAGAGAGGACGTGATTCGGAGCGGATTGCGCGACTTGAACGACATGGTCGCAGCCTTGAGTCGCCGGCGGCAAGACATCGTTCGTGCGATCGAGGGGGTGGATCGAATTAGCCAAAGCGTCGCGTCCGAGCGCCGTATCGTCAGCGGAGCACTCGATGAACTTCCTGCTGGTATCGATGCGCTCGTAGGACAGCGCTACGCCCTCAGGAGAGCCCTCGCCGAGCTCGAGACCTTCGGTCGAGTCGCGACCAGGGTCATCGGTCGGACGAAGGCGGACACCGTCGCCAACCTGCGACTGCTCGATCCGATCCTGTCCGAGATCGCCAAAGCGGCGCCGTCGTTCTTCGAAACGTTGGACACCCTGCTGACCTATCCGTTCGCCCGAAACATCTATGGGGGGATGTCCGGGGACTACGCCCAACTGTCGGGGGAACTTGAGATCGATCTGGCCTCGCTGCTGCGCGATGGCTTCGGCCCTGGGCCGGCCCTGGGTGATCCGCAGCCGCCCATCCAGTGTGGTCAGTTTGGGTCAAACTGTCTGGCAGGTGATTTAACGTCCCCTCCGCAACCTCCGGGCAGTGAGCCCTCGACGAGACCCGGCCCGGACGTCCTGGACGGGCGCGACTTCCTGGACGGGCTCGGGGGTGTCGAACGATGAGATATCGCCACCACCGCATCCGGCTCCTCGCGTTCTTGATAGTCGGAGCGCTAGGCACGACAGTCGTGGGTCTGCAATACGTCGGGTTGGATCGCTATCTCTGGAACAAGCCGATCTACGTTCGAGCTAACGCGGCCCAAGCTGGCGGCATCTTTCCGAACGCCGAGGTTACCTATCGCGGAGTCGCAATCGGACGGGTGGATGCTGTAGAACTGCACGACGACGGTGTTTCTATCGTGATGGCTCTGAACCCAGATAGTCATGTGCCACGTGACGTTAGGGCTGTGGTTCAGAACAGATCGGCCATCGGAGAGCAGTACGTCGACCTACAGCCGCAGCACGTCGGGGCACCCTACTTGGCTGACGGCGATGCAATTCCGCGCGAGGACACCGACATCCCGCCGCGCATCGAGGATGTCCTGCTCCGCGTCCAGGAGCTTGTTGAATCTGTGGACAAGCGGGCGCTGCGCACCGTTCTGTCGGAAATCGGTGTTGGTTTGCGTGGGCTCGGGCCGGAACTGAAGGTCATCGCCGACGAGACCGACAACCTGGTGGATAGCCTCAACACCGCCTTGCCTGACACACGGGAGGTGCTCGTCAACGGTCGCACGATCCTGGGTACTCAGCGCGACACGTCGGGTGCACTCCGAGCATGGGCGCGCGATCTCGACCTTGTCGTAGGAGAGGTAGCGCGGGCCGATGGGTCAGTTCGATCGCTCATGACCGAGACGGCCCAGACAGCCCCCGAGATCATCGACCTTATAGGGGAGAATGATCAACAACTTCCGCTTCTCATGAAAGATTTTCTGAGTTTGGCCGGCATCGTGCGGGCGCGAATAGACGGTGTCAGGGTCTTCCTGGTGGCATTCCCCAGGCTGATCCAGGACACTTTCAATGTGGTACAGGGGGACGGATACGTGCACTTCAACGTGGCGCTTGACTACTCCAGCGGAGTATGTACGTCGGAGGGATACTCGGGCACGGTAAAATCGGTTCAGGCGGAGCCTGTTAAGGAACTTGGCAACCCGCAAAGGCGCGCCAACCTTAACGCCTACTGCGCAGAGCCTCCGGGGAGCGGCACGACGGTACGAGGATCGCAGAACGTCCCGTTGCTGGCGGGCGACACCTATAATCCCGCGACGCAAGAGGTCGATAACCCCCGGCAGGGGAAGCTGGGTTTCGACGATGTGCCTGCACGATCTTATGAGCGAGACAAGCATGAAGAATGGAGATACTCTCCGGGATCGGTGGTCCTCAATCAGCGGACAGGGGTCGTCAGCGGTCCCGACGGCCCCCTTCTCGTCCTGGGAAATTTGGACAGCTCTGTCGAGAGCAAACTGACCAGCTGGCGCGATCTACTTATCGGTTCGCTGGGTTCGGAGAAGGTTTCATGAAGCGCTTCACACGACGATCGCTGTCGATCCGAGTCATCGTGCTCCTGGTCGTTACGGGCTGCATTTTATTCTCTGCACGTAGCGCCCAGAGTCTGCACACATCGGCACGCGAGTCCGACGAGCGGGAGGCAGTTCTCGCGGTAGCACAGAAGGCCGCGGTAACCTTTACGACGTACGACTACCGCGAGCTCGACAGCACTTTCGATGCGCTCTTGGCAATGGGAACCGAGGACTTCCGCTCGACCTTCGGCCAGGCGGTCGACCAGTTGCGGCCGCTGATGAAGCGTGAGAAGGCCCGCTCGACCGGAACAGTCGTTGCGAGTGCGCTCGCGGATGAGACGACCGATGGAGCGACGGCGGTTCTCGTGACAATGAACGTGACTGTGAAAGGCCTCTCGACAAAGAAGGGAAAGGAACGTCAGTTTCGGCTACGGCTGCGATTGCAGCACGCCGGCGACGAGTGGCTTCTGGAAGAGATTGGGACCGTATCGTGAGCCGGGGCGTTCAGCAGATCTCGCATAAGGGCGATGACTCGGCCGTAGATGCCGTTCCGGAGAACGGTCGCAAACTAGCCCGGCGACGGGCACTTGCGACGCTCCTGGTTGCTATCGTTGTGGGGACGACCGGGTACTTGGCCTGGGCAGCGGAGGATAAATCGGATCAGGTCCGCCGGCGAAACGAGGCTGTCGACGTGGCCGAGAGGGCTGCGGTCGCAATCCTGCGTTATGACCACGCGCGACTGGCCCAGGATGTAGAGGCCGCGACGGCTTTCATGACCCCAGGTTTCGCAGAGGAATATCGCGAGTACGCAAAGTCGACCGTCAACCCGTTGGCAACGAAATACCGTGCTGTGCTCACTACCGAGATGGTTGCATCGGGTATCGAGCGGATCGACGGAGACGAGGCCACGGTGCTCCTCTATGTCAACCAGACTACTCGAAGTTCCAGGCTGGTTGCGCCCAGGGTGGACTCCAGTGCGGTCGAGATGCGACTGAGCTGGACAGACGGTGTGTGGTTAGTCGCAGGTATCGAACCGATCTGATCGTACGGAACTGCCCCTGATGGTCGCTAAAATCGGGGCCTTTTCTTTAAGAGGTCCATCGTGACCTGGCGTTTCTTGTCGGGTTCGCGCGCACCGGGTCGCGACTGCCGGCGGGTACGGGTGCTTGACCTGCTTTCGCTGTCTGGTCGCGGTCATTGAACCTACCCACTCCATTTGGAGATCATCGAACCGGAAAGAGAGAGGGTTGAAGTCATGTCAGCGATCTGGAGCCACCGCGAGAGGCCGGCACGTGTTGGCGAACTGAGCTCGTCGAGCGACGGGGGACTGATCGCCAGATGGACGGCGCACCTCGCCGGAGAAAGCCAAACGGCAATCGGCGAGGAGTTGCCGGCGCATTCGCCGGGATGCGCCGGTTGCGGGCCCAGTAATCCATCTGGCTTGCACCTTCGTGCGACACGCACCACGTCGGGTGTGAAAGCGGTTCACAGTTTCACCGAGGCTCAGGTAGGAGCCCCTGGTATTGCGCACGGAGGAGCGGTCGCTCTCGCTTTCGACGACCTCTTCGGGTTTGCCCTCTATGCCGTGGGTTCGCTCGCCGTCACGCGGAGCCTCACCGTCGAGTACCGATCCCCGTTCTGGTTGCATCGTTCGTACACGTTCTATGCCCAGGTGACTCAACGCGAAGGTCGACGGCTGCTTCTCCACGCTGAGGCCTGGGACGCCACAGGTCAGGCGGCCGGATTGGCCGACGCCGTCTTCGTGGCTGTGGGGCCCGAGCACTTCGTCAGGGAGGCTGAGAACTGAATTGCGCTGGGTGGGCCTCCTGTGTGTTCCCTTGGCCAGCGAGTGCCGTTTGGGGTACCTAGCGCCAAGCGCTTCGGATCGCCCTCCCGGCATCTAGCCGCCGTTGCTGTTCGGTGCCATCAACGGGGCGATCCCAGCGGCCCTGGAGGGAGTGCTTGACGTGCATGTCCGCGACAGTGCGTATACCGCCCAACCGGGGCCGATCGAGCACGAGTAGTTCCTCGAACTCGTCTTTCACTACTTGCGTTCGGGCCTCCAGCGGCGCCGACGCCGCGATGTCACGGAAAGGGCATCAGATGTCCACGCTTCTCTACCGGCTGGGTCACCGAGCGTTCGACCGGCCCTGGTTCGTTTTGGCGGGCTGGCTCGTCGCGATCGGCATCGTCATCGCTGGTATCGCCCTCAACGGTTTCAGCGTGAACTCGGGCTTCAAGGTGGACGGTACCGAGGCGCAGACAGTGCTCGACCGCGTCACTGCTGAGCTGCCGGAGGTGTCGGGCGGTCAAGCCAGTGTGGTGTTTGTCGTGCCCGAGGGACAGCGTATTGATACCCCAGATCGGACCGAGGCGCTGGCCCGGGCCATCGATGCCGTCTTAGGGTTGGATCAGGTCGCCGCTCCCCCTGAAATGGAGCCCGACGCCGCCGGCGATCCGAGCCGCGCACCGGAGAACGCCCAGCCCTTCCGGCCACTGATGCACGACGGGGCCCCGGTGCCCGGGGCGCTCCTCTCCGCCCGCGGCGACACCGTCTTGTTCCAGTTCCAGTTCAAGGTCCCCACCACGTCACTGGCGAACAGTGACGTGACCGCGGTCCTGGACGCGGTGGAACGCAGCGAGACCGGTACCGGGATCACGGCCTTGCCCAGCGACTCGCTCAAAGCGCTCGAGGTGCCCGTCGGCGCAGGAGAAGTCATCGGTCTCACGGTGGCCGGGATCGTGCTCGTCCTGACCCTGGGCTCGGTGGTCGCTGCTGGGCTGCCTTTGGTGAACGCGCTTGTCGGGGTCGGCATCGGTGTGGGCGGCGCCTATGCCCTCTCGACGGTTCTACCGATGAGTTCAGCAACCCCGGTCCTCGGGCTTATGGTTGGCCTCGCGGTCGGGATCGACTACTCACTGTTCATCGTGAACCGGCAGCGACGCTTGATCCTGGATCAGGGCCTGCCCGCGCACGAGGCGGCCAGCCGTGCCGTCGGCACCGCCGGGAGCGCCGTGTTCTTCGCCGGTCTCACCGTGATCGTCGCGCTCACAGCCCTGACCATCATCGGCATCACCATGCTGACCGTCATGGCGCTGGTCGCGGCATCGACTGTGGCGCTGGCCGTCCTCATTGCACTCACTTTGCTGCCCGCGCTGCTGGGCCTCGTCGGCGAGCGAATCTGCTCCGTCAAAGCTCGCCACACCCGAAGCCAGCGCCTCGCCGAGGAAGCGCACAGCGTCGCAGACCACTGGGTCAAGCGTGTCATCAAATATCGGTGGCCGGTCATCGCGATCGTCGCCACGCTGCTGGGAGTGGCAGCCATCCCCGCGGCCAGCATGGACTTGGGCATTCCGACCGCCGCTACCGCCAGCAGCGACACCAGTGCCCGGCAAGGGTACGACGCGATATCGCGTGGATTCGGGGAAGGATTCAACGGCCCGCTCCTCGTCACCGCCGAACCGACACAGCCCAGCCCTCCGATCACGCCCGCGGTCACCGCCAAGCTCACCCAAGCTCTCCAGCAACAGCACAATGTCGCAGCGGTCGTGCCTCTCGGGGCAGGCAGGTCAGGTCGGCTGGTCGTCCTCAGCGTGATCCCGAAGTCCGGTCCTTCCGACCAAGCCACCGCGGATCTGGTCAGGGCGCTGCGCCAACCCGATCTCGACCTTGCCGAGGACCACCAAGTCACGCTGGGCGTGACCGGTTACACCGCGATCAGCATCGACATGTCCGACAAGCTCGCCGACGTAATCCCGCAGTATCTCGGGGTCATCGTGCTGCTATCGCTACTGATCCTGATGCTGGTCTTCCGGTCCGTCATCGTTCCACTCGTCGCGACGGCCGGATTCCTGCTCAGCATCCTGGCCACCTTCGGCGTCACTACAGCGGTCTTCACCTGGGGATGGTTCGGCAGCCTGTTTGCGGTGGAGGGGGGTGGCCCGATGATGAGTTTCATACCGATCATCGCCACAGGCATCCTCTACGGACTCGCCATGGACTACCAGGTCTTCCTCGTCTCCTCGATGCGCGACGCTTATGTCCACGGCCACCACGGCATGCACAGCGTCGTGCGCGGCTTCGACCAAGCCAGCCGCGTCGTCGTAGCAGCTGCCGTGATCATGGTCGCCGTCTTCTCCGGCTTCATCTTCAGCCACGACATTGTGGTCAAGCAGCTCGGTCTCGCGCTCGCCGTTGGCGTCCTTGTCGACGCCTTCTTCGTCCGCATGACTCTCATGCCAGCGGTGATGGCGATCGTCGACGATAGGGCGTGGTGGCTGCCACGCTGGCTCGATCCTTTGATCCCGAACCTCGACGTCGAAGGTGATCGGCTCGCCACTCTGCTCAGCCAGCGGTCGAGCGCACAAGACACCTGGGACTGCCGCACGAATAGGTGACCTGCCTACATCCGTCCAGCAGGCCGTCCGACATCCTGGCGTTCACCGAGTTCCCGAGGACGTGTGGACCCAGAGCTGGTCCAACACCCCCGGGTGAATAACCGCGAGATTCGCCGCTTCTAGGACGCAGTAGGGATCTTCCCGATCCTCGGAGGGATCCCGGGGCTCGTCGGTGCCTTCCTCGCCCGCTGCCGCATCAGCATCGTCCCCACCACCGAACCCGAGATCGGGCGCCGACGACCTGCCAGTACTGAACGCCTGAACCCATCAACACAGACAACGCATCGCCACACCATGACGATGGGACTGACCGCTTCAGTTGCCACGGGTGTCCAGCGTGACGCTGGGCTGAGGCCTGATGAGGTCGACGCTGTCAAGGTCTAATGGTTCCGATCGCCACTGGCGCGCGTCAGAGGGGATGACGACGCGCCTCAGCATGCGGCCGGATGCGGCTACCCGCTCGGCGGAAGGCAACCGGTGACTGCCCTGTCCAGCGTTTGAAGGCATGAGAGAAGTTGGCCAAGTCGCTGTACCCGAGGTCGACGGCGATCTGGCTGATGGGAAGCGACGGGTCAAGGAGGCGCACAATGGCACGTTCGCGGAGAACCGCCTCTCGCAGCTCGCGAAAGGTCGTGCCCTCGGTATCGAGGCGCCGCTTCACTGTGCTAACCGACATGCCCAGCACGGCCGCGACCTCATCGCGGCCACTGTGAGCAGGGTCCTCCTCGATCGCCCGCCTGATGGTTTCGGAGATGCTGGTGGGTTCCCTGTCGCGCTCGAGCGTGCGGCGCAGCTCAGTGATGGCGAGGCGATAGGCGACGGGGTCGGGGAATCGGCAAGGTGCTGAGAGGGACTCGACGGGTACGTGGATGAACGAGGTGTGTGCGCCGAACACCAAGCGTCCAGACACGGCGTCGGGCGGCAGCGCCGGCGTGCTGCTGGGGGCCTCCCAGGCGAGATGCAGCGTCACGGCGGGCAATTCTCCGGCCAGCATGTCGAGCAGCCGTAGCAGAGCTGCTCCACCGTATGCGATGACGAGGCAGTTGAGAGCCTGGTCGTCGGTCTGCCCGGTGAGACCCACTGTCAAGCTTGTCGGACTCTGGTGGAAGTGTGGTCGAAGGCTTCCCGAGATGACCGGTAGGTAGCCGAGGAGGTCGAAGACCTCAGCCACGGAAGCGGCACTGATCAGGGGCAGGCTCAAGGGGCCGAAGGACGTCAGCTGCGCCTGTTCGGCGAAGGCGAGCCCGAAGCGGGTCGCGCTGTCGGGATCGAGGTCGGCGAACACCTCGCGGAACCATCGGATCGGCACTTGCCGGTCACGCCTGACCAGTTCGAGTTCCGACCAGCCCTCGCGGCGCACAAGGCGACGGAAGTTCGCGACCGCGTCGGGTTGAAGGGCATCACTGTTCAGTAATTGAACAAACGCGAGGGGAGGGACACCGGCTTCCTCTTGCCTCAACTACGTCGTCTCCTGAGCCGAATTCACAAAAAGCTGACGCGGGTGACCATAGCCACTAAGCCGAATCGGCCACAACACTGGGAACCAGTTTTCGAGTGAGGAGTTCCGCGATGTCAGTAGTCACCTTCATCTCTCATGACGGAGAGAAGCACGAGGTTCCGCTGGAGGACGGCGAGTCCCTCATGCAGATCGGCGTGAGCAACATGGTCCCCGGTATTGATGGCGACTGCGGTGGCGAGGCGGCATGCGGCACCTGCCACGTGATCGTGGACGACTCGTGGATCGACGCGGTCGGACGGTCGACCTCCGTCGAGGAGGAGATGCTGGCGATGAACCCTGAGCGCGAGCCGACCTCGCGGCTGTCCTGCCAGATGAGGATGAGCGAGGACTGTGACGGCTTGGTGGTCCGGCTCCCAGAATTCCAGATGTGATCAGCGAAAGGACATCGACATCATGACGACACTGACGGTCGTGACCGACACCCTGACCGAGCGAGCGCAATCATTGGTCCCGATGGGGCTGCAGATCCGCGGCGCCCACCTGTACGACCGGGCCCGCCGCTTCGTGACGCGGTCCAACGGGCAAAGAATCTTCGTCGAGCGGCCCATCCCGCCCGTGGAAGAGGTCGCGCTCGCCGACATCGACCTGAGCAACCCGTTCCTTTACCGGCAGGGCAAGTGGCAGTCGTACTTCGAGCGGGTGCGAAACGAGGCGCCCGTCCACTTCCAGGCCAACAGCCCCTTCGGTCCGTTCTGGTCAGTGACCCGACACGCCGACATCGTTGCGGTCGACAAGGACCACGAGACCTTCTCGGCCGAGCCGTTCATCATCATCGGCGAGCCTCCGCGGTTCATGGATGTGGCCATGTTCATCGCCATGGATCCGCCGAAGCACGACCGTCAGCGCGCGGCCGTCCAAGGCGTCGTGGCTCCCAAGAACCTGCGCGAGATGGAGGCGCTGATCCGCTCGCGCGTCCAAGAGGTGCTCGACGGCCTCCCGGTCGGCGAACCCTTCAACTGGGTCGATCGCGTCTCCATCGAGCTGACGGCGCGCATGCTGGCGACGCTGCTGGACTTCCCCTACGACCAGCGTCGCAAGCTGGTGGAGTGGTCTGACCTGGCCAGCTCCATGGAGCAGGCCAATGGCGGCCCCTCCGACAACGACGAGGTCTTCCGAGGATTCGTCGATGCGGCGAGGGGGCTCAGTAGCCTGTGGCGCGACAAGGAGGCGCGCCTCGCCGCGGGCGAGGAGCCCGGCTTCGACCTCATCACGATGCTGCAGAGCAACGAGGACACCAAGGACCTGATCGACCGCCCGATGGAGTTCTTGGGCAACCTCGTCCTGCTGATCGTGGGAGGCAATGACACGACGCGGAACTCCATGAGCGGCGGAGTGCTCGCGCTGAACCAATTCCCGGACCAGTTCGAGAAGCTCAAGGCAAACCCGAGCCTCATCCCCAACATGGTCTCGGAGATTATCCGGTGGCAGACTCCGTTGGCCTACATGCGCCGAGTGGCCAAGAAGGACACGATCCTCAACGGTCAGTTCATCCGCAAGGGGGACAAGGTGGTCATGTGGTACGCCTCGGGCAACCGGGATGATCGCGTCTTCGACCGACCCGATGACCTCATCATCGACCGAAGCAACGCGCGCAACCACATCTCCTTCGGATTCGGTGTCCACCGGTGCATGGGGAACCGGCTCGCGGAGATGCAGCTGCGCATCCTCTGGGAGGAGCTGCTCCCTCGCTTCGAGAAGATCGAAGTCGTTGCCGATCCTGAGTACGTCCAATCGAACTTCGTGCGCGGGATCAGCAAATTGATGGTCGAGCTGACTCCCAAGACCGCCAGGTGACCCGGGGCAGGGCTCTCGTGGTGGGAGCCAGTCACGCGGGCGTCCAGGTGGCGGCCAGCCTGCGGCAGGAGGGCTGGGACGGAGAGGTCGTCGTGATCGGAGACGAGGCGGCGCTGCCCTATCATCGGCCCCCCCTCTCCAAGGCGTACCTCCTCGGCAGGAGCAGCCGGGAGGAGCTCGCGATCCGCAAGACGGAGTTCTACGCCAAGCAGGAGATCCGGCTGGTACGGGCAACCGTCAACCGCATCGATCGTGAGGCCGGATGCGTCGTGACGAGCGAGGGCGAGACACTGGCGTACGACGGTCTGGCACTGTGCACTGGGGGCCGCGCGCGCAGGCTGTCCCTGCCCGGCAGCGACCTTCCGGGGATTCACTACCTTCGGGTCTTTGCCGACGTCGAGGCGATCCGCGAGTCGGCCGTGCCCGGTCGTCATGCCGTCATTATCGGCGGCGGCTACATCGGTCTGGAGACAGCCGCATCCCTGCGGGCGCTGGGTCTGGAAGTGACAGTCCTGGAGGCTGCCGAACGCGTGCTCGAGAGGGTCACTGCACCCGAGGTGTCGGCCTTTTACGAGCGGGTGCACAGAGAAGCAGGTGTGGTCATCCGGAGCCGTGCTCTCGTGGAGAGCTTGGTCGGCGACCTGCGAGTCAGAGAGGCGATCCTGGCCGGGGGTGAGCGGATCCCGGCCGATCTCGTGATCGTGGGCGTTGGACTGGTCCCCAGCGTGGAGCTCGCTGTCGACGCGGGCCTGGAGGTGGAGGACGGGATCGTCATCGACGACCACGCTCGCACCAGCGACGCCCGGATCGTGGCCGCGGGGGACTGTGCCAGTCATCGGATGGCTCGCTACGACCGAGTCGTCAGGCTGGAATCAGTGCCGAGCGCCGCCGAGCAGGCGAAAACGGCGGCGGCGACGCTGTGTGGCCGAGAACGTCCCATCGCGTCCCTGCCGTGGTTCTGGTCGGACCAGTACGACCTCAAGCTGCAGATCGCCGGCTTGAACACCGGGTACGACGAGGTCGTGATCAACGGCGACCCAGCCAGTGACCGCGACTTCTCCTGCTACTACCTACAGCGGGGCCGGTTGATCGCCGCGGATTGCGTGAACCGTCCTCGAGACTTCGTGTGGGCCAAGCAAGCGCTCGGCAAGGGGCTCGAGGTGGACCGAGAGCAACTTGACGTTCTCGTTGCGACTTGATCCTGATCCTTCTCGCACCAGACGACGTCGTGGGGCGAATCCTCCCACCTCGCCGTTGTTCGACTACCCAGTCGAAGGGTTCCTGTGGTGACACTGTCGCAGTCGCGACAATCGAGTAGAGTTTGTCCATGGCCACGGCGTTGAGGGCGTCCTACCGAGCTCACCTGCGACAGCGGGCATTGGAAGCTGCATACGCCGAGACGGTCGAGAAGGGGTGGGACAAGGTCCGGGTGGGACACATCGCCACCTCGATCGGGGCTTCGCGCGCCATGCTCTACAAGGAGTTCGGAGACAAGCAGGGCTTGGGTGAGGCGTTGGTCCTTCACGAGGCCGAACGATTCCTGGCAGGAATCCAGAACGTCCTCACCCACTTTCCCGCGGATGCCGCAGGCGGGATCCAGGCGTCGGTTCGCTACACCCTGGCCGAAGCCGAGAGGAGCCCGTTGCTGCGGGCGGTGCTGGTGTCCCACCGGGACCCGGCGCTCGACACGGCGGCACTCGACACACCCACAGGCATGCTGCCCCTGATCACCACCTCCAGACGGCTCCTGGACGTCGCAAGTGAGACCTTGGCGGCATGGCTGCACGAACAGTTCCCCGAGCTCGATGGCTCGGATGTCCAGGACGCCACCGACGCTCTCGTCCGCCTCGCTGTCAGTCATCTCGCGCTCCCCGGCGCCGATGCCGACACCACCGGCCGACGAATCTCTGAGGTTGCTCTGAGATACCTGGGTCTTCGCGAAGGCGAGGGCCTCTGCGCCGACCCTGATGCACACCCTGCCCGCCAAGTCCGGACGCGGGCGTAGTCCACGACGGTGAACTGGTGGGTCCGCTACATCGATTGTTACGGATCAGGTGACCTGCCTACTCCCGTAGACCACGCTTCGGGTTCAGAGGCGCGGGCGAGCGTCCCTTCGGGTGCGCGGTCGCAGGCATCGAAGAGAGCTCACGCGATGGCCTCGTGGCCCCTCGGGAGCTCTGGCGTGTCCGCGACTTGCAGGCGCGGCACCTACAGCCGCGCCTGACAAATGGACACGCTCTCATGACGTACGAGCCCCGTTGTCGGCGCAACGGATCCTGACGTAACCGGAACTCACACGCCTGTGTCCCGCTGCATGGATGACCGGCCCGCGAGCCAGATACAAGTGAAGGTTTTTTGTACTTCTATTGACACCAAGGCTCTAATTGTCGCAGTCTTCTCTCGGCGACACTTTCTGTCACCCGAAGATGGTTCCGCCGCCGCCCCAAGTTGGGTCTGCCGCGCACCCACGGTCCCCCTTGGCAGGGAGACGAGTAGCAAGCACGCAACCAGGCCACGGCGGCGGACACAACGGTGGTCACCGGACGAGAAGTGGACGGAAATCCCTCGGATGACAGAGGTCCAATCATGAGTACTGGGGTCTGCTGCACGAACTGGTGACAGTTGGGGTTAGGCCGCCTGGGTGGCGGTTGGGGCCATGATCAACTCGTATTCGATCGGGGTCAAACGTCCGAGACCAGCTTGCCGTCGACGGCGGTGATAGG
>NZ_JACEFC010000071.1 GCF_014180715.1 Nocardioides stalactiti | reverse complement strand
CCTCGAGCGGACCGCGCTGACCGTCGTCGTCACCTCCCGGATCGGTCTCGGGCTGCTCGCTGAGGCCGAGCTCCCGGTGCCCCCGTTGGCACTCCCGTCGGACGGGGCCTCGGTCGAGGAGATCGCCGCCGCACCGGCGGTCGCCATGTTCGTCGACCGCGCCGCCGCGGCCGCTCGCGCGGCCGGCCGCTCGTTCGCCCTCGCCGGCCACGAGGACGCCGTCGCGCGCCTGTGCCGGATGCTCGACGGGCTGCCGCTCGCCCTCGAGCTCGCCGCGGCGCGGGTCAAGCTGTTGGGCCTGGATCGGCTCCTCGCCGCCCTGCCCGAGGGGCTCGGCGTCCTGACCACCACCGCGGCCGACGTCCCGGAGCGGCACCGCGCCCTGGACCGGACGATCGAGTGGAGCTATCAACGCCTCGAGGACGAGGCCCGGGTGATGTGCGACCGGCTGGCGCTCTTCGAGGGCGGCTTCACCCTCGACGCCCTCGAGGCGGTGTGCCCCGACGTCCCCGACGTGCTGGACCTGGTCGCCGCGATCAGCGACGCCCGGCTCGTCACCGCCGTCGAGAGCCGGGTCGAGGTGCGGTTCGCGATGCTCGGGACGGTCCGCGCGTTCGCCCACCGCAACCTCCGTGGGCACGCCGACCTCGCGGACCGACGTCGCCGGCTCGCCGACCACCTGTCCGGCCAGGTGGCCGTGTGGTCGAAGGAGGTCGAGGGACCGGACGGCGTGCTGGCGCTCGGTCGGTTCGCCGACGAGGCGGCCGACGTCGAGGCGTCCATCGGGCGGGCGCTCGACGACGGCGACCTCGACCTGGCGACCCGCCTCATCCGCGGGTCGGCCGAGCTCTGGGTCGCCTCAGGCCGCCTGTCGACCGGGGGCGCGCTGGTCGCTCGTGCCCGCGACGTGGCGCCCGACTCCGCGGAGCTCCTGCTCGTCGCCGGGCAGCTCGCGTACCACCTCACCGAGTGGGAGGAGGCGCGCGACCTGTGCGCGCGGGCGCTGGAGCTCGCCGCCGATGCCGACGTCGACGACCCCGACAGCGCCGCGCTCCGGTCCGCCGCTGAGTGCTACGTCGCGGGCGCGCTGGCGATCCTCGGGGATCCCTCCGCGGCCACCACCCACGCCGAGCGAGCACTCGCCCTCGCCGAGGAGCACGACCTCTATCCGCAGGTGGCGGTCGCGCTCGCCATGAACGCGATCGTCTTCGGCGTCCAGGGGCAGTTCGACCAGGAGGCCGCGCTGCACCTGCGCCGGCTGGAGGTGGTCCGGAAGCACGGTGACGTCACCCGTATCGCCGACACGCTCAACACCCTCGCCGAGATCGCCCTCGACGAGGACGACGTCGACACCGCGGCGGCGTACGCCGTGGAGTCCCAGACGATGGCCGGGACCTCGCGGGTCCCCGAGGCCCGGGACGCCCGGATCACCCTGGCCCGGGCGCTCGTCGCCGGTGGCGACCTGGTGGGGGCGACGACGACGCTCCGCGAGGCTCTGGTGCTGGCGGACCGCACGCGGCAGCGGCTGGCGCGGGCCCAGTGCCTGCGGGTGGGCGGGGCCATCGCCACCCGAGCGGGCCGTCACGACGACGCGGTCCGTCTGTTCGCCGCGGCCGAGGCCACCTCGTCGTCACCCGGTGGTTCGGAGGAGCCGGTGGAGCGGGACCTCGCCGGCGCGCTGAGCTCGGCCCGCGACCTGCTCGGCGGCGCCGCCGCCACCCGCGCGTGGACCCTCGGCGGACTCGCGTCGGCCACCGCCGCGCGGGACTTGCTCGACGACGTGCTCGCGACCGCCGCGACCTGAGCGCACGCCGAAAGGAGCGGAGCCGCCCCCCACGGCGACTCCGCTCCCGTCCGGTGGGCCGAACCGGCCCGGTGGTCAGGCCCAGCTGAGCTGGATCCCGTAGAAGCCCAGCGAGCCGTAGCTCGAGTACACGCCCTCGCCGGGGCCGTCGACCTGGACGTAGTAGGTGCCCTGGCCCAGCGTCCGCGCCGGGGTGCTGACCTGGAGGTCACCGTTCGGCGACCAGGTGCCGACGACGTTGAGGTTGGCGTCGCGCAGCGTGATCCGCAGGTTGAGGTTGGTGTCGACCGGGCCGGTGTTGCCCCAGGCCGCGATCTTCAGGGTGCGGGTCCCGGTCAGGCTGAAGCGGAAGAGGTCGACGTCGCCGGAGTTGATGATCCCGTAGCGGGCGGTGCCGGCCGGCAGCGTGCCGGTGGAGCTGGTCGAGTTCGTGTAGTCGTCCGCCGCGTAGTAGACCTTCGCGGCGATCTTGGCGACGTCGTTCTCCTGATTGTTGGCACCGGCGTAGGAGCCGTTGCTCCACTGCGTGACCGGCTTGTAGTAGCTGAGGCCCATGATCGGCGCCCAGTTGCCGGAGCCCGGGTGGTAGGTCTGGCTCGCGTTGCCGTCGTGGCTGAGGCCCAGGGTGTGGCCGGCCTCGTGGCTCGACGCCTCGCCGACGTACTTGGCGGCACCGGAGGTGTTGGTGAACACGAACGCCGTCGTCTCGGTGCCGGAGCGGACCTCGCCGAACGTGTTGAGGTAGGCGACGCCACCGGCGTTGGGGTACCAGGCGTTGCTGGGGCTGATGACCATCCGGACGCCGTACGCGCCGTCGTCGGCGGAGGTGCGGCGCAGTCCGTCGAGGCCCGGGTCCTGGGTGGTGACGTCGATGTGGAACGGCGCGTAGTCCTCGCGGACCTGGAGCCACACAGCCTGGATGACCGCGTGCTCGCGGGTCGAGAACGAGCCGGGGTTGCCGTCGAGGTCGAACGGCGCCGACACGATCGCGCGGCCGCCGTTGAACTGGGAGTTCCACTGGGTGCCCGAGGTGGTGTTGCCGGTGAAGTCCAGGTAGAGCTTGTACGGCGAGCTCGGCCGGGAGTGCAGCGCGAACGTGTCCGCCGTCGGGTAGAGCGGGCTCTGGATGTTGTCGGTGATCGAGGACTGGCCGGTCTTGAGGGGCTCGTCGGCGAAGACCAGGGAGCCGTTGTCGGTCACCTTGAGGGTCTTGTCGTGGAGGAGGGTCTTGCGCAGCTTGTCGGCCGACAGCCCGTGCCGGTCGGCGACCTCGTCGAGCTGGTCTCCGAGCTCGTCGACGGCGACCCGCCCGGTGACGCTCTCGCCGCCCCGGGTGTCGACCGAGACGTCCTTCTTGGCAGGACCGTGGCCGGCCTCGGCAGAGGCGGGGGCGGCGACGTTGGTGGCCCCGGCGACCGCGGCAGCGGCGAGGGCGAGGGTGGCGAGCGAGCGGCGGACGGTGAGCTTGTTCATCGGGATCTCCTGGGCGTGGGGCCCGGTGTCCGGGCTGGTAGGAGGAGATTCCCGAGGAGCGCCTTCCAGGCGCTTACCGTGCGCTTACCGTGCCTCTCAGCGCCCCACCCAGCGGCTGGTGACGGTGGTCCGGACGACGAGGATCGCGTCGCCGCCGCTGTTCGGCACCTGACGGCTGCTGTCGGCGTGGTGGTTCCGGTCGACGCACGCACGCGCGGTGCCCGGAGGGGTGCCGTCGGACTCGCAGGAACGGATCCGGCGCCAAGGAGCCCCGGCGCCCCGCTGCCGGAAGACCTGGACGTCGGCCCACGTCCGACCGTCGAGCAGGCTGCCGTCGTACCGCAGCTCGATGCGCGCGGGGGTCAGCGGCGTCGCCTCGAGCTCGTCGGCGTGCACCAGGTAGGGGATGCCGAGGTCGCCGGGCCGCCGCAGGTCGGCGCGCGGCCGCACCTCGACGAGAGCACGTTGCGACTCGGGTTGCGACGACGGAGCCTCGAGCACGGCGGACTGGCGCTTGCCGCTCTTGCTGAGGGTCGTGAAGCGGCAGTCGCCGGAGTCGCGGCGGCACGGTCCGGAGCCGAGAAGGCTCCCGGCCGTCACCTCGGCGGGACGTCGTGATCCGTCGGTGATGATCACCTCGTCCTGCTCCTCGACCCAGACCTCGCCGTCGCCGCCGTACCGGGTGCTGATGACGGTGACGCCACGATCCGGACCGCCGCCCCGGAACTTGCGGATGATGCCGTGGTTGATGAGGGCCGGGCGCGGCTTGCCCTTGCCGATCACGTAGAAGTCGCCGTCGCCGTGGACGTTGACCTGGTGGCCGGCCCTGATGACGAGCCTGCTGCCCGCAGCCAGGCCGATGCCGGCGTCGCCCGGCACGAGCGCGCCGTCGATGATCAGGTCGTAGCCGCCGATGAGACGGAGTCCGCCGTAACCGTTCATCG
This sequence comes from Nocardioides stalactiti, assembly GCF_014180715.1. Taxonomy (GTDB): domain Bacteria; phylum Actinomycetota; class Actinomycetes; order Propionibacteriales; family Nocardioidaceae; genus Nocardioides; species Nocardioides stalactiti. Next base: position 19,482 of record NZ_JACEFC010000071.1, on the reverse strand, counting down.
CCGAGTGGTCGACGAGCTCGCCGCCGGTGGCGCAGGCCGCAGGTGGCAAGCCGTCGAAGAGCGCGCAAGGATCGCCGGCCAGCGCGGGTGCCGGATCGAGGACGGTGTCGCTGCTGAACGCCGTGGTGCCGAAGAGGCTGTTGGGCATCAGGTCGATCCGACCCGGCCCGCCGACGGCGCCGCCGAGCTCGAGATACCCGCGCACGGTCGAGGGTCGGGTCTCGGGGTCGCCGTAGACGAACAGGCCGGCACCCGCGGGGACGGTGAGCTGGGCGAAGAGCTCCATGTCGATCGCCTGCACCAGCGCGAGGTCGCCGGCCTCCATGTCGACGTCGAAGGCGCCGAGGCAGACGTAGGCGTCGTCCTGACCGTCGGGGCCTGGAGCCACATCGCCGCTCCAGTTGAGCGGGTCTGACCAGGAGGTCCCGTCGCCTCCTCCGTCGAACGCGTAGGTGGTCATCCCGGTCAGGGCACAGGCCCCGGGGTCGGGCGGCGGGTCGGCGGCCGCCGGACTGCCGTCGACCGATGCTGCAACGCCCAGTGCCGCGGCGAGTGCCGCGGCGACTGCGGTGTGACGCTTGATGTTCATGGATCCCCCTGAGGGTCGGATCGTAAGCGGCGCCGGTGGGCTGAGGGCGGGAACGGGTGATCCCGTCAGCTCTGGTAGACCCAGCCGGTGCCGAGGTTGGCGCGCGCGCTGCCGGCGTAGGCGTAGTAGGGGCTCTGGCCGTGGAAGCGGGTGCGGCCGACCCAGTAGTTGACCGACATCTGCAGCGGGTAGCTCTGCAGCCAGCCGGAGATGTTCCACGAGACGCAGCCGGAGTAGATGCCCTCCTGGCTGGCTACCCGGTTCCAGCGGCCGTTGGCCCAGTAGTCGAGGTTGATCGTGCGGTTGAACGCGCTGCCGTTGGTGTGCTTGAAGCAGCCCTGGACGTAGCTGGCGGCCGAGGCCGACTCCGGTGCGGCGATGTGGCTGCCGCCGAGCACGGCGAGGGAGAGGGCGAGGCCGGCGAGGAAGCGGCGGAGGATGTTGTTCATGGTGTGCTCCTGAGGTGGGGGCCTCGGTGTTCGGGGCCATGACCTGACTCTGGAGCTGCCCACTTAGCGCGGACTTACCGCCGGCTAGACGCGCCGGCTCAGAGGGAGATGTCGGCGCGCAGGTCGTCGTACGGCGGAGGCGGGCCGGCCGGGCGGGAGAACTGCTCGACGTACAGGCGGGCGTAGAGGCCGCCGGGGTCGGCGAGGAGCTCCTGGTGGGTGCCCTGCTCGACGATCCGGCCGCCGGCCAGTCCGAAGATGACGTCGGCGGACTGGATGGTCGAGAGGCGGTGGGCGATCGCGATGGTGGTCCGCGAGCGGGTCGCGCGCTCGAGGGCCTCCTGGACGAGGCGCTCGGTCTCGGTGTCGAGGGCCGAGGTCGCCTCGTCGAGGATGAGGATCGCCGGGTCCTTGAGGAGCACGCGGGCGATGGCAAGGCGCTGCTTCTCGCCGCCGGAGAGGCGGTAGCCGCGCTCGCCGGTGATCGTCTCGTAGCCCTCGGGGAAGCTCATGATCCGGTCGTGGATGTTGGCGTCGCGCGCGGCCTGCTCGATCCGATCAGCGGTCGCGTCCGGGCAGGCGTAGGCGATGTTGTCGCGGATCGTGCCGTGGAAGAGGTACGGCTCCTGGGTGACCATGCCGACGGCGTCGGCCAGCGAGGACAGGGTGAGGTCGCGGACGTCGTGGCCGTCGATGAGCACGGCACCCTCGGTGACGTCGAAGAAACGCGGCACCAGGTAGGTCGCGGTGGTCTTCCCGGACCCGGACGGACCGACGATGGCGGCGAACCGGCCCGGCTCGACCGTGATCGACACGTCCTCGAGGGCCCAGCCGGTCCCGGTCACGCGCTCCTCGTCCTCGCCGATCCGGACGCCGCTGTCGCCGAACCGGTCGTGGCGCACTGTCCCCGACAGCGCCCTCGGCTCGGGGTAGCGGAACCACACGCCGCGCAGCTCGACCCGCCCGCGCATGCTGTCGTGGTCGAGCGCCACGGCGCCGGGGCGCTCCGTGATCGCCGGCTCGAGGTCGAGGTACTCGAAGATCCGGCGGAAGAGCGCGAGCGAGGTCTGGACGTCGAGGCTCACCCGCATCAGCTGGAGGAGCGGCATCTGTAGCCGGCTCTGCAGCGTCGTGAAGGCGACCAGGGTGCCCGCCGTCAGGACGTCGGCACCGATGACCGAGGAACCCGTGATCACCCAGCCGGCGACCAGGTAGATGAGCGCCGGCGTGATCGCGAAGAAGGTCTGGACGACGGCGAAGAAGGTCCGGCCGGTCATCGCCTGCTCGACCTGGAGCCGGGTCTGGCGGCGGTTGGCCTCGCGGTAGCGGTCGACCTCGTGCTCGGACCGGTTGAACACCTTGGCCAGCAGGATCCCGGAGACGCTGAGCGCCTCCTCGGTGATCGCCGTCATCTCCGACAGCGACTCCTGGGTACGACGGGCCAGGCGCTGCCGCCGCCGACCGACCCGGAGCTGGAGCCACACGAAGAGCGGCATCAGCACCAGCGTGAGGATCGTGAGCTGCCACGACAGCACGATCATCGAGACCAGCGCCGCGGTCACGGTGACGGAGTTCTGGACGATCGTGGTCGCGGTGTCGGTCAGCACCGTGCGCACGCCCGCGACGTCGTTGGCCAACCGGCTCTGGATCGCGCCCGTCTTGGTGGCGGTGAAGAACGCGAGCTCCATCTTCTGGAGGTGCTCGAAGAGGTCGCCGCGCAGGTCGGCCATCGCGGAGTTCCCGACGGTCGACGTCAGCAGGTTCTGGCCGATCCCGATGAACGCCGTCACGACCGGGATGACGCACATCCCGGCGACCAGCCAGCCCAGCAGGCCGAGGTCGGGCGCACTGCCGTCGAGCGGGAACAGGGCGTCGTCGAAGACCGCCCGGACGAGGAAGGGGACGATCGAGGTGAGCGCGGCCGACGCGAGCACGGCCACCAGGACCAGCACGATCTGACGCCGGTAGGGGTGCAGCAGCACCGTCACGCGGGGGAGCACCGGCTCCTGCGAGCGCAGCTCGTCGGGCGAGAGGTGGGTGACGACGGGGCTCGGACGCATCACTGCCAGCCTGCGCCGTAGCGCCCCCGGTGCGCCACCTCGTTCCACGGGGTACGACGACGCCGGCTCGCCGAGCCGGTGGCGCCCGTGCTGCGTGGGGCCGGGTGCCCGATGGTGATCGCGCCGATCGGGTGCGGGTCGCCGTCGTCGGGCAGGCCGAGGGCCTGCCGCACCTCTCGCTCGCGTTCGGTGACGATGCCGAAGAAGCAGGCGCCGAGCCCGGCGTCGGTCACCGTCTGGAGGATGAGCAGGGAGGCCATCGCGGTGTCGAGGTCCCAGAACGGCATCGGCCACCGCTTCTCTGCGCGGTCGGTCCATCCCTTGTCGGACTCGGTGTAGCGGTCGAGGTAGGCCGCCTTGATGCTGCACGGGACGATCACGACCGGCGCCCGCATCATCCCGGCGAGCCAGCGGTCGGGGTCCTCGACGCGGTCGGTCGACGCCTCCCAGAAGCGGCGGGTGTCGGCCGGGGTGTCGAGCACGACGAACGTCCAGCCCTGGGAGAAGCCGGCGTTGGGGGCTCGGGTCGCGTGGTCGAGCGCCCGCTCGACGAGGCTCGGGTCCACCGGCTCGTCGGTGTAGCTGCGCACCATCCGGCGGCGTCGGACGACCTCGGAGAACTCCACGGGGCACTATCCCACCCGTCGCCGCCGATCCCGTCCGAGGCCCTCCCGGACCCTTCCGGGACCCCTCTCGGACCCCGTCTGAGGTAGCCGGGGCCGCTCCTCAGCCGCCAGTGGCGCCCCGAATAAGGCACTTGCCCGATGTGCGGGCCTACCTCAGACGACGAATCTCGGGGATGTCATCAAGAACCAGGAGAGACACCATGCATCCCTACATCATCCAGTCGGAGATGGAGTACCGCCGCGACAAGAACCGGAAGGCGATCGCGGCCCAGCGGGGCGGGCGCTCGCGCTCGTCGTGGCTGCGGCGGGTCGCCGCCGCCGAGAAGTCGATCTGAGCCGACCGCTCCGACCGGCTCCTCCGTGACCCCCACCGCGGCCCCCGTCCCGACGACCATCCAGACGCAGTCGGAAATGACCGCGCCCCTGTCGGCGCTGGGCACCATGATGGAGCCCGTGGCAGCGCACACCAGCCGCACCCTCGTCGGGCGCGACGCCGAGCTCGAGCAGCTCGCGGACCTCCTCGGCGTCGGGCAGCGGCGTGAGCGCCACGGCGTCGTGCTGCTCAGCGGCGACGCGGGCGTGGGGAAGACGCGGCTGCTCATGGAGCTGCGCGACCACGCCCAGGCCGAGGGCTGGCGGGTCATCGCGGGCCACTGTCTCGACTTCGGCGAGAGCGCCCTGCCCTACCTGCCGTTCAGCGAGCTGCTCGGCCGTTTCGACACCGAGCTCCCCGACGTCGTGGAGCGGATCTCCGCCGTGCACCCGGCGATCGGCCGCCTCCAGCCCGGCCGACGGGTCCGCTCCACCCCGGAGGCCCCGACCGAGGTCGAGCCGAGCGCCGACCGTGGCGAGCTGTTCGAGGCCGTCCACGCGCTGCTCGACGCCGCTGCCGAGGGTGCGCCGCTCCTTGTGGTCGTCGAGGACACCCACTGGGCCGACCAGTCGACCCGCGACCTGCTCGGCTTCCTGTTCACCCGTGCCTTCACCCACCCGGTCGCCCTGGTGGTGTCGTACCGCTCCGACGACCTGCACCGGCGCCACCCCCTGCGACGCCAGGTCGCGGAGTGGACCCGGCTCCAGACCGTCGACCGCCTCGCCCTCTCGCCGCTGCCCGACGACGCGGTCCGGGCGCTCATCGCCGAGCTGGCCCCCGAACGGCTCGGCGAGCGTGAGCTCGCGCAGATCATCGGCCGCGCCGAGGGCAACGCGTTCTTCGTCGAGGAGCTCGTGGCCTCCGGCGCCGGGGGCTGGGTGCCCGACGACCTCGCCGACCTGCTCCTCGTGCGCCTCGACCGGCTCTCCGACGAGGCCCGCCAGGTGGTGCGGATCGCCAGCGTCGCCGGCCGCAAGGTGACCCACAGCCTGCTCGAGGCTGCGGCCGGCCTGCCCGCCGCCGACCTCGACGCCGGCATCCGCCAGGCGGTCGAGATGAACGTCCTCGTCGCCGGCACCAAGACCTACTCCTTCCGCCACGCGCTCCTCGGCGAGGCCGTCTACGACGACCTGCTGCCGGGCGAACGGGTGCGCCTCCACGGCCAGTACGTCGCTGCCCTCGCTGCCGGCGCCGGGCGCGGGACCGCAGCCGAGATGGCGCGCCACGCGCGCCGGGCGATGGATCTCGACCGCGCGGTGACCGCGGGGATCGAGGCCGGCGCCGAGGCGATCTCCGTCGGTGGTCCCGACGAGGCGGCGCGCCACTACGACCACGCCCTCGAGCTGCTCGAGGACCCCGAGCGGGTCGCGCGTCTCGACCTCGACGTCACCAAGCTCGTCGTCCAGGCCGCCGACGCCCACAGTGCCGCCGGCGACAGCCAGCGGTCCGCGGCTCTGCTCGCCGAGCACCTCGAGCGGCTGCCCGCCGACGCCCCGGCCGTCGCCCGGGCCAGGCTCCTCAGCAGCTATGCGATGGCGCTGTGCATCATCGAGACCGAGGTCGACCCGCTCGCGGTCTCGCACGAGGCCGTCGGGCTCGCGCCGGTGGGGGAGAGCCCGTTGCGGGCGAAGGTGCTGGCGACCCACGCGCGGGTGCTCGCCGGGCAGGGTCTCGTCGAGGACGCCGAGAACGCCGCCACCGAGGCGCTCGCCCTCGCCGAGCGGCTCGCCATGCCGGTGCTCGCCTCCGAGGTCGTGACCACCTTGAGCAGCCTGCGGTTCAAGCGGGGCGAGGGCGAGGACTCCGCTGCGGTCCGGGCCGCCCTGGAGGACGCCGCCCAGCGCGCGGTCGCCGCCGGTGCCGTGTCCGCCGAGCTGCGCGCGCTGTTCCTCATCGGCCGCTCGCACCAGGAGGCCGCCGAGTGGGACCAGGCGGCTCACTGGTTCGCTGCCGCCGTCGAGCGCGGCCGGGCCGCCGGCCTGCCGTGGGCGCCGTACTCGATCGAGTCCCGGTGGCAGCTCGGCTGGGTCCGCTACGCCCAGGGTGACTGGGACGCGGCGCTCGAGCTGGTCGGGATCGCCGACGACGAGGGTGGTCCGCTGATCCCGCGCGCGATCATCGAGGCGATCCGGTTGGCGATCCTCTCCGCCCGTGGTGACGACGTCGCCAGCGCTCTCACGAGGTTGCGCAAGGTGTGGTCGGACGAGGGCGGCATCGCCGTGTTCTCGGCCGGCACCGAGATCGAGGCGGCCGCTCATCGCGGTGACGCGGCGGCCGCGATCGACGCCTACGACGACGTGGTCGCCGTGCTCTCCCGGATCTGGCACGAGCACTTCGCAGGCCGCGTGCGTCTCGCGGCCCAGACCATCGGTGCGATCGCCTGCGGGCTGACCGCGGCGAGCGCCGCCGAACGGGCGTCGCTCCTCGAGCGCGCCGCGCTGCTGCGCGCCGACGGCGACACCGTGGTGCAACGGTTCCTCGCGAGCAACGCGTCCTGGGGGCCCGAGGGACGGGCCTGGGCGCTCCGGCTCGGGGCCGAGCACCTCCGCGCCCGCTGGCTCGGCGGTGTCGACGTCCCCGAGCGCGAGGACCTGCTCGCTGCGTGGGAGGCCGCCGTCGCCGCGTTCGAGGACTTCGCCAGCGTGCCGGAGCTCGCCCGCGTCCGCACGACGTACGCCGGCATCCTGCGCGCGCTGGGGGAGACGACCGCGGCCCGGGAGCAGGGCGACCTCGCACGCGGCGCCGCCCACGGCCTCGGCGCGGTCGTGCTGCTCGAGGAGCTCCGTGCGGCCGGCAGCACCGCCCTCAGGGCCGCCCCGAGCGAGCCGCAGCGGCTCACCGCGCGCGAGCGGGAGATCCTGGCGCTGGTCGCCGAGGGACGCACCAACGGCGAGATCGGACGCCAGCTCTTCATCAGCACCAAGACGGTGAGCGTCCACGTCTCCAACATCCTCGGCAAGCTGGGCGCCGCCGGCCGTACCGAGGCCGCCGCCATCGCGCGGCGCGACAACCTCCTGCCCTGACGAACCCGCACACTTCGGTCGACGAACCCGCACTCTTCGGTCGACGAACCCGCACTCTTCGGTCGACGAACCCGCCCACTCCGGTCGACGAACCGTGCAGGTTGGGCGGCCGAACCGTGCAAGTTGGGCGGCCGAACCGTGCAAGTTCGTCGGGGGAAGCAGAAGATCCGACCCTGGTAGGAACCGGTTCCACTGCGATCGGCGTACGTTCGTGGTCGTGACCGCAGAGATCGCCGACGAGACCGGGGTCGACACGCGCCCCTTGACGATGAAGCGCTTCCAGGGCAGGTCCATCATCGGTGGCCAGCACCAGGAGCCGATCCGGCGCGGCGCGCTGCCGCCCGGCCCGCGCTGGCCGGCGTTGGTCCAGACCGTGGCGCTGATGAGGTTCCGGCACCAGTTCCACCCCTACCTGCACCGCAAGTACGGCGAGGCGTACACAGTCCGGCTGATCCCCGGCGGTCGTCCCCTCGTGCTCTTCACGCACCCGGACGTGACCAAGGAGATCTTCGCCGCGGACCCGGCGGTCTTCCACGCGGGCAAGGGCAATGCCGTGCTCGGGCCGATCATGGGACAGCACTCCCTGCTGCTGCAGGACGGCGCCGGGCACCACCGGGCCCGCAAGCTCGTGATGCCGGCGTTCCTCGGTCACGCGCTGCGGGGCTATCGGGCGATGGTGGCCGAGGTCGCCACCGACGCCGTCCAGGGCTGGGCGGACGGCGAGGAGATCGAGTCGCTGGACCGCATGAACGCGCTGACGCTCGAGGTGATCCTGCGGGTGGTGTTCGGCGTGACCGACGAGCAGCGGCTCGCCGAGCTGCGCCCGCGGGTGACGGCGACGGTCGACATCAACCCCGCGATCCTGCTCGGCTGGGCCTATCCCTGGTTGCAGCGCTTCGGCCCGTGGCGCCGCACGATCGAGAACCAGGTCGAGCTCGACCGCCTGATGTACGCCGAGATCCGCGAGCGCCGGGCCGCCACCGACCTGGCGGAGCGCAAGGACGTCCTCTCCCGGCTGATGACCGCGGGTGACCCGGATCTTCCCGGTGACCGGCTCGACGACACCGAGCTCCGCGACCAGCTGGTGACCCTGCTCCTCGCCGGCCACGAGACCACAGCCAGCGCGCTCTCCTGGGCGCTCTACGAGCTCGGCCGCGACGCCGACCTGCTCGCCCGCAGCCAGCAGGCGGCCGACGCCGGTGACCCCGAGGGACTGGCCTGGCTGGAGGCGGTGCTCAAGGAGTCGATGCGGCTGCACCCGATCATCCCGATGGTCGTGCGCACCCTGATGGAGCCGGCCACCGTCGGCGGTCTCGACCTCCCGAGGGGGACCACTGTCGGGCCGTCGATCCTGATGAGTCACCAGCAGGACCGCAACTTCCCCGAGCCCGAGGTGTTCCGCCCAGAGCGGTTCCTCCCCGAGCTCTCAGGGGCGGAGGCGCCGTCGCTCCACGTCTGGATCCCGTTCGGCGGCGGGGTCCGCCGCTGCATCGGTGCTGGCTTCTCGCTGATGGAGGGCGCCGAGGTGCTGCGCCAGGTCCTCACCCGGTACGACGTCGCAACCGTCGGGGACGACGTCCCCCGGGTCCGCAACATCACCAGCGTGCCGCGGCGGGGCGCGCGGATCCGGGTGCGCCGCCGGGGGTGACGCCTGCCCCGGTGCCGTGGGGTTGGTGCCCACGGCGACAATCGTCCCCGTGGTCGGTCTCCTGCTCTCGGTGACGTTCGCCTGCGGTCTCGTCGTCGCCGTCGCCCACGTCGTCAACCGCCGCTTCGTCGCGCCCGCGTACGACGTGGTCGCCAACCTGCTGGCGTTCTGCTGCGCCGTCGCCGCGTCGACCCTGCTCCACCACTGGGTCCCGGCCGGGCTGGCCGCGGTGGCTGTCGGCTGCTGGGTGGTCCTCGCGGTCCGTACGACGGGCGCGATCCGGTCCGGCCGGCCGCGCCATGGTCAGACGGAGCCGCCGGCGGCGGATCAGATGTCGAACGCGGCTCGCACCTGGTCCTCGGTGAGGCCGTAGTCGGCGAGGTCGTACTTGTGCGACGGGCGTGCCTTGCCGGTGCGGGACTCGGCGTCGATGCGGCCGACCTCGGCCCGTGCCGCGGCACTCCACTCGATACCGAACGCGTCGTAGATGCCCTCGACGGTGCCGACGGGGTCGGTCACGAAGCCCTTGTAGTCCACGTCGACGAACTGCGCCGGGTCGTAGTTCTTGCGCGCCGAGGTGAACGCCTGCCACGACCGCTCGAGCATGCCGAGCTGGGTGCTGCCGATCGTCTTGCCGACGAAGGTCGTCGACATGTCGGCGGTCGCCTCGGCCGAGAGCGAGCACGCCGAGGCGATGGAGGTGACGGGGTCACGCCGGGTGGTCACGATCAGCGCGTCGGGGTAGACCTTCATCAGGGCGTCGAGGGCGACCAGGTGGGACGGGTTCTTGAGGACCCAGCGCTTCTCCTGGTCGTGCAGCCCGACCAGCTGTAGGTTCTGCCGGTGCCGCTCGTAGGCGTCGGTCCAGTCCTGGCCGGCGAGCCACTCCGAGTAGCGCGGCACGTTGGCCAGCGACTCGTAGGAGATCGACTTCCCGGTCTGACGGAGGAGGCGCCAGCACTCCTCGGGTGAGGTCGCATCCATGTAGTGGATGCCCATGAACTCCGGGTTGGAGACGTGGTGTTGCTGGAAGGCGCCCTGCATCGCGTTGAAGATCGGGTCGGCCTCCCAGGTCTCGCGCGGCGGCCGCGGCTGCGGGAACTGCGTCAGCCAGAGCTCGAGGCCCTGGTGGCCGGGGTCGGCGCAGAGCAGCCGGTGCAGCGCCGTCGTCCCGGTCCGGGGGAGGCCGACCACGAAGATCGGCCGGTCGATCGCGACGTCCGCGTGCTCCGGGAACTCGGCGAACCGGGCCTCGGTCATCAGCCGGCCCACCAGCGCGCTCTTCACCTCCGAGCGGTGGAAGTAGTTGCCGATCGGGGTCAGCCCGGCCTCGGGCGAGGCCAGGTCGTCGACGAGGAGGCGGAGGCCCTCCTCGTGGGCGGTGCCGCCGAAGTCGCTGAGCCCGGTGGTCCGGATCGCGGCCTCGGCGATGTCGTCGTACGACCCGACGTCGGCGCGCTGGCGCGGCTCGCTCATCGCGCGTGGAACTCGCCGCAGTCGACGTTGAGCATCTGCCCGGTGACCGCCGACGCGAGGTCGCTCGCGAGGAACAGCGCCGCCTGGGCGACCTCCTCGGGAGAGGCGAGCCGCTTGAGGTCGGTCGGCGCGGCCTTCTCCTCGTAGACGTCCGCGTGGGTACGGCCGGTCTCGGAGGCGATCCAGTCGAAGTACGCCTTGTTGACGTCCTCGTAGATGTAGGACGGCGCGACGCTGTTGACCCGGATGCCGCGGGGACCGAGCTCGGTGGCGAGCGACGAGGCGAGGTGCTGGAGCGTGCCCTTGGAGAGCTTGTAGCCGGAGTACTCCGGCTGGCTGCTGTAGACCACGCAGGAGTTGAGCATGATGATCGAGCCCTTCGACTCGGCGAGGGCGTCGGCGAAGAGCGACGAGAGCCGCAGCGGTGCGAACACGTTGGTCTCGTTCGCTGCGCGGAGGCCGTCGAGCTCGAGGGTCGAGATCGGGTCCATCGGCGGGATGCCGAACGCGTTGTTGATGAGGCAGTCCACGCGGCCGAACTCGTCGAGCGACTTCTGGACGAGGGCCTGGCGGCTGTCCTCGTCGGTGATGTCGGTCGGGACGACGAGCGCGCGGCGGCCGTAGGAGCGCACGACCTCGGCCATCTTCTCGAGGCGCTTCTCGGTGCGGCTCACGAGCACCAGGTCGGCACCCATCTGCGCAGCCTGCTCGCCGAGGGAGCGGCCGAGGCCGGGCCCGACACCGGAGAGGACGACGACCTTGTCTTGCAGCAAAGGGATCACCGGGCAAGACTAGAACGTGTTCCAGTTTTGCGCCAGCAACCGGGAAAATTCGGAAGCGGGGTTGGCGCAGGTTCCTAGCATCGGAGCATGACGGAGTCGGTCTGGGACTACCCGCGTCCGCCGCGGCTCGAGCGGACCGCGGCGCTGCTCGAGGTGGAGCTCGGCGGCGTCGTCGTGGCCTCGACCACGGAGGGATGGCGTGTCCTCGAGACGAGCCACCCGCCGACCTACTACCTGCCTGCGACGGCGTTCGCTCCCGCCGTCCTTCGGCCGGCGGGCGGCTCGAGCTTCTGTGAGTGGAAGGGCGTCGCGTCGTACTTCGACCTCGTCACCGAGAGCCGCGTGGCGCGGGCGGCGGCGTGGACCTACGTCGACCCGGCGCCGGGCTTCGAGCCGATCGCCGGGGCGCTCGCGGTGATGGCCGGCCAGGTCGACGCCTGCCGGGTCGACGGTGAGACCGTGACCCCGCAACCGGGCGGCTTCTACGGCGGCTGGATCACCTCGAGCGTGACGGGACCGTTCAAGGGTGTCCCGGGGTCGATCGGCTGGTAGCCCCGCCCCTGCGTCGAGGGGAGTCGAGGGGAATAGTCCGCGCCGGATCGTGTTGCACCACCTCATGAGCAATCCTCGGATCACCCTCAACGACGGCTCGACCATCCCGCAGTTCGGTCTCGGTGTCTGGCAGGTCCCGGCGAAGGACACCGAGCGCGTCGTCTCCGACGCGTTCGAGGTCGGCTACCGCCACATCGACACCGCCCAGATGTATGGCAACGAGGAGGGCGTCGGGGCCGCCATCGCGGCGTCCGGGCTGGCTCGCAACGAGGTCTACGTGACCACCAAGCTCAACAACAACCGGCACGAGAGGGCGCAGGCCAAGGAGTCCCTCCGGGTCTCGCTCGACAAGCTCGGCCTCGAGAAGGTCGACCTGTTCCTCATCCACTGGCCACTGCCGACCCAGTACGGCGGCGACTTCGTGTCGACCTGGGAGACGCTCATCGAGCTCCGCGACGCGGGCCTGACCACCTCGGTCGGCGTGTCCAACTTCCAGCCCGACCACCTCGACCTGGTCGTCGAGAAGACCGGCGTCGTGCCGGCGGTCAACCAGGTCGAGGTCCACCCGTACTTCGCCAACGAGGCGACCCGTGCCGCCACCGTGCGGCACGGCGCGCTCGTGGAGGCCTGGTCGCCCCTCGGCCAGGGCGGCGGCGAGCTGTCCGACCCGGTGGTGACCGCGCTCGCCGAGCGCTACGGCAAGACGCGGGCCCAGGTGCTGCTGCGCTGGGCGATCGACCGCGGTGACGTCGTCTTCCCGAAGTCGACCCGCAAGGAGCGACTGGCGGAGAACATCGACGTCTTCGACTTCGCCCTCACCGCTGACGACGTTGCGGCCCTCGCGGGACTCGACAAGGGTGAGGCCGGGCGCCAGGGGCCGAACCCGGACGTCTTCGACTGGATCCCTTGAGGCGTGGCCGACCGGCCCGCGACCAGCTCGGTGGAGGTCAAGCGGCCGGCGGGATGAGGTGTTGCTTGACCAGCTTCATGTCGTCCTCGAGCGCCGCGACCCGGCGCTCGAGGACGCCGAACCGGATGACCGCCGTCGCTCCCTGGTGGTCGAAGCGCTCCTTCATGACGTCGTCGGCGACGTCGAACCGGCTGTAGACCTCGTCGAAACGTCGGCCCGTCTCGCTCCGGGCCTCGTCGAAACGTCGGCTCGTCTCGTTTCGGGCCTCGTCGAAGCGTCGGTCGACCTCGTCGAAGCGTCGGTCGACCTCGTCGAACCTCGCATCGATGCGTCCACCGAACTGGCGCAGCACCACCACGAGCACGCCGATCATGACCGCGACCTGCGTCCAGAGCTGTGGGTCCTTCACCACCGTCACCCCCGAGTATGCGTCAGTGGAGCTCATTGTTCCATTGCGAAGCGAGGGTGCAAAGGTCGTTCGGGACGGCTGTGGAGAACGAGCCTCAGCTGATCATCCGGCGGGCGACCGCCCGCTGACGGGCGGCGATGCGGGCGCCGTACTGCTCGTCCGTCAGGGCGGTCGCTGACGGCAGCAGGGACGGTACGTCGGCCAGCTTGACCACCTGGACGGTCGGGCCGTCGGCCTCGGAGAGGTCGCGCTCGAGCCGCTGCCAGCGCAGCATGATCGGACCGGTCGGGTGGCCGGTCGTCTCGAGCCAGTTCGCGGTCGGCGCGCCGTCGATCGGCGGTCGTTCGGAGATGATGAACCGCATCACGCCGTCGTCGTCGGCCACCGCCTGCGCCTTGGTGAGCGAGGTCTGGTGGGTCTCGTAGTCGGTGGAGGCGTACCAGTCCGAGCCGATCTGGATGGCCTGGTAGGCGCAGTCGTCGCAGCGCGGGACCGAGACGATCATCGCCTCGTCCTCGGCGAGCTCGTAGTGGCCGATCGAGGAGAACTGCGAGGCCAGCCCGCCCGGGGTCGACTTCGGGACGGTCAGGGTGTTGACCGGCTCCTTGTACTGGAAGAACTGGGGGAACGCGAACCACGTCTGGATGGAGCCGACGAGCGAGCGTGCGGCGACGTCGTACTTCTTCGCGATCAGCTCGCGGGTGAGCGGCTTGCGTGCCCGGCCGCGGGTGTCGGGACGCTCGATGGTGAGGGTGCCGCGCTCCTCGTTGTCCCAGTCGTTGAAGACCTCGCGCACGATCAGCGTCTTGGCGCCGGGCTCCGCGGTGTAGCGGAACTCGAACGTCCCGTCCTCGGCGATGTCGAGCTCGCGGTCGTCGAACGCCAGCATGCTGGTGGCGGCCGACGTGGCCGTGTAGGCCCCGCCCATCACCTGGAACGAGAGGTCGGCCGAGGTGCCGCGGCGTCCGCGGATGACGTACTCGACGCCCTCGCGCAGGTAGGCGTTGAGATAGATGGCGTCCGGGTTGTCGAGGCCCTGCTTGGAGAACTGGTGGGTCGGGTTGACGAACAGCGGCTGGTCGAGGTCGTAGTCGAACGCGTTCTGCATCGCCATCCGGATCCGGCCCGACAGGTAGTCGTAGCCCTCGATCCGGTCCGCCTCGGACTTGATGAACGGCGCGTTGGCGATCAGCTCCTCGGCCTCGGCGATCGCGTCCGAGAGTGCCTTCGTGACACCGTAGGACTCGCTCATCCGTTGACCTTGGCGATGATGCTCTCGGCGTACTGCTCGAGGTGCTTGACCTTGGTCTCCAGCGGCTCGGTGTCGGGGCCCTTGATGTAGGGCACCCGGAAGCCGACGATGCAGTCGGTGACGCCCTTCTCCTCGAGCCGCTTCACGCCGTCGACGGTGTAGGCGTCGTAGGAGATCACGTGCACCTCGAAGTTCTCGCGGGTGTCGCCCTCCTCCTTGCGGATCTCGGCGAGCCGGGCGAGCAGCCGGTCGAGCTCCTCGCCGTCGCCGCCGGCGTGCATCCAGCCGTCGCCCTTGACCACGGCACGGCGCAGCGCGGCGTCCGAGTGTCCGCCCACGAGCAGCGGGATCGGCTCGGTCGGGGCCGGGCACTGCATGAGCGGCTCGAAGTCGTAGAACTCGCCGGAGAAGCCGAAGAACTCACCCGAGGTGAGGCCGCGCAGGATGTCCATCGACTCGTCCATGCGCTTGCCGCGTCGTGCCCACGGCACGTCGAGCGCGGCGAAGTCCTCGGGCCAGGGTGACAGCCCGACGCCCAGGCCCAGGCGGTTGTTGGACAGGAACGCCAGCGACGACGCCTGCTTGGCGACGAGGACCGGCGGACGGATCGGCAGCTTGAGCACGAACGGCGTCAGTCGGAGCGTCTCGGTCACCGCGAAGAGGTGGGCGCACAGGATGAACGTCTCGATGAACTCCTTGCCGAGCAGGAACTCCCGGTCCCCGGTGTCGGTGTAGGGGTACTTCGAGTCGGACTCCTGGGGATAGATCAGGCTGTCCGCGATCGTCATCGAGGTGTAGCCCGCCGCCTCGCAGGCCTGGGCGAGCGGGGCGTAGTAGGTGGCCTGGGTCATGCCCTCGGCGAAGGAGAAGCGCATGGCGACAGACTAGAACGTGTTCTAGATTTGTGCCAGAGTGAGGACGTGCCTGCCACCAAGGAACGCCCCGAGGGCCTCGACAAGCCGATCGTCGGCAAGATCATCAAGTACGGCGCCCGCCTGCACGTGCCGGTGTTCCGGCTGACCAACGGACGGATCGGCAGCAAGTGGCGGATCGGTGCGGGCTGGAAGAAGCCGGTCCCGACGCTCCTTCTCGACCACGTCGGCCGCAAGAGCGGCAGGCGGTTCACGACGCCGCTGCTCTACCTCGCCGACGGGCCGCGGGTCGTGATCGTCGCCTCCCAGGGCGGTCTGCCGAAGAACCCCCAGTGGTTCCACAACCTGGTCGCGAACCCCGACACCGTCATCGCCCTGCGCGGTGAGCGCCGGCGCGAGGTCCGGGCGCGCGTCGCCGATGCAGCCGAGCGCGCCGCGCTGTGGCCGCGCCTCGTCGACCTGTACGCCGACTTCGACAACTACCAGGCCTGGACCGACCGGGAGATCCCGGTCGTCGTCCTCGACCCGCGCTGAGAGGCTGCTCACATGGATCTGGCTGAGCTCATCGACCGCACGGAGATCAACGATGCGTTGATCCGCTACACGATCGCCATCGACACCGGTGAGTTCGACCGGCTCGACACGGTCTTCACCCCGGACGCCCAGATCGACTACAGCGAGAGCGGTGGGCTGGTCGGCGCGTTCCCGGACGTGAAGCCGTGGCTGGCCGAGAACCTTCCGGCGTTCTCGAAGAAGCGGATGCACACGCTCGGGCAGGTCGGCATCACCTTCGCCAACACCAAGGACGAGGCCCGGGTGACGGCGTACTTCGACAACCCGATGGTCATCAGCGACGGCGCCGGCGGCGAGCGCGTCGTCGAGGTCGGTGGGCTCTACCACCACACGTTCGTGCGCACCGAGGACGGATGGCGGTCGCGCCGGCTCCACGAGCAGGTCGTCTGGACCCGAGGTTTCTGACATTTGGACCCGGTTGGACCGGTCCGTGAGAATGGCGCAGTGAACGAGCAGCGCGACAAGACACTCAACCCGGTCCTCGCGGGCCTGGTCGCGCTCGTCGCCGTCTCGATCACCGTCGGGTTGGTGCTCGGCGGGGTCGCGCTCGCCGGGAGCCGGATCGTCGGCCTGGGAGGCGACTCGACCAACGCAGCGGACTCGACCGTCAAGGAGTCCGCCGTGATCCCGAAGCCGTCCCGGACGGCGGTGGAAGGTCCGCAGGTCACGCTCGGCACCGAGTCCACCGACGTCGACGCCACGACGTCGGAGGAGACCGAGCCGACCGACGTCGAGACCGAGAAGCCGGACCGGGCCATCAGCCTGCAGGTGGGCCAGACGGCCGTCGGCAACTTCGAGCGGATCGACCTCTCGGGCGTCTATCCCGGCGGCGAGGGCGCGATCCTCCAGGTGCAGCGGTTCGAGGGCGGCCAGTGGGTCGACTTCAACGCCACCCTCTCGGTCAGCAACGAGACCTTCAACACCTACGTCCAGTCCGCGCAGGTCGGCGTCAACAAGTTCCGCGTGGTCGACAGCGGGTCGGGCAAGACGTCCAACCCGGTCACCGTTCGCGTCGGCTGACGGCCACCCGCCCGCCACTCGCCCGCCGCGCACCCCGCGCGGGCCGCGCTCGAGCGCCGGCGATCCGATCCCGGGGGAACAACCCCGGTGGCGACGCCGTTGGACGATGTGTCAGACTTGAGTCAACTCGGCTCAACTTACTTGCCGGACCTCCTGGTCCGGGTCACGAACCAAGCACCACGGAGGAGCAACACCATGGCACGTGCTGTCGGCATCGACCTGGGGACGACCAACAGCGTCGTCTCGGTCCTGGAGGGCGGCGAGCCCACCGTCATCGCCAACGCGGAGGGTGCGCGGACGACCCCCTCGGTCGTGGCGTTCGCCAAGAACGGCGAGGTCCTGGTCGGCGAGGTCGCCAAGCGTCAGGCGGTCACCAACGTCGACCGCACCATCCGCTCGGTCAAGCGCCACATGGGTGAGTCGTGGAAGACCGACGACATCGACGGCAAGACCTTCACCCCCCAGCAGATCAGCGCCTTCATCCTGCAGAAGCTCAAGCGCGACGCGGAGGCCTACCTCGGCGAGACCGTGACCGACGCGGTGATCACCGTCCCGGCGTACTTCTCCGACGCGCAGCGCCAGGCCACCAAGGAGGCCGGCGAGATCGCGGGCCTGAAGGTGCAGCGGATCGTCAACGAGCCCACCGCGGCCGCGCTGGCCTACGGACTCGACAAGGGTGAGGACCAGACCATCCTCGTGTTCGACCTCGGAGGCGGCACGTTCGACGTGTCCCTGCTGGAGATCGGCGAGGGTGTCGTCGAGGTCAAGGCCACCAGCGGTGACAACCACCTCGGCGGCGACGACTGGGACAACCGGGTCGTCGAGTGGATGGTCAAGAAGTTCAAGGACAACAACGGCGTCGACCTCTCCGCCGACAAGATCGCCGCGCAGCGCCTCCAGGAGGCCGCGGAGAAGGCGAAGATCGAGCTGTCGTCCTCGAGCGAGACCACGATCCACCTGCCCTACATCACCCACGGCGAGAACGGCCCGCTGCACTTCGAGGAGCGGATCACGCGCTCGGAGTTCCAGAAGCTGACGGCTGACCTGCTCGACCGGACCAAGACGCCGTTCCAGTCGGTCCTCAAGGACGCCGGCGTGCCGGTGTCGCAGATCGACCACGTCGTGCTCGTCGGCGGCTCCACCCGGATGCCCGCTGTCACCGAGGTCGTCAAGGAGCTGCTCGGCGGCAAGGAGCCCAACAAGGGCGTCAACCCGGACGAGGTCGTCGCCGTCGGCGCCGCGCTCCAGGCCGGTGTCCTCGCCGGTGAGGTCAAGGACGTGCTGCTCCTCGACGTCACCCCGCTCAGCCTCGGCATCGAGACCAAGGGCGGCGTGATGACCACGCTCATCGAGCGCAACACGACCATCCCGACCAAGCGCAGCGAGATCTTCACGACCGCTGACGACAACCAGCCGTCGGTCGAGATCAAGGTCGCCCAGGGCGAGCGTCAGATGTGGGCCCAGAACCAGCCGCTCGGCAACTTCGAGCTGACCGGCCTGCCGCCGGCCCCCCGCGGGGTCCCGAAGATCGAGGTCACCTTCGACATCGACGCCAACGGCATCGTCCACGTCGCGGCCAAGGACCAGGCGTCCGGTCGCGAGCAGTCGATGACGATCTCCGGCGGCAGCGCGCTGTCGAAGGACGAGATCGACCGGATGGTGCGCGAGGCCGAGCAGTACGCCGAGGAGGACGCCCAGCGTCGCGCCGCGGTCGAGGTGCGCAACCAGGGCGACCAGCTCGTCTACACGACCGAGAAGTTCCTCGCCGACAACGGCGACAAGATCCCGGAGGACGTGCAGACCGAGGTCAACGGCGACCTGGAGGAGCTCAAGAAGGTCCTCGAGAACGCCGAGGCGAGCGTCGACGAGCTGACCGCCGCGATCAACAAGCTCGGTGAGTCCAGCCAGAAGATGGGCGCCGCGATGTACGCCGCCGCCGAGGCGGACGCCGCCGCGGCCGGTGGCAGCACGGGCGCGACCGGAGAGGCGGACGACGACGTCGTCGAGGCCGAGATCGTCGACGAGGTCGCCGATGAGGACGAGTCCAAGTGACCGACCCCAACCCCGACCACGGGGTCACCCCGGAGGGGGAGCCGCAGGAGACTGCGGCTCCCTCGCCGGAGGGCGCTCCCGAGGTCGCTGACGTCGCGGCCGCCGGAGGCTTCGGCGAGGCGGCGGCCGAGATGGCGCCCGAGTCCGAGGTCGAGGTGAGTCCCGATGCCGACGAGCTCGTCGTCACCCGGATCGCGCTCGAGGAGCGCACCCTCGACCTCCAGCGCCTCCAGGCTGAGTACCTCAACTACAAGCGCCGGGTCGACCGCGACCGCGACCTCGTGCGGGAGAACGCGACCTATGCCGCGCTCGCGCCGATCATCGACGTGCTCGACAACATCGACCGGGCTCGTGAGCACGAGCCGCTCGAGGGCGGGTTCAAGGCCGTCGCCGAGCAGCTCGAGCGGGTCGTCACCGGCCTCGGCCTGGTGAAGTTCGGCGAGCCGGGCGAGGCGTTCGACCCCACCACCCACGAGGCGCTGTCGCACATCGGCACCGACCCCGAGGTCGAGGTGACGACGTGCAAGGTCGTGGCCAAGGCGGGCTACAAGATCGGGGACCGGGTCGTGCGTGCGGCGCAGGTCCTCGTGGTCGACCCGCAGGACTGAGTGAGGGAGGTGGTGTGCGATGAGTGACAACGGCATCCGGTCCGACTGGGCCTCCAAGGACTTCTACGCCGAGCTCGGCGTCGCCAGGTCGGCGACTGCCGACGAGATCAAGAAGGCCTACCGCAAGCTCGCGCGCGCCAACCACCCCGACTCGCACCCCGACGACACCGCGAAGCACGAGAAGTTCAAGAAGGTCGCCGAGGCCTAC
>NZ_JACEFC010000070.1 GCF_014180715.1 Nocardioides stalactiti | reverse complement strand
TCGAGGCCGCTGACGATCTCCGCGACCTCCGCCGGGTCGGGGACGGCTGCCCGCAGCGTCTCGCGCGGGTCGACGCCGGCGTACCGCAGGCCGACCCGGTAGAGCGGGCGGTCGGCCCGCGCCGCCAGCGCGGCCCTGAGGGCCGTGAGCGAGGAGGCTCCGCAGCGACGGGCGTCCTCCGCGCGCAGCGAGGACGCCGCGACCTGGTCGACGCTGACGACCTCGAGCAGGCCGACGGCGGTGCGCAACCGGGTCCCGACGCGGACCCGAGGGCGGTCCCACCGACGGAAGGCGAGGTCGATCTCACCCGCGCGGATCGCCTCGAGCTCGACCGGTCGGATCATCACAGGGCCACGATAGGCGCCGGGGATACGGTGGCGGTCATGACCCGGTTCTCCTCGATCCTGCTCGTCGATCCCCGCGGCTGGGTGCTGCTGCAGGAGCGCGACGAGCACCCGGTGATCGACCCGGACCGCTGGGGGTTCGTCGGCGGCCACGTCGACGAGGGCGAGGACCCGGAGACGGCGGCCTACCGTGAGCTGCTCGAGGAGACCGGCCTCCGGGTCGAGCCGCCGCTGCTGGAGCTGTGGGGGGAGTTCTCGGTGTTCCACGAGGCCTACGACTCCTTCGACGACGCCTTCGTGTTCACTGCCGCGACGACCGCCACCGACGCGGACGTCGTCGTGGGTGAGGGTCGTCAGATCGTGTTCGTCGACCCGGCGCAGGTCGGCGACCTCCCGCTGACCGCGTCGGCGACCCAGATCCTGCCGGAGTTCCTCCTCTCCGAGCGTTATCGGTCTCTTCGAGCCTGAGGGGCGGTGGCGGAGACGCACCGCGATCACCGCAGTCGACCGCCGACGTCCTAAACTCGGCTCCATGGCCCTCCTCGACCGGATCACCTCGCCCCGCGACCTGCGGGACCTCACCGAGGCCGAGCTGACGACGCTCGCGAGCGAGATCCGTGACGTCCTCATCCGGACGGTGGCGACCAACACCGGTCACCTCGGGCCCAACCTCGGCGTCGTCGAGCTCACCCTCGCGATCCACCGTGTCTTCGACAGCCCGCGCGACCGGGTCGTGTTCGACACCGGCCACCAGGCCTACGTGCACAAGCTCGTCACCGGCCGGGCCGCCGACTTCGGGACGCTGCGCCGCGAGGGCGGGATCAGCGGCTACCCGAGCCAGGCGGAGTCCGACCACGACATCGTCGAGAACTCCCACGCCTCGACCGCGCTCAGCTATGCCGACGGCATCGCCAAGGCCTACGCCATCCGCGGCGAGGACCGGCACGTCGTCGCGGTCATCGGTGACGGGGCGCTCACCGGCGGCATGGCCTGGGAGGCGCTCAACAACATCGCGATCGCCAAGGGTTCCCGCCTGGTGATGGTCGTCAACGACAACGGCCGCTCCTACACGCCCACGATCGGCGGCCTCGCGACAGCACTGACCGGCCTTCGCACCAACCCGCGCTACGAGCAGGTGCTCGACATGGTCAAGAAGCGGGTCAACGCCGTGCCGGCCGTCGGCCCGACGGCCTACGACGCGCTGCACGCGGTCAAGAAGGGTCTCAAGGACGCGCTCGCCCCCCAGGGTCTCTTCGAGGACCTCGGTCTCAAGTACGTCGGCCCGGTCGACGGCCACGACCGGCACGCCATGGAGCAGGCGCTCGCCCAGGCCAAGCGCTACGGCGGTCCGGTCATCGTCCACGCGATCACCCGCAAGGGCTTCGGCTACGACCCGGCCGAGCGGCACGAGGCCGACCAGTTCCACGCGCCGGGTCCGTTCGACGTCCAGACCGGTGCGGAGAAGCCCAAGGGCCTCATCTGGACCGATCACTTCGCCGAGCACATCGTGCGGATCGGCGAGCGGCGCCCCGACGTCGTCGGCATCACCGCGGCGATGATGCACCCGGTCGGCCTCGACAAGTTCCAGCAGCGCTTCCCGGAGCGCACCTTCGACGTCGGCATCGCCGAGCAGCACGCCGCCACCTCGGCCGCGGGCCTCGCGATCGGCGGCCTGCACCCGGTCTTCGCCGTCTACGCGACGTTCCTCAACCGCGCCTTCGACCAGGTCCTCATGGACGTGGCGCTCCACAAGTGCGGTGTCACGTTCGTGCTCGACCGGTCGGGTGTGACCGGCGACGACGGCGCGAGCCACAACGGCATGTGGGACATGTCGATCCTCCAGGTCGTCCCCGGCCTGCGGCTCGCGGCGCCTCGTGACGTCACCCGGATGCGCGACCTGCTCGACGAGGCGGTCGAGGTCGCCGACGCCCCGACCGTGGTGCGGTTCCCCAAGGGCCCGCCGCCGGACGACATCGAGGCGATCGACCGCGTCGGCGGGATCGACGTGCTGGTCCGTGACGGCGCCAAGGACGTCCTCGTCGTCGCCGTCGGCTCGATGGCCGGCACCGCCGTCGAGGTCGCGGAGCGGCTCACCGCCCAGGGCATCGGCGTCACGGTGGTCGACCCGCGGTGGGTCAAGCCGGTCGACCCGGCCCTGGTCGAGCTCGCGGCTGACCACCGCCTGGTCGTGACGATCGAGGACAACGGCGTGATCGGCGGCGTCGGCGCGGTGCTGCTCCAGACGCTGTCCGCGGCGGGCATCGCCACGCCCGTCCGCATCCACGGCATCCCCCAGGACTTCCTCGACCACGCCAAGCGCGCAGTCATCCTCGAGCGGATCGGCCTGTCGGCCCAGACGATCGCGCTCGACATCGTCCACGAGATCGCAGGAAGCGGATCCGCCGAGGCTGCGGTCGACCGAACGCTTCTCGATGTCGACGGGAAGCACTGACCGTCCCGGACGCCGGCTCCGGATCTTCGCCGCGCTGCTGACCGCCCTCGTCGCCCTCGCCAGCCTCACGGCGTGCGGGGAGGACGAGTCGCCGGTCACGAGCGACCCCACCGACCGCGATGCCATCGCCTCGATCGAGAAGACCCTGCGCCAGCGGGCACGCGCGGTCCGCGACCGGGACCCGGTCCGGTTCACCGCCACCCTCGGGCAGCGTGACGACGCATTCGTCGCCGAGCAGGAGGGCTACCTCGACAACCTCGACCAGCTGCCGCTCGCCACCTACCGGATCACGCTCGTCGACGACTCGCTGAAACGGGCGGGCAGGTCCTACTGGGCCGAGGTCCTCGTCCGCACCCAGCTCCAGGGGTACGACGTCGCGCCCGTCGTCACCCGCGACCGCTGGCGCTTCACGCCCACGCGCGACGGTCGTCGCTACCTGGTCTCCTCGACCCGCGACGCGGGCTGGGAGGCCGGACACGACACCCAGCCGCAGCCGTGGGACCTCGGGCCGATCGAGGTCCGCGAGGCGCCGGGTGTGCTCGGCATCTTCGACGCGACGACACTGCCGCTCGCCGACGAGGTGCTCTCGGCGGTGTCGCAGAGCCGGTTCGAGGTGAAGTCGATCCTTCCCGACACCCTGGAGGACCCCGGCGGCGTCGTGGTCTCGACCCTGTCGGACCTGGCGTTCCTCGAGAGCCTCGACGGGCTGCCGACCGCGCCGGCCGACCTCGACGCGCTGACGGTGCCGGTCCCGCGCGACGCCGAGCGGCCCGAGGGGCCGGTCGCGTCGTACCGGGTCGTGCTGAGCCCGGACGTCCTCGACGAGGGGGAGCAGGTCGTCGACCGGCTGGTGCGGCACGAGCTCACCCACGTCGCTCTCGGCGACCACGCCCGCCGGGCGCCGCTCTGGCTCGACGAGGGGCTCGCCGAGTACGTGTCCGTCCGGCCGTTGGCCCCGGTGCAGCGCCCCCTCCAGACCGACGCGCTCGACCTCGTCGCCACGGGGGTCAACGACCTGCCGCCGGACGAGGCCTTCGGCGGGGCCGACGCCGAGGGCTGGTACGGCGTCGCGTGGTGGGTCTGCGAGTACGTCGCCGCGACCTACGGCGAGGACGCGTTGTGGGCGCTCGTCGACGGGTTCGCGGCGGGTCGCGACGAGCAGGCGGTCGTCTTCGACACGCTCGGGGTGACCACCTCCGAGCTGGCTCAGGCCGGCATCGCGCTGATGCGCAGCACCTACGGGTGAACGGGCCCCGACGCCCGGTCAGTATCGTTTCCCCGTGACCCTGACACCCCCGCGGCTCGTGCACATCGTCGACGACGTGCCGGAGCTGGAGGGGATCGCCGGACTGCGGCTCGTCGTGGCCCTCGACGGCTTCCTCGACGCGGGCAACGCCGGCGCGATCGCGTGCCGGCACCTGGTGGCCGAGGGCGGCTCCGCCGACGGGGCCGGTGGCGTCGTCGTGGCGACCTTCGACGTCGACCAGCTCCACGACTACCGGGCCCGCCGGCCCCCGATGTCCTTCGTGCGCGACCACTACGAGGGCTACGACGCGCCCCGGCTGGTGGTCCGTCTGCTCCACGACACGGGCGGGACGCCGTACCTGCTCCTCCACGGCCCGGAGCCCGACATCCGGTGGGAGGCGTTCTGCCGGGCGGTCCTCGAGGTGGTCGAGCGGTTCTCGGTCGACCTCGTGGTCGGGATGGGCTCGGTGCCGATGGCGGTCCCGCACACGCGGCCGATCGCGATCACCCACCACGCCAACAACACCGACCTGCTGAGCGGCACCAGCCCGTGGCGTGGTGAGCTGCGCATCCCGAGCAGCGCCCAGGCGCTGCTGGAGGTGCGGCTCGGCGAGTGGGGCCACGACGCCCTCGGGTTCGTCGCCCACGTCCCGCACTACCTCGCCCAGCTCGACTACCCGCGCGCCTCGCTGGCCGTGCTGGGGCAGGTCGAGCTCGCGGCGCGGCTGACCATCGACCTGACCGACCTCGCCACTGCGGCCGAGGAGCGCGAGGAGGAGATCGCGCGCTACCTCTCGGCCAACGCCGAGATCGGTGAGGTGGTCTCCGCGCTCGAGCAGCAGTACGACGCCTTCGCGCGCGCCGAGGAGAGTGGCTCGAGCTTGTTGGCGGAGGACAAGCCGCTGCCCACGGGCGAGGAGATCGGGCAGCAGTTCGAGCAGTTCCTGGCCGGTCTCGAGCGGCCCGACGAGACCGGAGGAACCCCGTGACCGAGCCGGAGATGGCCGACGCCACCCGCCAGCTGGTGTCCCTGCTCGACCTGGAGCAGATCGACACCGACCTGTTCCGCGGCAAGCAGCCCGAGTCGGTGCGCCAGCGCGTCTACGGCGGCCAGGTCGCCGCGCAGGCGCTGATCGCGGCGACCCGCTCGGTCGGCCCGGACTTCCACGTCCACTCGCTGCACTCCTACTTCCTGCTCCCGGGCGACTACAACGTCCCGATCGTCTACGACGTGGAGCGGATCCGTGACGGCAAGTCGTTCGCCACCCGCCGGGTGCTCGCCCGTCAGCACGGGCGGCCGATCTACTACCAGTCGCTGAACTTCCAGCGGCTCGAGGACGGCCTCGAGCACCAGGACGTGATGCCCGAGGTCAAGCCGCCGGAGGAGGGGCTCGACCTCGTCGACCTGATGCGCGAGCGCGGCTCGGACGACGGGCTCGGCAAGGAGTGGGCGGCGCTCGACGTGCGCTGGCTCGGCAACACCCGGCACGGTCTCGAGCCGGACCCGATGCACCCGTCCAAGACCCAGGTCTGGATCCGGATCGACGGACGTCTCTCCGACGACCCGCTCGAGCACCTGGCGACGTTCACCTACGCCAGTGACGTCTCGCTGCTGGGGGCAGCGCTCGCGGCGCACGAGACCGGACCCCACGACGTCCAGATGGCCTCGCTCGACCACACCATCTGGTTCCACCGACCGTTCCGCGCCGACGAGTGGTGGCTCTACGACCAGTGGTCGCCGTCGGCCAGCGGCGCACGAGGGCTCTCCCTGGGGCGGGTCTTCACCCAGGACGGGACCCTGGTCGCCACCGTCGCCCAGGAGGGCCTGATCCGTCCCAGGACGCGATGACCGACGCGCGCACCGGGCTCCAGGAAGTACGTCGGCTGATCGACGCCGACGAGCCTGCGGCTGCGTTGGCGATCCTCGAACCCTTGGTCGCGGAGCGGCCCGAGCACGGGCTCACCCGGTTCTTCCGGGCGCGTGCTCGGCTGGCGACGGGGGACCTCGACGGCGCACGAGCCGACGCCGACGCGGCTGCCGTCCTGATGCCGGACCGCTCCGCCGCCGACCGGGTGCTGGCGCGGATCGAGGTCGCGCAGGCCCGCACGGACAGCGCGACGCTGGTCGCCCAGGCGGCAGCCGACGTCGCGATCGTCGACTCCGGTCACCTCGCGGCCCGGAACGCTGCTCCGACCGAGGACGTCCGAGCGGCGGTGCAACGCCTGGCGGCCCTCGACCTGGTGGGCGACTGGACCTCGGACCCGACACTGGCCAAGATCGCCTACTTCCACCACGCCGTGGACCCGGTCCGGGCGCTGGCGAGCTATGACCCCCACCTGATCGGGGTGTCCGCGGACTTCGGCTACATCACCTGGCCGCGGCGGATCCAGGAGCACGTCCGCGGGCGGAGCGTGATCGACGTGGGCTGCGGCTTCGGCGGCTTCGGCGTCGGTTTCCTCGTCGCCGGCGCGACGTCGTACCTCGGCCTGGACCCGGCGATGGACCTCGACAGCACCAGCGCCCGCAACAAGCGCCTCCGCGAGCGGGCCGACATGGGCATCACGCCGCGCGCCATCGCCGAGAACCTGCCGGCCGTGCGGCTGTTCCGCGGCAAGTCGGAGGACCTGAGCTTCGACGAGCGGTTCGACACGATCTCGCTGCACAACGTGACCGAGCACCTCGCGGACCCCGAGCGGGTGCTCGCCGGGCTGGTCGCGCTGTGCAAGGAGGACACCCGCCTGGTGTTCCACCACCACAACTACTACTGCTGGAACGGCCACCACGACCCGCCGGTCCAGCCGGCCCAGCTCGACCCGGCCTCGGCGGAGCACCAGCAGGTCGTCGACTGGCGCCACATCGACCAGCTGCCGCACCTGCCCGCCGGCCACCGCTACCTGACGACGCTCAACCGGATCCGGCTCGACGAGCTGCGCGAGCTCACCGAGCGCTACTTCGTCGTCGAGCAGTGGGAGGAGATCAGCTCGTCCGCGGCGACGTTGGCGCGGTTGACCCCGGAGGTCCTCGAGCGGGTACGTCGGACGATGCCCGACCTCACCGAGCGGGAGCTGTCGGTCAACGCGGTGCTCTGCGTGGCGACGCCGCGCTAGGGGGACCGGCGCGCTAGGGGGATCGGCGCGGAGCGGTCAGCCCTTGCGGCGCAGCCACCCGCCCGGGGCCGCCGAGATCAGCAGCTTGTCGCTGACCTGCTCGTCGACCTCGAAGTCCGGGTTGGCGGCGAGGAACTCGCGCACCGCCGAGCGAGGGCTGTTGCCCGGTGCCCAGGGACGGTCCGGGAAGACCTCGGCGTCCATGTCCTCGACGATCGTGTCGAAGACCAGGCAGTAGCTGCCCGGGGAGACGAGCGGGGAGTAGAGCTCCAGCTCGCGGGCCACGTGCTCGTGGGTGTGGTTGGAGTCCAGCGAGACGAGCACCCGCTGGAAGCCGGCGGCGTGCTCGCGCACCTGCGCGGCCATCTCGTCGGTGACCGACGAGCCCTGGAGCATGTCGATCCGCGCCCGCAGCGGGTGGCGGTCGAGCTCGTCGCGGTTGTGGTCGCGGATGTCGATGTCGATGCCGAGGACCTTGCGACGCGGGTTGGCCGGGTCGAGCGTGGTGCCGGCCTCCACGGCGTCGGCGTAGTCGAGCATCGCGAGCAGCGAGGCGCTGAGGACGAGCGAGCCGCCGTGGGCGATGCCGGTCTCGATGATGAGGTCGGGCTTGACCGCCCAGACGACCTCCTGGAAGGCGACGATGTCCGCCGGGAACTGGATGAGCGGTCGCCCGAGCCAGTCGAAGTTGTACATGTAGCGCTGGGCGAACGCCTCGGTCACCCACTCGCGGGTCAGGCCCTGCCACGCGGTCTGCTCGCCGTAGGTGGCGATCGACGCGCGCTGCTCGTCGCGGAATGCACGGATCGGGTCGGTCATCGGGTCCTCCATGGGGCGAGCATCTCAGGCAGTCGGTCGAGCAGTGGATCCGGGTCGATGCCGGACTCCTCGCGGACCCGGCGTACGTCGACCCGGGGCAGGACGCGGGTCGGGCCGTCGGGGGCGAAGGCGACCGGGCGGCCGGTGACCGACTCCAGCACGGCGGCGATCTCGCGGTGGGTCACGGCGGTCCCGCTGGCGAGGTTGTACAGGCGGTGCCGACCGCCGAGCGCGACGTGCTCGACCATCGCGCACACGTCCTCGACCGCGACGTAGTCCTTGGCCGAGTCGGGAGCCTCGCCGATGACGACGTCGCGACCGGCCGCCACGTCGCCGAGCAGCATGCCGAGGAAGGAGTCCTCGTGGGCGCCGGGGCCGTAGACGTTCGCGACCCGCGCGACCCGGGTACGCGGGTCCGGGTGCGACAGGCACACCGCCTCACCCAGCAGCTTGCTGAGGTCGTAGAGGCCGTCGGCGGTCGGCGCGGCGCGCACGGGGGTGTCCTCGTCGACCACGTCCTCTCCGGAGGACTGGTAGACGCGGGTGCTGGAGAGGTAGAGCCAGGAGTCGAAGGACGCGTCGCGGAGCCGCGCCGTCAGCGCTGTCACGTGGGCGTCGACGGTGTCGAACGGGCGGGTACGGAAGTCGCCGGTGAGCCCGATGGCGTAGACGACGTGGCCGAGCGGTCCGGACGGGACCTCGTCGCGGGCCGGGGCGTGGACCTCGTGCCCCGCGGCACGGAGGTGGCGGGTGAGCGCCCCGCCGATGAAGCCGGACGCCCCGTAGACGGTGAACCTCACGAGGCGGTCACCGTCGCGACCCGCGCAGCTGCATCGGGTTGCCCGCGGCGACGGCGTACGGCGGGACCTCGCCGCGGACCAGGGTCATCGCGCCGATGACGGCGCCCCGGCCGATCACGGCGCCGTCGAGGATGACGCATCCGGCGCCGATCCAGACGTCGTCCTCGATCACGATGCCACCCTTGCTGGCTCGGAAGCCCTGGTCGCGGATGAGCACGTCCGGGTCGTCGTACTGGTGGTTGGCGGGAGCGAGGACGCAGTTGGCCGCGATGGCGACGGCGTTGCCGATCGTGATCCCGTTGCCGGTGTAGAGCACGCAGCCGGAGTTGATGACCACGTCGTCACCGATGACGACGTCGCCGGACCCGCCGGCGGGCTTGACCTTGACGAAGCTGTCGATCACGGTCCGCGCCCCGATCACGAGGCGGGTGCCGCGCACGCTCGACTCGAGGTCGGCGAGGGCGGACACGCGGGCGGTGGCGTCGATGGTGACCGGAGGGTTCACGACAACAGCTCCTCGGGCAGCTCGGACAGGAGGGGGAGCGCGGCGTCGCGCTCGGAGAGGGTGGTGGGGGAGACGGGCCACGGGACGGCGACGTCCGGGTCGTCCCAGCGCAGGCCCGCCGCAGCGCCGTCGACGTACCGGGCGCCCATGCCGTACCAGAGGTCGGTGCGGTCGGCGGTCGTCACGAACCCGTGAGCCAGCCCGGGCGGCAGGTACAGCAGCCGACCCTCGTCGGCGTCGAGGTCGACCCACCCGGCCGTGCCGAAGGTGGGGGAGTCGCGACGCAGGTCGACGAAGGCGTCGAAGAGCGAGCCGCGCACGCACTGGATGAGCTTGCCCTCGGCGTGGGGCGGACGCTGGAAGTGCATGCCGCGCAGGGTCCCGGCCGTCGTGTTGCGCGACAGGTTGCACTGCACCGGGACCAGGTCGATGCCGGCGGCCGCGAACTCGTCGGCGCACCACGTGCGGGCGAAGCTGCCGCGCTCGTCCCGGTGCTCGTCGAGGTGGACGACGAAGGCACCGGCGATCGCGAGCGGCTCAAAGCGCATCAGCGCACCTCGAGCGCCGGGATGGCGGTGACGAACCGTCCGCCCCGGTCGCTGACCTCCGCGAGCTGGGCGATGACCTCGTCGCGCAGGTTCCACGGGAGGATCAGCACGTAGTCGGGACGGGTGGCCAGCATCTCCTCGGGGGCGACGATCGGGATGTGGCAACCCGGGGTCAGCCGGCCCTGCTTGGCCGGCGACCGGTCGGCGATCATGGGCAGGTCCTGGGTCGTCACGCCGGCGTAGTTGAGCAGCGTGTTGCCCTTGGCCGCGGCCCCGTAGCCCGCGACGGTCCGGCCCTCCGCCCGCGCGTCCGCCAGGAACGCCAGCAGCTCCTTGCGGACCCGCTCGACCTCACCGGTGAAGCCGGCATAGCCCTCGGGGCGGTCCATCTGGGCGGCCGACTCGAGGTCGCGGACGTGCTGGGTGCCGGGACAGGCAACGTGCGCGGCCGACTCCCGACAGACGAACACCCGCAGCGAGCCGCCGTGGGTCGGCACCTGCTCGACGTCGAAGACCCGCAGGCCGTGCCGCGCGAAGACCCGCTCGACCGCGACGAGCGACAGGTAGGTGAAGTGCTCGTGGTAGATCTGGTCGAACTGCACCTGCTCGAGGGTCTGGAGCAGGTGCGGGAACTCGACCGTGAAGACGCCCTCCGGCGTGAGCACCGCGGCGATCCCGGCGACGAAGTCGTTGATGTCCGGGACGTGCGCCATCACGTTCTTCGCGACCAGCAGGTCCGCTGACAGGCCGCGGGCCGCAAGCTCCTCGCCCAGCTCACGGCCGAAGAAACGGACCTCGGTCGGCACGCCCTTGGCCACGGCGGCCGCCGCGGTGTTGGCCGACGGCTCGATGCCCAGGACCGGGATGCCGCGCTCGACGAAGTACTGGAGGAGGTAGCCGTCGTTGGAGGCGATCTCGACGACCTGGCTCTCCGCCCCCAGCCCGAACCGGCCGACGACCATCTCCGCGTAGTCCCGGCAGTGCTGCAGCCAGCTCTCCGAGAAGCTCGAGAAGTAGGCGTAGTCGTCGTTGAAGATCGCGTCGGGCGGGACCACGCTGTCGACCTGGACGAGGAGGCACACGTCGCACACCCGGGCGTGGAGCGGATAGACCGGCTCCGGTCGGTCGAGGTCCTCGAGCCGGAGGTTGCTGTTGGACAACGGCTGCAGGCCGAGGTCGACCAGGGTGCGGTGCAGCGGGGCGCCGCAGCCTTGGCAGGTGGGCTCGGGGTTCACGCCAGCTCCTCGTAACGCTCGATCTGGGCAAGGGTCAGGTCACGGGCGTCGGCTCCCGCGTCGTGGTCGCGGTACCACTCGGCCGTCCATCGCAGCGTCGTACCGGGGTCGAGGCGAGGGGACCAGCCGAGGGTGGCGATGGCCTGGGACGCGTCGAGCGCGAGGGTCGCCATCTCCGGCGGGTGGTCACCGGGCGCCTGCACCCATCCGTGCTCGGCACCGAGCTCGCGGGCGACCGCGTCGGCGACCTCGGCGACGGTGGACTCGGGGGTGCCGGGCGCCGGGCCGAAGTTGAGCGCCAGGGGAGCGGTCGCCGGGGCCGACGCGAGGGCCTCGGCGTGGAGGAGGTAGCCGGCGATCGGCTCGAGCACGTGCTGCCAGGGGCGGGTCGCGTCGGGGTAGCGCAGCTCGAGCGGGCGCCCGGCGCGCACCGCACGCCAGACGTCCGGCACCAGACGGTCCTCCGACCAGTCGCCGCCGCCGACGACGTTGCCCGCGCGGGCGGTCCCGACGCCGACCCCGGCCGGCCCGAGGAAGCTCGCCCGATAGCTGGCGGTCGCGATCTCGCAGGCCGCCTTGGACGCCGAGTACGGGTCGTGCCCGCCGAGGCGGTCGTCCTCCACGAACGCCGTGGGCACCCCGGCGTTGGCGTAGACCTTGTCCGTCGTGACCACGAGCACGGCCTCCAGTCCCTCGACCTCCCGCGCCGCGTCGAGCACGTTGACCGTGCCCTGGACGTTGGCCGCGAACGTCTCGCGCGGCTCGCGGTAGGAACGGCGCACGAGCGGCTGGGCCGCGAGGTGCAGGACGACCTGCGGAGCGAACCCGGTGACCACCGTGCGCAGGCGCTCGTGGTCGGCGAGGTCGGCGATCGTGGACGACGCGCGGTCGAAGGGCGCCAGCAGGTCGTGGAGCGCCGGGGACTGGTCCGGCGCCAGGGCGTAGCCGGCGACGTCGGCGCCGAGCCGCTCGAGCCAGAGCGCGGTCCAGGACCCCTTGAAGCCCGTGTGGCCGGTCAGCAGGACGCGTCGGCCTTCCCAGAAGGAGCGGGTGGGCAGCATCAGCGCGTCAGTCCCACTTCTTCCACGGCGCCTCGCCGCTGCTCCAGAGGGACTCCAGCAGCGACTTCTCCCGCAGCGTGTCCATCGGCTGCCAGAAACCACGGTGGCGGTAGGCCATCAGCTCGCCAGCGGCGGCGAGCTTCTCCATCGGCTCGCGCTCCCACACCGACGCGTCGCCGTCGATGAGGTCGATGACCGACTTCTCCAGGACGAAGAAGCCGCCGTTGATGCTCGCACCGTCGCCTGCGGGCTTCTCGGTGAAGCCCGTGACCGCGTCACCCGCCGTGAGCAGAGCGCCGAACCGGGCCGGCGGCTCGACCGCCATGACCGTGGCCTGCTTGCCGTGCGCGCGGTGGAACGCGATCTCGTCGCTGATGTCGGCATCGGTGAGGCCGTCGCCGTAGGTGAACGCGAACGGCTCGTCGTCCGGGAGATGGTCCTGCACGCGCCGCAGCCGGCCACCGGTCATCGTCGCGTCGCCGGTGTCGACCAGGGTCACCGTCCACGGCTCGGCCCGCTGCTCGTGGACCGTCATCTGGCCGGTCGCCATGTGGAACGTCACGTTCGACATGTGCAGGGCGTAGTTCGCGAAGTACTCCTTGATGACGTAGCCCTTGTAGCCGCAGCAGATGATGAAGTCGTTGATCCCGTGGTGGGAGTAGAGCTTCAGGATGTGCCAGATCATGGGTCGGCCGCCGATCATCACCATCGGCTTGGGCTTGGCCTGGGTCTCCTCGGCGATACGGGTCCCGAGGCCTCCGGCCAGGATCACGGCTTTCAAGCGTCCATCCTCTTCTCCGTCTGCAGCCGCGACCCTACTAAAGTGCGCCCGGTGACGGACGCCGAGGACACAACCCGCCTGCGGGTCCAGCTGGCCGCACTCCTCGACGAGCACGGGCTGCCCACCGACCAGGCGGCGCCCCTGGTGGCCCTGGCGCGACAGGGGAGGGACCTCGATCCGGCCGCCATCGGCGCCGCGCTGGTCAGGATCCTGCGCCCCACGGACTACCCCGACCCGGCCGCGCGCCTGGTGGCCAGCGTCATCGACGGTCTGGCGGAGCCGGACAGTGGCGAGGCGCTGCGCCGTACCCTCACCTGGGTCCTGGGGGAGCACCCCGGAGACGCGTCGGTGGCCGAGGTCGTCCGGATCGCGCGCCAGGCGCCGCTCGCCGAGGACGCCTGCGTCTCCATCGCGGAGCCGGCGTGGCGCGACCAGCCCCGCTTCGCTCAGGCGTACGANGACCAGCCCCGCTTCGCTCAGGCGTACGACGAGGCGACCGGGATCGCGGCCTGGGGCCGCGACATCCGCTGGCGGGTGCAGACGCTGGTGAAGCTGGCAGCCGCCGCCCGTCACGTGCGCGGCGACTTCGTCGAGTGCGGCGTCGACACCGGCGGTACGGCGCGCGCGGTGCTGGCCTACCTCGGCGACGAGGAGTTCGCCGACCGGACGTTCTGGCTCTTCGACACCTTCCGCGGCCTGGTCCCCGAGCAGCTCGACGCGGAGGAGCGGGCGCTCGAGGAGACGCGCGGTGACCGCTACCCGGACGTCGCGGACGTCGCCCGGGCCAACTTCGCCGACAAGCCCTACGTGCGGATCGTCCAGGGTGCGGTCCCCGACACGCTGGCGGAGTTCGAGGGCGACCGGGTCGCGTTCCTCCACATCGACATGAACGCGACCGTTCCCGAGGTGGGCGCGCTGCGGCACTTCTGGCCGTTGCTCTCGCCCGGTGCCCCCGTCGTCTTCGACGACTACGGCTTCCCCCGGCACGCGCCCCAACGGCGCGCGCTCGACGCGGTCGCCGACGAGCTCGGCGTCGAGATCCTGATGCTGCCGACCTGCCAGGGTGTCCTCCTCAAGCCCCCGGCGACCGAGGGCTGAGGCCATGCACGTCCTCGCCATCGGCCAGTCCAACCTGGCCAACCACTGCGGCTCGCCGCGCACCGCCGCGCGCGGGGAGGTCCGCCACCTCGGGACGGCGCAGCCGCTCCAGGACCCGGTCCCCGGAGGCTCCGGGGACCTGGGCAGCGTCTGGCCCCGCGTGGTGGACGAGCTCGCCGCGCTCGGGACGGTCGGGGACGACGCGCCGTTCGTGCTGACGCTCGCTGCCCAGGGCGGCACCTCGGTCGCCGAGTGGGCGCCGGGCGGGCCGTGCCACGACCTGCTGATGACGCGGGTCGCCGACGGCGACCTCGACGGCGTCACCCACGTCGTGTGGCAGCAGGGGGAGAAGGACACGCTCCTGGAGACCAGGGCCGCCGACTACACCGCCGACTTCCTGCGGCTCCACGCGTCGGTGACCGCGGTGGTGGGGGCCGTCCCCTGGATCATCTGCCGCACGTCGTACCGTTTCGGCGTGACCTCCGCCGCCGTCGTCAGCGCGCAGACCGAGCTGGCCCGCACGGTGCCCGGTGCGGTCGCCGGCCCCGACCTCGACGCGCTCGGCCCCCAGCTGCGCCGCGACGACACCCACTTCAACGACGAGGGGCTGCTGCGGTTCGCCAGCCTGCTGGCGCCGGTGCTGGCGGGGGCGAGCCGATGACCGCCGGAGCGCTGCCGGCGACGCCGCCGAAGTCGCGGGCCGTCCTCGTCGCCTGCATGCCCAAGAGCGGGTCGACGTTCCTGTCCGCCGCGCTGTCCCAGCTGCCCGGCTTCCGTCGCGAGCACATCGTGCCGTCGTACAAGCGCCGCGAGCAGGAGATCGGGATCAACGAGCTCCAGCGCGCGTTCGACGCCACCCAGACGCTCCGCAAGGCCTTCGACGCCGGACTCTTCAAGACCGAGGACCGCCCGCGCGGCTTCGTCGCGCAGAACCACATCCGGCACACCGCCGAGACCCAGGCGCTCATCGACGCCTACGCGATCGTCCCGGTCTGCCTGGTGCGCAACATCTTCGACATCGTGGTCAGCCTGCGCGACCACGTGACCCACTCCTCGGTGTTCACGCCGACGGCCTACGTCGACGAGACGATGGTCGACTGGGAGCCGGAGCGCATGTACGAGTTCCTCGTCGACATGGCCGTGCCGTGGTACATCCACTTCTACGTCAGCTGGTTCAAGGCCGAGAACCGGATCATGGTCACCTACGAGGACCTCGTCGCCGACCCGCACGCGCAGCTGCGCGAGATCCTGCGCTTCGGCAAGCTCGGCTGGAACAACGAGATGATCGCCCAGGCGCTCGAGGACGTCGCCGGCGTCAACATGCGCAAGAACGTCGGCAAGGCCGGGCGCGGCGAGGTGCTGGCCGACGACCTCAAGGCGCGGGTCGCGCACTTCTGCTCGTTCTACCCCGACGTCGACTTCCGGCCGATCGGCATCGACCAGTCCGGGGCCGCTCGGTGAAGGTCGTCATCCCCACCCGCAACCGACCGACGTCGCTCCAGGGTGTGCTCGACTACTACGCCCGCTTCTACCCGCAGGTCGACCTCCTCGTCGCCGACGGCTCGGCACCGGAGTTCAAGGAGCGCAACGCAGAGGTCGCCGCCGCGGCGGGGATCGCCGTCGACTACCGCCCCTACGACGAGACGCTGTCGCTCTTCGACCGGCTGCTCGAGGTGCTGCGCACCATCGACTCCGAGTACGTGGTCATGGGCGCCGACGACGACTACCCGGTCATGGAGACGATGGTCCGGGCGCAGCGGCGGCTCGAGGAGAAGCCCGACGCGGTCGCCGCCGGTGGTCACCTCGTCCACATCGGCATCACCAGCCCGGACGACGGGATCGTCCGGCTCGACCCGGTCCGGCACATCTCGGCAGACACCCCGGACCGACGGATGCGGATGTTCGGGGCACTGCCGTTCACGACCACCTACGGCGTCGCCCGCCGCGAGCTGCTCGTCCACCGCTACGAGTTCCTCCGCGAGTGGAGCATGCCCGGGTTCTTCGACCTCGGGGTCGGCCTGATGGACCTGTCGCACGGCAAGTTCATCGCGATCCCCGACCTGGGGTTCATCTGCACCCGCAACTACGTCCACAGCTACTACCGGGCGGAGGAGCCGCTGGTCTACCTGCGGCGGGCGCACGACGTCCTCGACCTCCACGACCGGTTGCTGGAACGGCTGTCCCACGCCGACGGGCTCGACCCGGACACGGCGGCCGACGCCGTGCGCACAGTCATCTCGCGCCGGGTCGCGGCGCTCGCCGGCGCGCCGCCGTACCGGCTCGCGGGCTTCACCGAGCGGCCGCCGTACAACACCCCGATCGTGGAGGGCGCGCGCCAGCTGTTCGCCGACCTGTTCCGGGCGGGTACGCCCGAGCGGGCCAAGCACGCCGAGCGGCTGGAGTTCATCGCGGCGCGGTTGGCCGAGACGCTGGAGTCGACGGACAACGCAGGGGAGGCGGACACCTATGAGTCCTGGTGACCAGGGTCCGGGCGTGCCGAGCCCGGACGCTCCGAGCACCGCGGCGCCGGCACCGGATGCCGAGGGACCCCGCGACCTGATGGCCGACATCGGCTTCCGGATCAGGGTGACGTTCCCTGACCTGCTGGTGATCGAGCCGGACGGGTCATGATCCGGACCCTCGCCCCGGGGATCCAGGGCGGCGACCTGCTGGCGGGCCTCGACCTCCCGGACGCGATCGCGCGGCTCCTCGAGCAGGGCGACGTGCCGGGGATGCTGACCGTCGAGGAGCGGGCCTTGCTGACCTCCCTCGTCGCCCGCACCTGGCGCGGCGACGGCGCGATCATCGACGGCGGCAGCTTCTTCGGCTCCTCGCTCGTCGCCGAGGCGGAGGGTCTGCTCGACCATCCCGCTCTCGGCTCGCTCGACCTGCTCTCGTTCCCCCAGGGCAAGCCGGTGCACGGCTACGAGCTCGGGTTCCTGCCGGCGCCGTCCGACCCGGCGGTCGACCGGCGCCGGAGCTTCGGCGGGGTCGAGTACTTCCTCGGCGACGACTTCGTCCCCATCCTGGAGCGCACCGTCGCGCCCTACCGGCGCCACATCGAGCTGCACATCGGCGACCTCAACGAGGAGCGGTGGGACGGGTCGCCGATCGAGATCGCGTTCATCGACGTCTGCAAGACCCCGCAGCTCAACGCCCACGTGTCGCGGGAGTTCGTGCCTGCGATGATCCCGGGCGCGTCGACCCTCATCAACCAGGACTTCTTCTTCGACCGGCTGCCCTGGATCAAGGTGACGATGGGTTTCCTCGCCGACTACTTCCGGTGGGAGGGCCAGGTCCGCAGCAGCTCGGTCTACTCCAGCACTCGCGCCGTCCCGGCCGACGTGGCGTCGTACGACCCGTTCGTCGAGGGCACCTTCGACGACTGCCTGCGCTACCACGACGCCACCGCCTTCGGGGACCTCGGCCGGTCCTGGGCGTTCCGCCTGGCCGTGTCGCGCGGCTGGCTGATGGCGCACAAGGGACGGCCCCGCGAGGCGATCGACCACCTGCACTCCCTCACCGAGGAGTACGCCGACGTGCTCGCCGACCCGGCGACCGGCGGCGACGCGCGGATGCGCCTGGACCGCGCCGTCGGTCAGATCGGGAACCGGTCGATCTACCGGATCTGGGGCTGGACCGGCGTCGACGACACGATCGACGGACGACGCACCGTGCTGCCGATGCTCGGCGACAGCGCGGTCGGCACGACCGCTCTGCGCGACGTCGACCTCGCGGCCGGCGTCGCCGCGGTGAAGGAGCGGCCCGCCCCGGGATCCATGTCCTCGGGCCCCGAGCAGGCGCTCGTCGAGCAGCTCGCCGCCCGGACCTGGAGCGGGCGGGGCGCGATCGTCGACCTCGGGAGCTTCCTCGGAGCCCCTTTGGTCGCGGCTGCGGAGGGGCTGCGCGTCAACCCGGTGCTGGCCTCGACCCCGCTCGCGCAGTTCCGTGGAGCGCGACCGGTCCACGGCTTCGAGCGAGGGTTCCTGCCGGCGCCGGCCAGCTCGGCGGCGAAGCGCGAGCGCACGTTCGGCGGGGTCACCGTCCACCTCGGCGACAGCTTCGCGCCGCGGCTCCAGCGGACGGTCGCGCCGTACGACGACCTGGTGGCGCTGCACCTCGGCGAGCTCGACGACCACCCGTGGGACGGTTCACCCGTCGAGCTGCTGCACGTCGACCTCGGCGCCACGGCGGCCGCGACAGCGCGGGCCCTCGCCGGCTTCCTGCCGGCGTTGCTGGCAGGCTCGGCACTGGTGGTGCGCGAGGTCTATGCCGACCAGCAGCCCTGGCTCAACGTCACCCTCGGGTTCCTCGCCGACCACCTGCGGTGGGACGGCCAGGTGCGGTCCGTGGCGGT
Source organism: Nocardioides stalactiti (assembly GCF_014180715.1). GTDB lineage: Bacteria > Actinomycetota > Actinomycetes > Propionibacteriales > Nocardioidaceae > Nocardioides > Nocardioides stalactiti. The sequence goes on along the minus strand of NZ_JACEFC010000070.1, from coordinate 5,544 downwards.
CCTCGGCTGCGTGGTGGCGGTGCCGGCGGACGCGGCGTCCCACGACCCGTTCACGGACGCGTCGCTGGAGGAATGCCTGCGCTACCACGACGCGGTGCCGACGGCGGGCGTCGGCGACGAGTGGCGCCACCTCGCCGCGCTCTCGCGGGTCCGGCTGGTGGCGGCGAAGGGCGACCGTGACGGCGCCCTCGACCTGCTGGGCGAGACGGCGGCGGAGTTCGCCGACCTCCACGCCGGCGAGGGACCGCACCGCGACCGGTGGCTGCGGCTGCAGCGGTCCCTCGCCTGAGCGTCAGAGTGCGGTCGTCCGCCCGACCAGGTGCGGAGCACCCGTCTTGGGGTTGACCAGGGTGAAGTCCCAACCGGCCGGGTTGGCCTCGGCGCCGAACCGCGCCTTGCCCGGCAGGAAGATGGGCTTCTTGAACGCGACCTCGACCTGGACCTTGTCCGGCAGTCGGTTCTCGAGGGCCGCGATGCAACGGGCCTTGCTCCACATGCCGTGCGCGATGTGGCGCGGGAAGCCGAGGGCCTTCGCGGTGAGGGGGTAGAGGTGGATCGGGTTCCGGTCGCCCGACACGGCGCCGTACGTCCGGCCCAGGTTGTCCGGCAGGCTCCACACCGGGCCCTTGGCCTCGACCGGGGTGAACGAGCGACCGGGGTCGCCGTTCTCCTTGTCGCCGCCGCCGATCCGCAGGTAGGTCGAGACGGACTCCCACACGACCTCGCCACCGACGGTGCCGACGACGTTCATGTCCCAGGCGCGGCCCTTGGTGCTCTTGCGCAGGTTGTCGGCCCTGAGGGAGAGGGAGACGGTCTCGCCGATCGCGACCGGACGGTGCTGGGTGATCGAGTTCTCGAGGTGCACCGAGCCGATGGCCGGGAACGGGAACTTCGAACTGGTCATCAGCTCCATGTGCAACGGGAACGCGAGCATGTGGAGGTAGGGGACCGGTGCCACGTCCTTGGCCGGGAAGCCGCAGACCGCCGCGTAGCGGTCGACCTCGGACCGGGTGACGACGACGTCGTCGCGGCGCAGCTCGACGTCGGGGAGCGCGCCACCGGACTTCTTGATCCCGGGGAGCTGGTTGACGCCCGGGATGGCGGGCAGCGCGGCCTTGAGCATGACGGGCACGGCCATGTCAGGCACCGAGCATCATCTGGCCGCAGACGCGGACCACGTTGCCGTTGACGGCGGTGGAGGCGGGGGAGGCGTACCAGGCGATCGTCTCGGCGACGTCGACCGGCAGACCGCCCTGCGACATCGCGTTGAGCCGCTGGCCGACCTCGCGGGTCGCGAACGGCACGGCCGCGGTCATCTGGGTGATGATGAAGCCGGGCGCGACGGCGTTGATCGTGATGCCGTCCTTGAGCTGATCGCTCAGCGAGTCGACGAAACCGATGACGCCGGCCTTGGACGCGGCATAGCTGGTCTGGCCGAGGTTGCCGGCGATGCCCGCGATCGACGCGACGCCGATGATCCGACCGTTGGCGTTGACGACCTTCTGGGCGAGCAGCTCGGCGGTGATCTTCTCCGGCGCCTCGAGGTTGATCTGGAGGACCTTGCCGAAACGCTCGGGCGACTGGTTGGCCAGCTTCTTGTCCATCGTCACACCGGCGTTGTGCACGACGATGTCGACGCCGCCGTGCTTCTCCTTGAGGTGGTGCGCGATCCGCTGCGGCGCGTCGGGGGAGGTGATGTCGAGGGTGAGCCAGTCTCCGCCGAGCTCCTTCATGACCTTCACCAGGTCGTCGGCGGCCTGCGGCACGTCGAGGCCCACGACGGTCGCGCCGTCGCGGTGCAGCACCCGGGCGATCTCCTCGCCGATGCCGCGGCTCGCGCCGGTCACGAACGCGACCTTGCCGGCGAGCGGCTGGGTCCAGTCGGCCACGTCGGTGGCCTTCTTCTCCTTGTGCGCGCCGATCCGGACGACCTGGCCCGAGACGTAGGCGGACTTGGGGCTCAGCAGGAAGCCGAGCGTCGAGGTGACCGAGGCCTCGTAGCCCTCGGCGACGTAGACCAGCTGGACCGTGCTGCCCTTGCCGATCTCCTTGCCGAGGCTGCGGGTGAAGCCCTCGAGCGCGCGCTGCGCGATGCGCTCGCTGCCCTCGACCTGGGCCGGCGGCGTACCGATGACGACGACGCGGGCGCAGCTCTGGAGGCTGCGCATCAGCGGCGTGAAGAACTCCTGGAGGGCGCCGAGGCCCTCGACCGTGGTGATGCCCGTGGCGTCGAAGACGAGGCCCTTGTACTTCTCACCCTCCGCCTGTGCGGTGGTGGAGGCGATGCCGAGCGTGTCGAGGAGGCCGGGCAGGGACTCGGCGAGACGGCCGGTGCCGCCGGTGACGATGGTGCCCTGGACCAACGGGTCACCTGCGGAGTAGCGGTCGAGCTTGGTCGGGTTGGGGAGCCCGAGGTTCTTCACCAGCAGCTTGCCGATGGGGGACGAGGTGAAGCCCTGGTACTTGTCGCTCATGATGCTGCTGTGCCTCCGAAGCTCTGAGGTCGTCGTTCTGGTGTGCTGACGGTCTGCGGGCCACGCCCGCTCGCCTTATGTAACCCGATGTGTAACTCTGAGTCCACATTTCGTGATCTGGCCCTCAAACGGTTCTCTGGACGGGCCTGAAGGTTGAGGATAGGAAACATGGCTGAATCTGTACGTCGGGCCGCTGTCATCGGCGGTAACCGCATCCCCTTCGCCCGCTCTAACGGTGCCTACGCCACCGCCTCCAACCAGGAGATGCTGACGGCCGCTCTCGACGGCCTGGTGTCGCGGTTCGGGCTGGAGGGTGAACGCATCGGTGAGGTCGCCGGTGGCGCCGTGCTCAAGCACAGCCGCGACTTCAACCTCGTCCGCGAGTCGGTGCTCGGCACCAAGCTCGCTCCGGAGACTGCTGCGGTCGACCTGCAGCAGGCCTGCGGCACCGGCCTCCAGGCGATCAACTACATCGCCAACAAGATCAAGCTCGGTCAGCTCGACTCGGGCATCGGCGGCGGCGTCGACACCACGTCGGACGCCCCGATCGCGATCGGTGAGAAGCTGCGCAAGAAGCTGATCCAGCTCAACAGCGCGAAGTCCAACAAGGACCGGCTGGCGATCCTCGCGACGATCCGCCCGGGCGACATCAGCCTGGCGATCCCCTCCAACGGCGAGCCCCGCACCCGCCTGTCGATGGGTGACCACCAGGCCCTGACCGCGCTGGAGTGGCAGATCACCCGCGAGGCGCAGGACGAGCTCGCCGTGACGTCGCACCACAACCTCGCCGCGTCGTACGACGCCGGCTGGCAGGACGACCTGATCACGCCGTTCCGCGGTCTGGAGCGCGACAACAACCTGCGCGCCGACTCCTCGTTCGAGAAGCTCTCCACCCTCAAGCCGGTGTTCGGCAAGGGCGAGGCGGCCACCATGACCGCCGGCAACTCGACCCCGCTGACCGACGGCGCCTCCGCGGTGCTGCTCGCGTCCGAGGAGTGGGCGGAGGCGCACGGGCTCACCCCGCTCGCCTACTTCGTCGACTCCGAGGTCGCGGCCGTCGACTTCGTCAACGGCCACGAGGGCCTGCTCATGGCGCCGGCCTACGCCGTCCCGCGGATGCTCGCGCGCCACGGCCTCACGCTGCAGGACTTCGACTACTACGAGATCCACGAGGCGTTTGCCTCGCAGGTCCTGTCGACCCTCGCCGCGTGGGAGAGCCCGGTGTTCTGCAAGGAGCGCCTCGGCCTCGACGCGCCGCTCGGCTCGATCGACCGCGCCAAGCTCAACGTCAAGGGCTCCTCGCTCGCCGCGGGTCACCCGTTCTCCGCGACCGGTGGCCGGATCGTCGCCAACACCGCCAAGCTGCTCGCCGAGAAGGGCAAGGGCAGCCGCGCCCTGATCTCGGTCTGCGCCGCCGGCGGCCAGGGCGTCGTCGCGATCATGGAAGCCTGATCGAGCCGAGCTCGACACGAAGGCCCGTCCGGTGATCCGGACGGGCCTTCGTCGTAGGTCAGGTCAGGCCTGGACCGAGCTCGGGGGAGAGACCAGCGCCAGCGCCGAGGACACGACGTAGTCGCGCACCTGGTCGGCCGACAGCTCGGCGACCGTGGGCAGCCCGGGGGCGGTCTCGGTGACCAGGATGCCGAGCCGCGCGAGCTGGAGCGCGCCGAGGCCCGAGGCGTACATCGTGTTGGCCACGATGACCGGGTCGCCGCCGAAGGAGAACTCGCCGGACCCGACGCCGTCGCGCAGCACCCGCGACAGGATCGTCATGCACGAGGTGATGCCGCGGCCGAGCCGGAAGAGGGCGCCCTCGGAGATGTCGTCGAGGAGCTCGTCGCCGGGCCGGACCATCAGCGCCAGCGCGCAGTCGACGAACGCCGGGTGGGCGACGCCGTAGTCGAAGAACGCGCCGACCACCGCGCTCAGCTGGTCGCGGGCGTCGGGGGAGGACTCGACCGCCGCCTGCATCGCGTCGTGGAGCTCGTCGAGGTAGCCGACCAGGGTGAGCGCGAAGAGCTCCTCCTTGCCGGTGAAGTGTCGGTAGACGATCGCCCGGTTGATCCCGACCGAGCTGGCGATCTCCTCGATCTGCACGTCGCGCACGCCGCGGGAGTCGAAGAGCTCCCGGGTGGCCGCGATGATCTGCTCCTTGCGCGCACGGCGCCGTGCTGCCGCAGCCTTGCGACGTCCGTCGACCTGGGGTGACCCGCTCGCCATGGTCGAACTGTACGCGATGTGCAACTCGGAGTTGCACGAATGTGGCACCGACGACGCCGCGACCGCTCAGCCGAGGTGCGCGAGGACGGTGTCGAGGGTGTCGGCCTGCTCAGGCGTCTTGTCGTCGCGGTAGCGGACGACGCGGGCGAACCGGAGGGCGACGCCGCCGGGGTAGCGGGTGGAGCGCTGGACGCCGTCGAAGGCGATCTCGACGACCTGCTCTGGCCGCACGCGCACGACCCCGTCGGTCTCCTCGGTCCGGAGCGCCTGGAACCGCTCGGTCTGCCACGCCAGCATCACGTCCGTCATCCCCTTGAACGTCTTGCCCAGCATCACGAAGCGGTCGGGGTCCGCCGGGTCGCGGGCACCGAGGTGGATGTTGGAGAGCAGTCCGTGGCGACGGCCCGAGCCCCACTCGACGGCGAGGACGACCAGGTCGAGGGTGTGGACGGGCTTCACCTTGACCCAGGCGGCGCCACGGCGGCCGGCGGCGTACGGCGCGGAGGCATCCTTGACGACGACGCCCTCGTGGCCGTCGGCCAGCACTCGGTCGGTGAACGCGCGCGCCTCGGCGGGGTCGGTGCCGCGCCAGCGCGGCACCCGGTGCTCCTCCGGAACCAGTGCGTCCAGGGCGGCCCACCGTTCCGCGGCCGGGAGGTCGACGAGGTCGCGGCCGTCGAGGTGCAGGAGGTCGAAGAAGTACGGCGTCACCGCGGTCGTGCGGTCCACCGTGGAGGCCGTGCGGGCCGCCGTCTCCTGGAACGGCCGCGGACGACCGTCGGCGTCGAGCGCGATCGCCTCGCCGTCGAGGACGACGTCGGCCGCCTCCAGCGCCTCGACGGCGGCGACC
>NZ_JACEFC010000007.1 GCF_014180715.1 Nocardioides stalactiti | reverse complement strand
GAGATCGTCCGACAGCTCACCCGGGAGCGGCGGGGCGGCCGGGATCCGCTGCCTGATGATCTCCTCGGTCCGCGGGTCGAGGACGATCTCGTGGCTGTCGCCGTCGCGGCCGTCGAAGCGGACGGCGACGGTCTGGAACCCCTTGTGCCGCTGGCTCTGGGCATACATGGCATAGGCCTTGCGGTCCGCGTCGGTGAGGTCGACGTTGTCGGTGAACGGCGTCGCCAGGGCGCGCGGCCAGAGCTTCTTGGCGAGCACGACGTTCACCTCGATGCCGAGCACCCCGATGATCGAGCCGACGTACAGCAGCACCATCAGGCCGAGGACCAGGCCGAAGGTCGTGTTGATGCGGTTGTTGTCGGTGGTGTCGAGCACCCGGGTGACGTACGTGCCGGCGAAGTGCTGGAGGACCTGCCACAGCACGGCGATGGTGAAGCCGCCCGGGGCGGCGCGTGCGATGTGGTGGTTGATCGCCTTGGCCGCGGCCATCCGCAGCAGCACCGTCATGACGATGCCCAGCAGGGTGATGGTGACCAGCCGGACCAGCCAGGCGAACCACCAGTGGTCCGACAGGGAGCCGACCATCGCGGTCCCGGTCACCAGCGCTGAGAAGATCGAGAGGCCGAGCACGACGGTGCCGGCAACGCCGAGCAGGACCACGCTGTTGAGACGGGTGAGGACGGGATGGGTGCGGCTGTTGCGCGGCACGGCCCACGCGGTCGCCTGGACGTTCTGGAGGGCGAGGCCGAGGCCGATCGCACCGTAGAGGGCACCGAGCGCACCGACGACGATCGCCCCGACCGATCCCTCGAGGCCCTCGGGTCGTCCGAGCTGGTCACCGATGATGGGGAACTGGGCCAGCGCGGAGTTGAGCGCGGCCTCCTCCAGGTCGGGATACCCCTGGAGAACGAAGCCCAGGATCGAGGATCCGAGCAGCAGCAGCGGGAAGATCGCGAGGAAGGCATAGAACGTCAGCACCGCGGCCAGGTAGTTGCCCTGGTCGTCGAAGTACTTGTAGACGACCGCCAGCGGGACCCCCAGGACGGGGACCCTGCGCTGAGTTCGGTCGAAGCCGGATGCGACCCCCACGCCTCAACGCTACCGGGGTGGTCAGGCTCCGGGGTCGAAGACCGTGTCGGCGGGCAGGTCGATGCCGAGCTGGACGAGCTCGTCGGTGAGCACCAGGATCACCTGCCGGGTGAGTCGGTCGACGACCTGGTCCTGCGGCTCGTCCTGGTGGTCGAGCCACCAGATGACGACCGCGTCGACCATCCCGATGAGTCCCGCGAGCACGCCGTCGGGCGCTTTCGGCACGATGTCGGTCGGCCGTAGGTAGGCCGCCATCGCTGCGAGGAGCGCGTCGAGGAAGCGGCTGCGGCCCATCCGCGCCTGGTGCAGCGACCGGGTCTGCTTCTGGGCGGCGACGAAGCGATAGAGGTTGGGGTGCTCGCCGGCCCAGCCGACGATCGCCGCGGTGATCCCGTGGACGATCTCGTACGGCGTCCCGCGCCGGCTCAGGTGCGGACGGACCCGCTCGAGCAGGTCCGCGGAGGCCAGTCGGGCCACCTCGACGTCGAGCTGCTTCTTGCTCTCGACGTAGCGGTAGACGTGCGGGCGGGGGATCCCGGCGCTCTCGGCGATCTGGCCCATCCCGACGCCGGGCCCGTGGGCGTCGATGGCGGCGGTGGCAGCCGCCACCAGCTCGCTGCGCCGACCGGGGTCGTCGCCGACCTTGCGGATCCGTCGAGCCACGGTCGAGTCGACCCACCTCGCGACATCAACCATGGGGTTCACGATAACGGGTACAGCCTGTACCCTGCTTCTCGGTACACCCTGTACCGCCTATCTCTACGGACCGCCTTCCCGAAGGAGCCTCCCCCGATGCCTGCACGCCGATCGCCCTGGATGGACCAGGAGCTCGACGACCTCCGCGACCTCGCCCGCACGTTCTGCGAGAAGGAGATCAAGCCGAACATCGAGACCTTCATCGCCGACAAGCAGGTCGACCGCCAGCTCTGGAACAAGGCCGGCGAGATGGGCCTGCTCTGCATCTCGATCCCCGAGGAGTACGGCGGCGGCGGCGGGACGTTCGCGCACGAGGCCGTCATCATCGAGGAGCAGGCGGCCGTCGGCGACAGCTCCTGGGGCGCCTCGCTGCACAGCGGCATCGTGGCCCACTACCTCCTCGAGTACGGCACCGAGGAGCAGAAGCTGGAGTGGCTGCCCAAGATGGCCTCGGGCGAGGCCGTCGGCGCCATCGCGATGACCGAGCCGGGCACCGGCTCGGACCTCCAGAGCGTCAAGACCAAGGCGATCCGCCAGGGTGACGAGTACGTCATCAACGGGTCCAAGACGTTCATCACCAACGGCGCGCAGGCCGACGTCGTCCTCGTGGTCGCGAAGACCAACCCCGAGGAGGCTGCCAGCGGGATCTCGCTCATCATCGTGCCGACCTCGGCGCCCGGCTTCTCCCGTGGGCGCGTGCTCGACAAGATCGGCATGAAGGGCCAGGACACCGCCGAGCTCTTCTTCGAGGACGTCCGCGTCCCCGTCGCCAACCTGCTCGGCACCGAGGAGGGCCAGGGCTTCATCCAGCTCATGCAACAGCTCCCGCAGGAGCGGCTCATCGTCGCGGTCTCCAACGTCGCCGCGATGGAGCTGATGCTCGACGAGACGCTGCGCTACGTCCACGACCGCACGGCCTTCGGCCGCCCGATCTGGGGCTTCCAGAACACCAAGTTCAAGCTCGCCGAGGTCGCCACCGAGGCCCGCGTCGCCCGGTCGTTCGTCGACGAGTGCGTCGGTCTCCACGTCGAGGGCAAGCTCGACATCCCGACCGTCGCGATGGCCAAGCTCTGGTGCTCCGAGCGCGCCCAGAAGGTCGCCGACATCTGCCTGCAGCTGCACGGCGGCTACGGCTACATGAACGAGTACCCGATCGCCCGCGCCTGGGCCGACCTCCGGGTCTCCCAGATCTACGCCGGCACCTCGGAGATCATGAAGGAGATCATCAGCCGGTCGCTCCCGGCCCCGAGCTGACCCTGATCCGTGGCTCCACGCCGGGCGCGCATTTCATCCACCTGGTTGATGTGCGCGCCCGGCCGCGCGGTCTAGCGTCCGAGGCAGTGACCCGGGCCCTGGCCGCCGCATGGGGGAGGCCGGAACGGCACCGGGTCCTCTCGGACCAGGAGAAGCCGTGCCCGCTCCCACCGCCCGCCGTTCCCGGGCCCTCGCCGGCCTGACCCTCGCCGCCGCGCTGATCACCGCACCCGCACTCACCGGCCCCGCGGAGGCCGGTGCCCGCACGCCGAGCGACCGGGGACCGTCGGCCGCGCCGGTTGCTCCCGCCTGCGACCTGACCCATGGCAACGGCCGCCGCGACGAGTTCGCGCACTGCACCACCGTGGTCGTCACCCACCTGACGACACCGGACGTGGGGCGCACGACCGCGGTCCAGGTGGCGGTCACCTCGGTCGTCGACCTCGAGGACGCCACCCTCACCGTCCTCACCAACGACGCCTTCGAGGTCGTCGATCCTGGCGGCTTCTCCCGTCGGGGGAGCCGCGCCTCGGGCGTCGGCCGGCTGGCCGCCCGCTCCCGGACGTTCGACGCCGATGCCGGCGACACGACGCGCTTCAGCTTCCGGGTCCGTGGAGTCCGCGCGGGATACTCGATCGTCCAGGGACGCCTGGACACGGCAGGGCATGCCTTCGACGGCCGGGGCGAGGTGGGCACCTACCTCGGCAGCACCCAGCCGCGACACCGGGTCAAGGCCCAGCGGGTCGAGCCGTCGCCTGACGTTCGCACCGCGCGCCGACCTGGGCGCTCGACGGCCCTGGCGCCGCGTGCGGAGTCGCACAGCCTGTCTCGACGGGCGCCCAACGCATCGTGCGCGGAGGGGACCTGGCTCTACGACGACCAGAACGGCGACGAGTGGGCGGCCGGCAACCTGAGCGTCGACGTCTGGGACGAGGACTCCGGCCCCGACGAGCTGCTCGCTGCCGGCGTCAGCTACCTCGACGGCACCTTCGAATTCTGCTTCGAGAGCGTCGACTCCGACGAGGGCGGTGGTCAGGAGGTGTACGTCGTCGCCCGCACCGAGAACGACGCCTGGCGGGTGCGGACCGACCCGGTCGACGACCTGACCTACGAGCTCAGCTCGTGGACGGTCCCGTTGCCCAGCAGCGGCGGTACCGCCGACTTCACCGGCCTCAAGTCGAGCAACCCCGTGCTGTTCCGCGCGTTCCACGCGTTCGACACCCTCAACCTGCTCTTCCTCTGGCAGGCCGACATCAACCCCGACGCCATCGACGACCCGGGCGACACCCGGCAGATGATCATCAACTGGACCGCCACCGCCGACGCCGGCACGTACTACAACCTGACCACCGACGACATCCACCTCGAGGCCGCCGACCCGGACGCCCGCGCCATCGTGGTCCACGAGGGTGCGCACGCCCTGATGGACGCGATCTACGACGACGACTTCCCGACGACCACCAACTGCAACCCGCACCAGATCTGGGGAGCAACCTCGGCCACCTGCGCCTGGACCGAGGGCTGGGCGGAGTGGGTGCCCGCCCGGGTCCTGGGCGACCCGTTCTTCCGGTGGCCGGAGGGCAACTTCGAGAACCTCGAGGAGCCGACCTGGCCCTTCTTCGACCCCGCGTACGCCGGCCACGCGACCGGCGACACCGTCGAGGGCCGCGTCGCCGCGGCACTCATCGACCTGTCGGACAGTGAGCCCGACGGCGACGAGAGCTTCTTCTGGGACCGCTACAGCGAGGGCGGGCCCTCGGCCATCGACGAGGAGATCTACACGACCAGCCTGGTCGAGGTGTCCGACACCTTCAAGGAGTTCTTCACGATCGACCGGCCCGGCGAGGGCGATACCGGCTACCTGGCTCGCGCTGCCCTGTTCCAGAACACCATCAACTACACCCACCGCGACCCGCTCGCCTCCGACACGCTGCTGCAGCGGCCGCGGCTCTCCGGCGGGGCCCCGAACCCGCACGACTACTCCACGTCCCTCACGACGTCGTACTGGAGCGGCGTCGCGATCCAGCCGACGCAGAGCGACGACTACGACCTGAGGCTGTACTCGGACCAGGCCATGACCGTCGCCGGCCTGATCACGACGAGCAACCTCGGCGGCGGCGTGAACGACTACGTCCTGGTCGACGGGAACCACCGGACGGGATCCTTCTTCCCCCGCGCCCAGAACGGCATCGGGAGCTTCGTCTACAACATCGAGGCCTACCTGGGGAGCAAGTCGCTCCCGACGGGTACCACGACCGGCTCCCTCACCACCGGCGACCTGCTCCGACTCTGGGACGTGTCGGTGACCGGGGGACAGACGAACTACGTCCGGATCGTGCCGTCGTCGGGGCTCGACGTGGAGCTGCTGGCTCACGACTCCGACGGGTCCTCGGCCAACGCGGCCCAGAGCAGGAAGAACGCCGTCGCGACGAGCACCTCGACGGGCGCCGGCGGCGCCGAGAGCATCTCCTACTCCTCGACGGACTCCGACGAGACCGGCCTGGTGGTGCTCCGCGAGAGCGGGTCGGGCACCTTCACGATCTATCGCGACACGGCAGCGCCGACGTCCCCGACCGTCTCGATCGACAAGGGCTACCCCTCGACGTACGACACCTCGGTCGGCCTGACCCTCTCCGCGACCGGCGGGCTGACCTCGGTCGCGGAGATGCAGATCTCCACCGACGGGACCCTCGACACCGAGGCGTGGAAGCCCTACAGCACCAGCAGCACCGTCACGGTGCCGTCGGGGACCGGCACCAAGACCGTCCGTGTCCGCTTCCGCAACCAGGCAGGTGCCGTGTCCGCCACGGCGAGCGACACCATCGAGCTGATCGCCACGCCCACCTGCGACGGCAAGACACCGACGCTCGCCGGTGGCGGCGTCCTCACCGGAACCTCCGGCAACGACGTCATCGTCGGCGCCGGTGGCAGTGACACGATCAGCGGGCTCGGCGGGCAGGACACCATCTGCGGCTTCGACGGTAGCGACGCCATCACCGACGGAGCCGGGACCGACAAGGTCTTCGGCGGCCTCGGCAACGACACCGTGACCCAGTCCGCGGCCGCCGACACCGGAGACGTCGTCGACGGCGGCTTCGGCAACGACACCGTGAGCTATGCGGCCCGGACCACCCGGGTCGTCGTCTCCCTCGACTCCTCGGCCAACGACGGCGGCGCCGGGGAGGCGGACAACGTGATGTCCTCCGTGGAGAACATCACCGGCGGGACCGGCGACGACGCGCTCACCGGCAACTTCGTCGTCAACGCGCTGACCGGTGGCGGCGGCGCCGACTCCCTCGCCGGGGGGACCGGCAACGACCTGCTCTACGGCGGCGACGGCGGCGACGTCTTCCTCGAGGGTTCGTCCGCCAACGGTGCCGACCGCTTCGACTGTGGCCCCGGGAGCGACCAGGTCAGCTACAGCCTGCGGACCGTCTCCGTGGCGCTCGTCCTGAGCGGCCTGGGACCCTCCGGCGAATCGGGCGAGGGCGACACGGCGATCGGGTGCGACGGCGGCACCGGCGGCACGGCCGGCGACGCCCTCTCCGGCTGGATCTCCAACGACACGCTCATCGGGGGCGGCGGCAACGACACCCTCAACGGCGGCTACGGCGCCGACGTGCTGACCGGCTCCGCAGGCGCGGACACGCTCCGGGGCAGCTCCGGGACCGACACCCTGAACGGCCGGGACGGAGCCTCCGGCGACTCGCTCGACGGCGGCTCGGAGACCGACACGGCGACCTTCGACCGCGGCGACACCGTCACCAACGTGCCGTAGTCAGAGCAGCTCGTCGCGCGCGAGCCGGACCGCCGGCTCCAGGTCGAGGGCGGCACCACGGGCTTGCGCAGCCTCACGCGCGCCGGGCGTGAGGGCGGCGATCGCCGCACCCGTGCGGGTCTCCCGGAGCGTGAGGTCGGCGGGGACCATCACCGACCCCTCGTCGGCGTACGCCCGGTCCGCGGCGGCCAGCAGGGTCGCTGCGAGGGCCGCGCGGCCGCGTCGTACGGCCAGGGCGGCGAACGTCTCCAACGCCTCCATCAGCCGGAACGCGTGGTGGTCGAGCTCGAGCAGCGATGCGCTGGCGCTGGCGAGCCGCTCCGTAGCCTCGACCAGGTCGTCGTCGACCAGCGCCGCGTCGGCGAGGAGCATCTGGGCGACCGCGACCTCGAGCGGGTCGTCGGCGGCGATCTCCAGCACCTCGCCCAGGCATGCACGCGCCGTCGTGGTGTCACCGAGCTGGATCGCGTTGCGGGCCCGGTTGGACAGCGGGATGGCCAGGGAGAGCTGGCCGTCGAGCCCACGGCGCAGGGCGATGCTCTCGTCCATCAGCGGTGCCGCCTCCGCGACGCCCCCGTCGTCGTGGACGATGCCGGCGAGGGAGTTCAGCGCCCGCGCCGCCCAGAGCCGGTCCCCCGACGCGAGCAGGAGGTCGTAGGCGATCCTGCAGTGCTCGATCGCCTCGGCGGTCACGCCCTGCTCCGCCTTGCAGATCGCCAGTGCGTACGACGTCTGGCCCCGCAGGAACGGGTCGGCGTCGGGCGCCAGAGCGAGTGCCCGCGTGAGCCACTCGACGTCCTCGCTGCCGGGCGCGACGTGGTAGAGGTAACGCCCCCACGGACCCGCGACCGCCAGCAGCTGGGCGCCCGGCGGCGTGTCCGAAGCGGCGGTCGCCGCCAGCCTCGCGGCGGCAGCACGGACGTTGGCGCGATCGGGGTCGATCAGCCGGACCCACTGGTGGACGCTGCCCTGCTTGCCCTCGGTGCCGATCAGGTGGTCGCGGAACCAGGCGGCGTGCCGGTCCGCCACCGCGTCGGCCTCCTCCCCGAGCAGCTCGGCGGCGTACTCCCGCAGGGCCTCGAGCATCCGGAACCGGCCGTCCCGGGCATCCACGACGAGGCTGGCCCGCGCCAAGGTCGTCAGGTCGTCGGCGGTGAAGCCCGCGACGGCCGTGGCGGCCTCGACGGTGAAGCCGCCGTCGAACGCCCCCAGGCACGCGAAACCCCGCACCAGCGGTTCGGGGAGGAGGGTCACGCTCCACGCGATCGCGTCCCGCAGGGTCTGCTGGCGCGAGCTGCGGTCGCGTGGTCCGTCGGCAGCAAGGTCGAGCACCTGCCGGTTGGCCAGCTGCTTCTGGAGCACCTCGACGGAGAGCTCGTCGGCCCGCGCCGCCACGAGCTCGATCGCGAGCGGGATGCCGTCGAGCTGGACGCAGAGGCCCTCGATCACGTCCTCCGAGGCGGTGAAGCGCTCGTCGACGGCGCGGGCACGCGCCACGAAGAGAGGCACGGCGTCCGCCGGGGCCAACGGCTCCAGGCGCACCACCCGTTCGCCGTACAACCGCAGCCGCACCCGACTGGTCACCAGCACCCGGAGCCCCGGCGCCGCGGCGAGCAGGTCGGAGACCACGGTGGCTGCGTCCTCCACCTGCTCGAAGTTGTCGAGGACCAGCAGCAGCCGGCGGTCCCGGAGATGGGCCGCAAGAGCCGAGCTGAGGTCGCTGCCGGCGACCTCGACCTCGAGCACGTCGGCGATCGCACCCGCCACGAGCCGGTGGTCGCGCAGGGAGTCCAGGGCCACGAACCACACCCCGTCCGGGTGGTCGGCGGCCAGGCCGTGACCGGCCGCGATCGCCAACCGGGTCTTCCCGATGCCGCCCGGGCCGACGATGGTGACCAGCCGCCCGTCAGGCTCCCGCAACAGCGCCGTCACCGCGGCGATCTCGGGCTCGCGTCCGATGAGCGAGGTCACCGGAGCCGGCAGGTGCCGCCGTCCTCGCAGCTCGACGTCCTCGATGCGGAGGGCGACGTCGTCGGCGAGGATCGCAGCCTGCAGCTGCTGGAGGTCCTCGCCGGGGTCGAGCCCGGTCTCGTCCGCCTTGAGCTCGCGGCCCGCGGCGAAGGTCGCCAGCGCGTCGGCCTGCCGGTCGCTGCGGTGCAGCGCGAGCATCAGGTGTCCGCGGAGCTCCTCGTTGAGGGGGTGCTGCTCGACCAGCGGCTCCAGCCACGGTACGAGCTCCCGGTGTCGTCCGAGGGCCAGGAGCGCCCGGGCGCGCACCCCGAGGGCGGCCAACCGCTCCGCCTCGAGAGCGACGACGACCGGACCGACGAGCGGCAGGTCACGCTGGTCCTGCCAGGCATCGCCGCGCCAGAGCGCCAACGCCTGGTCGGCGAGCTGGGCGGCCCGCTCCGGTGCCGGCTCAGCGCTCGCGGCGGTGACGAGGCGGCTGAACTCCGCGGCGTCGATCGCGTCGGGACCGACGTCGAGGCGGTAGGCGCGACCCTCGGTGACCAGGCGGTCGCCGTACTCCCCGAGCGCGGAGCGGAGTGAGGAGACATAGACCTGGAGGCTGCGCAGGGGGTTGGCCGGACCGCCGTCCCCCCAGACCTCCTCGACGAGCCGCTCGACCGGTACGACGGCGGGCGCGAGGGCCGCGAGGATCGCGAGGACGGCCTTCTGCTTGCGCGGGCCGAGGTCGACCGGGGCCCCGTCGACGGTGACCTCGAACGGCCCGAGAACGTCGATCCGGAGGCCCGATCCGTCGCCCCGGCCGGGGCCCGCGCCACTCGTCACCCCCGGAGTCTGCATCAGTAAAGAAAAAAATTGAGTGGAATTTGAGCAGCGGTCGGCACGATCCTCCTCGAGCCGAACTTCCCGGCTCAAGAACCCGAGAGAGAGACCCCCTGATGACCACCATGGCCTCCACGCGCAGGACCCGGCTCGAGCCGCCGACCTCCGCCCCGCGTCGTCCCCTCGGCGCGCCGCGCGCGCTGCCGCCGGGTCGTCCGGTCCAGCTTCGCTCGGTGCCGCTCCCTCAGGGCGCGGCCGGCCACCCGGCCCCGGCGTCGGTCGCCCCGGTGCGGCCCGCCTGGGCCGACCAGATCTCTCGCCGCGAGGCCGAGGTCCTCCGCCTGGTCGCGCGCGGCCTGTCCAACGCCGAGATCGGCGCCGAGCTGTTCATCTCGCTGCCGACCGTGAAGTCCCACGTCGCCCGGCTGCTCGACAAGCTGGACGCGCGTGACCGCGTCCAGCTCGTCGTCACCGCCTACGAGACCGGCTTCGTCCTCCCCGAGCGCCTGCGCCGGGCCCGCCCCGTCGCCTGACGAACCCGCACACTTCGGTCGACGAACCCGCACACTTCGGTCGCCGAACCCGCGAAGTTCGGTCGCCGAACCCGCGAAGTTCGCATTGACCTGCCCCGGTCGGTCGACCAAACCCTGCAAGTTCGGCGACCAAACCCCTGCAAGTTCGGCGACCAAACCCTGCAAGTTCGGCGACCAAACCCTGCAAGTTCGGCGACCAAACCGTGCAAGTTCGTGGGTCAGTAGGACTTCGGGAGGCCCAGGGTGTGCATCGCGACGAAGTTGAGGATCATCTCCCGGCTGACGGGGGCGATCCGGCCCAGGCGGGAGGCGACCAGCAGGTTGCCGAGTCCGTACTCGACGGTGAGTCCGTTGCCACCGTGGGTGTGGACGGCGACGTCGGCGGCGTTGCAGGACACCTCGCCGCCGGCGTACTTGGCCATGTTGGCGTACTCGCCCGCGGTGAAGTCGTCGCCCGCGTCGTAGAGGGCGGCCGCCTTCTGCCACAGCAGGCGGGCCTGCTCGAGCTCGATCTTGACCTTGGCGATCGGGTGCTGGATGCCTTGGTGGGCGCCGATCGGCTGGTCCTTCCAGACGCTGCGGGTCTTGGCGTACTCGACGGCCCGGTCGATCGCGTACCGCGCCGCACCGCACGACATCGCGGCGCCCATGATGCGCTCGGGGTTCAGGCCCGCGAAGAGCTGCCACAGGCCGGCGTCCTCGTCACCGACGAGTGCGTCGGCGGGCAGTCGCACGTCGTCGAGGAACAGCGTGAACTGCTTCTCCGGCGCCTGCCAGGCCATCGGGATCGGCTGCTTGGTGAAGCCCTCGGCGTCGGTCGGCACGACGAACAGCGCAGGCTTGAGCTTGCCGGTCTTGGCGTCCTCGGTGCGGGACACGATCAGCACCGACTGGGCCTCGTCCACGCCGGAGATGAAGGTCTTCTGGCCCTTGAGCACCCAGGTGTCACCGTCGCGCGTCGCGGTGGTGGTGATGTTGTGGGAGTTGGAACCGGCGTCGGCCTCGGTGATGCCGAAGGCCATCAGCAGGGTGCCGTCGGCGATCCCCGGGAGCCACCGCTTCTTCTGGTCCTCGGTGCCGCAGCGGCTGATGATCGACCCGCAGATCGCCGGTGAGACCACCATCATGAGCAGCGGCGCGCCGGCCGCGGCGCTCTCCTCCAGCACCGCGGCGAGGTCGGCCATGCCGCCGCCACCGCCGCCGTGCTCCTCCGGGATGTTGACGCCGAGGAAGCCGTTCTGGCCCATCTCGAGCCACATCTCGGTCATCTTCCCGCCCTCGCGGGTCTGCTTCTCGACGAACTCACGCCCGTACTTGCTGGCGAGCTTCTTGACCGCCTCGCGCAGCGCGACGCGCTCCTCCGGCTCGGTGAAGTTGATGGTCATGGATCAGTCCTCTTCGTTGTCGGAGTCGGGGGTGACGACGGCGAGCACGGTGCCCGCCTCCACCTGCTGGCCGGTGCTGGCCGCGAGCTCGGTGACCGTGCCGGAGTACGGCGCGGCGATGGTGTGCTGCATCTTCATGGCCTCCATGACCAGCAGGGCCTGCCCCTCGGCGACGACGTCGCCGACCTGGGCGTGCACGGCGACGACGCTGCCCGGCATCGGTGCCAGCAGTGACCCCTCGGCGACCTGCGTCGACGGGTCGACGAACCGCGGCTTGCGGCGCAGCGAGACGTGGCCGAGCGGCGACTCGACGTCGACCGACTCCTGCCCGGCGTCCCCGGTGACGTGGACGTTGAAGGTACGGCGCACGCCGGCGACCTCCAGCACGACCTCGTCCGGCCCCGCGCCGATGACGGTGACGTCGTCGAGGTCGGCGGAGGTGAGGTCCCGCCCGCCGTACCAGTGGACAGCGAGCTCCTCGCCGTCGCCGACGAGGAAGACCGTCTCCTGCGGCTGGGACACCACGTTGCGGAACCCTGTCGGGATCCGGGTCTGCACCGCGGCCGCGAGCCGAGCCCGTTCGGCCAGGGCGATCGCGGCGGCGAAGCCCGACAGCGGGGCGGCGGCCGCACCACCGGGAGCCGCGCCGAGGACGGTGAGGTCCGAGCCGTCGAGCCAGGTGGTGTCCATCGTCGCGTCGACGACCACGGGGTCGCGGAGCAGGTTGACCAAGAGGTCACGGTTGGTGCGCAGGCCGTGGACCTCCGCTCGGGCGAGCGTCCCGGCGAGCTGGCGCAGCGCCTGGTCGCGCGACGGCGCCCAGACGATCACCTTGGCGATCATCGCGTCGTAGAAGGTGCCGATCGCGTCACCGGCACCGACGCCCGAGTCGAGGCGGATGCCCTGACCCGTCGTGATGAACTCGCTGACGACTCCCGGGATCTCGAACCGGGTGATGGTCCCGGACTGGGGCTGGTAGCCGGCCGCCGGATCCTCGGCGTAGAGCCGCACCTCGATCGCGTGCCCGGTCGGCGATCCCACCTCGAGGTCCGCGAGGGAGCGGCCCTCGGCGACGGCGATCTGGAGCGCGACCAGGTCGACGCCGAAGACGGCCTCGGTGACCGGGTGCTCGACCTGCAGCCGGGTGTTCATCTCCAGGAAGTAGAACCGGTCCTTGGCGACGTCGTACAGGAACTCGACGGTGCCGGCGCCGCGGTAGTCGATCGCCTCGGCGGCCGCCTTGGCCGCCTCGTGCAGCGACTTGCGCGTGGCGTCGGGCAGGCCCGGGGCGGGCGCCTCCTCGATCACCTTCTGGTGACGGCGCTGCACCGAGCAGTCGCGCTCACCGAGGACGATCGTGCCGTCCGCGGTGCCGAGGACCTGGACCTCGACGTGGCGCCCGCTCTGGATGTAGGGCTCGACGAAGACGGTGCCGTCGCCGAACGCCGACGCCGCCTCGGCCTGCGCGGTCGCGATCTCGCCCGCGAGCCTGTCGAGCTCGCGGACGACCCGCATGCCGCGGCCGCCACCCCCCGCGCTGGCCTTCACCAGCACCGGGAGGTCCTCGACGGTCGCGGTGTCGGCGGTGAGCTCACCGAGGACCGGGACGCCAGCCGCCTCCATGAGCTTCTTTGACTCGATCTTGGAGCCCATCCGCTCGATCGAGTCGGGCGCAGGGCCGACCCACGTCAGGCCGGCGTCGATCACCTGCTGTGCGAACGCGGCGTTCTCCGACAGGAAGCCGTAGCCGGGATGGATCGCGTCGGCACCGGCGGCCCGGGCGGCCGCGATCACGAGGTCGCCCCGCAGGTAGGTCTCGGCCGGCGCGTTGCCCGGGAGCCGTACGGCGGCGTCCGCGTCGCGCACGAACGGCATCCCCGCATCGGCGTCGGAGTGGACGGCGACGGTCTCGATGCCGAGGTCACGACAGGTCCGGAAGACCCGCCGCGCGATCTCGCCACGGTTGGCGACGAGCAGTCGAGTGATGGTCATAGACGAAACACCCCGAAGTTCATCTGGCCCTCGATGGGCTGGTTGTCGATGACGGACAGGCAGATGCCGAGCACGGTCCGGGTGTCGCGCGGGTCGATGACCCCGTCGTCGTAGACCATCCCGGACAGCACGTAGGGCAGCGACTGCTCCTCGATCTGCGCCTCGACCATGTCCTTGATGCCCTGGAAGCCGGCGGCGTCGAAGACCTCGCCCTTCTTCTCCGCGGACTCACGGGCGACGATCTCGAGCACCCCCGCGAGCTGGGCGGGACCCATGACCGACGACTTGGCCGAGGGCCAGGTGAAGAGGAAGCGCGGGTCGTAGGCGCGGCCGTTCATGCCGTAGTTCCCGGCGCCGTACGACGCGCCCATGATCACCGTCAGGTGCGGCACCTTCGAGTTGGAGACCGCGTTGATCATCATCGCGCCGTGCTTGATGATGCCGTTCTGCTCGTACTCCTTGCCGACCATGTAGCCGGTGGTGTTGTGCAGGAAGAGCAGCGGCGTGTCCTTCTGGTTCGCGAGCTGGATGAACTGCGCGGCCTTCTGGGCCTCCTCGCTCATCAGCACGCCGCGCGCGTTGGCGAGGATCCCGATCTCACGGCCGTGCAGGCGGGCCCAGCCCACGCAGAGCGCCGATCCGTAGAGCGGCTTGAACTCGTCGAACGGCATCCCGTTGCCGGCGCTGGTGCCGTCGACGATGCGCAGGATCGCGTCGCGCGGGTCGAACGGCTCCTTGAGGTCGGTGGGGATGAGGTCGAGCAGCTCGTCGGGGTCGAGGTCGGGCTCCGCGTAGTCGGTGACCCGGTCGGTGTCACCCTTCTTGCGCCAGTTGAGCCGGGCGACCACCCGGCGGGCCTGCCGGATCGCGTCGAGCTCGTCGACGGCCAGGAAGTCGGACAGGCCCGAGGTCCGCGAGTGCATCTCCGCACCGCCGAGCGACTCGTCGTCGGTCTCCTCGCCGGTGGCCATCTTGACCAGCGGCGGGCCGGCCAGGAACACCTTCGCCCGCTCCTTGACCATGATCACGTAGTCGCTCATGCCGGGGACGTAGGCGCCGCCCGCGGTGGAGTTGCCGAAGACGACGGAGATCGTCGGCTGCTTGCGCGCCGACGCCCGGGTGAGGTCGCGGAACCCACGGCCTCCGGGGATGAAGATCTCCTTCTGCGTCGGGAGGTCGGCGCCGCCGGACTCGGTGAGGTTGATCGTCGGGATGAAGTTGCGCTCGGCGATCTCGGCCGCGCGGAAGGACTTGCGCAGCGACCAGGGGTTGAGGGCGCCGCCCTTCACCGTCGGGTCGTTGGCGACGATCATGCACTCGACGCCCTCCACGACGCCGATGCCGGTGACCATGCTGGCGCCGACCGCGAAGTCGCTCCCCCAGCCGGCGAGCGGCATCAGCTCGAGGAACGCCGAGCCCTCGTCGACGAGCAGCTCGATGCGCTCGCGCGCGGTGAGCTTGCCGCGCTCCTTGTGGCGTGCGATGTACTTGCCGCCGGCCTCGACGGCCTTGGCCTGCTCGGCGTGGAGCGCGTCGATCTTGGCGAGCATCGCGTCGCGACGGGTCACCTCGCCGGGCGCCTCGCCGGGCTCGGCCGTCTCGAGGGTGTCGGTGGTCATCCCTCCAGCACCTCCTTCATCCGGGTGAGGGTGGTGCGCATGCCGCGCTCGTTGGTACGGCCGCGCAGCGTCCCCAGCACCATCCAGTAGCCGCGGAGGAACCACTTCGGCTCGAGCCGGAAGTACTCCGTCACGCGGGTCCCCTCGCCCTCGGGCGTGAGCTGGTAGCCCCAGTTGGTCCAGGCGCTGCCGTCGAGACCGACGGCGAACTCGAACACCCCCGAACCGTCGGACCCCGGCTCCACGCACTTGGTCACCGTGCACGGCGACCAGTACGTCGGACCGACGCCGTTGCGCTTCACGTGGCCCTTGAACCGGGCGCCGACCGCAGGCCCGGTCGCGCCGTGGGTCCACTGCGCCTCGAACGTCTCCGGCGAGAACTCGCCGATCCGGGTGACGTCGCTCACCAGGTCCCAGACCTTCTCGGGCGGGGCGGCGATCGACATCGTCACCTCGCGCGTCAGCCCGCTCACGAGGCGTACCCCAGCAGTCGGGCGGCGAGGTCGGTGAGGACCTCGGTCGCACCACCACCGATCGGCAGCAGCCGGACGTCGCGGTAGTGCCGCTCGACCTCGGACTCGCGCATGTAGCCCATCCCTCCGTGGAGCTGGACGGCCTGGTCGGCCACCCACACGGCGGTGTCCACGGCGGTCTGCTTCGCCAGGCAGGCCTCGGCGATGACGTCCTCCCCGGCGTCGTACCGCTTCGCCACCTCGAGGGTGTAGCTGCGAGCGACCGCGACCTGGCGGTGCATCTCGGTCAGCTTCGCGCGCACCACCTGGTTGGCCAGCAGCGGCTTGCCGAACGTCTCGCGGTCGCGGCAGTACTGCACGCTCAGGTTGAGGCAGCGCAACGCGTGGCCGTAGCCGAGGAGCGCGAGCCAGATCCGCTCCGAGACGAAGTTCTGGGCGATGTAGTAGAAGCCGTGGTTCTCCTGGCCGACGAGGTTGGCGACCGGCACGCGGACGTCGACGTAGGAGAGCTCGCCGGTGTCGGAGGCGAGCCAACCCATCTTGTCGAGCTTGCGCGACACGGTGAACCCGGGCGTCCCCTTCGGCACGACGATCATCGACAACCCGTGGGCGCCGGTGTCGGCCGTCCGGACCGCGGTGACGACGAAGTCTCCGCGCACCGAGGAGGTGATGAACGTCTTGGCCCCGTTGATGACGTAGTGGTCGCCGTCGCGGACCGCGCGGGTCGTGAGCCCCGCGACGTCCGAACCGGTGCCGGGCTCGGTGATGCCGAGCGAGCCGATCATGTCGCCGGTGAGCACCGGGCGCACGTAGGTGTCGATGAGCTCGGCGGAGCCGTTCTGGATGATGTGCGGGATCGCGATTCCGTGGGTGAAGGCCGAGGCCATCAGGCCGCCGGACCAGCCTCCCTCCATGAACCCCTCCTGCATCGCGCAGGCGTCGATGAGGGTGCCGCCGTCGCCGCCGACCTCCTCGGGGACCCCCACACCGAGGAAGCCGCCGTGCGCGAGCTTCTTCTGGAACTCGCGCGGGATCTCGCCGTCCTTCTCCCACTGGTCGAGGAAGGGCGTCACCTCGCGCTTGGTGAACTCCAGGGCCGAGGCCTTGAGCGCGACCTGCTCCTCGGTGAAGCCGTGGTTGAACGTCGTCACCGGGGCCCCCGCGAAGTCGTTCGGAGGAGCGCAGCGGGGGAGAAGAACTTCGTGGGGTGGTTCATAGGACATTCCCTTCGATGTTGACGAGGCGGGAGCGGATCCACTCCGCGAGGCCCTTGGCCTGCGGGTCGAACCGGGCGGTGGCGGCCACGCCCTCGTCGAGCAGGCCGTGGATGAGGATGTTGATGCCGCCGAGGTTGGGCAGGACGTAGACCTCGACCTCGAGGTCGGCGGCCTCGGGGATGAGCTCACGGACCCGTCGGCGCGACATGTACTTGGTCAGCCAGGTCACGCGCTCGGCGTACTTGGGATGGCCGTCGTTCTTCACCCAGAGGCCGATGTTGGCGTCGCCGCCCTTGTCACCGGACCGTCCGTGGACGAAGGTGCCCAGCGGGATCCGTCGGGTGAGCTTGTCCTGCGGGGCCGGGTAGGGCGAGGGCCGCTGGCCCTCGGCGAGGTCGATCGGCACGTCGGCGGTCTTGGGGTCGGCGATCACCTCGCGCGTGCCGTCGTGGTGGACGACCGTGTGCTCGACGGTGCTGCGCGGGACGTAGGCGGGGCTGTAGACGCCGTAGGCCGTGCCGGGCCCGGGCATCCGGGTCACGCTGAACCCCGGGTACGACGCCAGCGCGAGCTCGATGATCGGGGCGGTGAGCCCCTTGCTCACCTTGGCGTTGTCGGCGTCGAACGCCGTCACCCGGAGCAGCATCGAGGCGCCCTCCTCGGTGTCGGCGTCGGGCTGGACGGCCCGCACGCCCGACCACTCGACCTTCGCCGGCCGGCCGGCGCCCTCCGGTCCGAGCGCCCGCTCGACCTGCGCCTTGATCCACGCAACCTTGGCGTCGGCCTCGAGACCCGTGACGACGAACTCGGCGGAGTTGCGGAAGCCCGCGAAGTAGTTGAGGCACGCCTTGAGCCTCTCCGGCGGCGGGCTGCCCTTCACGCCCGTGACGGCGACCCGGTCCCCGTCCTCGGGCCCGACCTGCTCCAGGCGGAGCGAGGTGAGGTCGACCGTGACGTCGGGGTTGAGGTAGCGGGTCGACTGGATCTCGTAGACGAGCTGGGCGGTGACGGTGTCGACCGTGACCGCCCCGCCGGTGCCCTCGTGCTTGGTGATGACCATCGAGCCGTCGCTGCCGAGCTCGGCGATCGGGAACCCCAGCGGGAGGTCGCGACGGGGGAGGTCGAGGAAGCCGCTGAAGTTGCCGCCCGTCGCCTGGGTGCCGCACTCGATGATGTGTCCGGCGACCACGGCGCCGGCGAGCTCGTCGTACGACTCGGGAGTCCAGCCGAAGTGCGCGACCGCCGGGCCGACGACGACCGATGCGTCGGTGACCCGGCCGGTGACGACGAGGTCCGCGCCCTGGGTGAGCGCCGCGGCGATGCCGAAGCCGCCGAGGTAGGCGTTGGCGGTGAGCGGGTTGCCGTAGGTCTCGTGGACGAGGCCGAGCTCGGCGACCTGGCTGCGGATGTCGTCGCCCTCGACGTGGGCGATCTTGGCGTCGAGGCCCAGGCCCGTGGTGACCTCGCGCAGCTTGTCGGCGAGGCCTCGGGGGTTGACCCCGCCGGCGTTGACGACGACCTGGACGCCCTTCTCGAGAGCCAGGCCCAGGGCATCCTCGGCCTGCTTCACGAAGGTCCGGGCGTAGCCCAGGTTCGGGTCCTTGAAGGTGTCCTTGCCGAGGATGAGCATGGTGAGCTCGGCGAGGTAGTCGCCGGTCAGGTAGTCGAGCGGGCCCCCCTCGAGCATCTCCCGGAAGGCCGAGAGGCGGTCGCCGTAGAAGCCCGAGCAGTTGCCGATCCGGATGACGTCGGTCATGCCGTCGCTCCGTCAGCGGTGCGCCCGCCGCCGGCGGGACCGGCGAAGGCCTGCGCGATGGTCAGCCACTGCTCGGCCTCGTCACCGACGGTGACCAGGTCGGTGTCGTCGCGGTGGACCCGCTGGGTGACCAGCTGGCAGAAGTCGTAGGCCGATCCCTTCACCGACTGGGCCGCGTCGTCGGGCCCCCAGACCCAGAGCCCACCGCTCGGGGCGGTCAGCTCGATGCGGAACTCCTCGGCCGGCGGTTCGAGCTCGTTCTGGGAGAAGGAGTAGTTGCGGGTCCGGACGCCGAGGTGGGCGACCTGCTTGATCCGGTCGGTGGGCTCGGGGCGGTCGCCGCCGAGGGCGTCGTACACGTCGAGCGCGTGGGCCCAGGTCTCCATGAACCGGGCGGTCGCCATCGACGTCGGCGACATCGGCGGGCCGAACCACGGCATCTTCTGGCCGTCCTCGACGCCGGCGAGAGCGGCGCCGAGGGCGGCGCGACCGGCGTCCCAGCGAGCGAGCAGCTCGGCCGGTGCGGACTCGGCGACCTCGAACGCGCTCGCGTCGACGAACCCGGTCGGGTCGGCGATCGCCTTGAGGACCACCTCGTCCCACGCCTCCTTGCCCTCGGGCGTGTGCGCGACCGCGGCCAGCGCGGCGACCTCGTCGGTCCAGAGCAGGTGGGCGATCGTGGTGGCGATCGTCCAGCCCTCGGCCGGGGTCACCGTCGCCCATGCCGCGTCGTCGAGAGCGGCGACCACCGCGCGCAGCTGGTCGCCCTCGGCGGTGAGGTCGGCATAGACGTCGTCGAAGACACTCATGAGTCGTGCTCTCCGTTCAGGGCGGCGTCGAGGGTGTGCGCCCACTGGTCGAGGATCCGGCGGCGCCGACGGGTGTCGTCGCCGAGCGTGCTGGCGAGGCCGAGGCCGCGCACGAGGTCGAGGGTGGCCTGGATCAGCTCGCGGACGCCGGGCTGCGACTCGTCGGCGCCGAGCAGCTGCACGGTCATCTGGTGGGTCTCGCGGCCGACCAGCCGCTCGAGCGGACCCACCGCCTCGAGCAGCGCGGTGTCGGTGCGCGCCGCGACCCACAGCTCGAGCGCGGCGGTGAAGACCGGCCCGGCGAAGTGGTCGCCGAGCATCTGGATGACCGCCGGAGTGCGCTGGGCGCCGGACGGGAGACGCGCGGCCCGCTCGGCGAGCTCCTCCCCGCGCCGCTCGGTGAGGTGGGCGACGGCAGCCACGACGAGGTCGTTCTTGGTCGGGAAGTGGTGCAGCTGCGCGCCTCGGCTGACCCCGGCCCGCTCGGAGACCAGCGTGGTCGTCGTACCGCTGAAGCCCTTCTCGACCAACAGCTCGACGGTCGCCTCCAGCAGCCGCGCCCGCATCGCCCGGGTGCGCTCCTCCTGCGGAACGCGGGGGGTCGTCTGCGAGGTCACGCCGTCAGGATGACCCGCCAGAAACAAACAGTCAAGCCTGACTGTTAATTCGTCTCACCAGGTCGACCGCACGTCTTCGAAGTGCCGGATGCGAGCGTCATCGGTCAGCAGCACCGCACCTTCGAGCTGTGCTTGGGCGACGAGCATCCGATCGAAGGGGTCGCGGTGCTCCCAGTCCAGTCCTCCGGCACGTGCCATGTGGGCCACCGAGAGCGACAGCTCCGTCGCACGCAGACCACGCATCAGACGCGGCCAGCCGTCGAGGACACCACGACCGCCGGGCAGTCGACCGAGTCGGACCTTCAACGCGATCTCGTAGGCCGAGGCGGCGCCGACGTAGCGGCGCTCTGCGTCGGCGATCGCGCTACGCTGACGGGCCCCGAGCCTCGGGTCGTCGGCTGCCCACCACAGCAGGACGTGAGTGTCGAGAAGCAGCACCGTCACGCCGGTCCCGCGCCTTCCCAGGCCACCAGCTCCTCCTCCGGGAGCGGCTCGAAGAAGGCATCCCCGACCACCACGTCGAACCCCCCCACGACGTAGTCGATCTGGGTCACGGGCCGCAGCTCGGCGATCGGCTTGCCAGCGCGAGCAATCACGACCTGCTCCCCGCCCTCGACGAGCTTGAGCAGCTCCGAGAGCCGGGTCTTGGCCTCCTGGACGTTCACCGTGACGCTCATGGCTCGAGCGTACGACGGACTGACCAGGTCGACCAGACCAGTCTGGTCAACCATCGCGCGTTCGCGGTTCTGCCACACTCGCCGCCATGCCCCAGACGATCCTCATCACCGGTGCGTCGAGCGGCCTCGGCGCCGAGATGGCACGACAGTTCGCTGAGCACGGTTACGACCTGGCGCTGTGCGCGCGTCGTACCGACCGGCTCGAGGACCTGCGCGCGGAGATCCTCGCCGAGCACGCCGACCACGGCCACGAGCAGCCGCGCATCGCGCTCCGCTCGCTGGACGTCACCGACTCCGACGCCGTGTTCACGACGTTCCGATCCTTCAAGGAGGAGCTCGGCCACCTCGACCGTGTCGTCGTCAACGCCGGGCTCGGCAAGGGCGCCCCGCTCGGCACCGGCCGCTTCGACGCCAACCTCGAGACCGCGATGACCAACTTCATCGGCGCCCTCGCCCAGACCGAGGCGGCGATGGAGGTGTTCCGGGCCCAGGAGTCCGGGCACCTGGTGATGGTCTCCTCGATGTCGGCGATGCGCGGGCTGCCCAAGGCACTGACGACGTACGCCGCCACCAAGGCCGGCGTCGCCCACCTCGCGGAGGGACTGCGGACCGAGCTCTACGGGACCAAGCTGCAGAAGAAGATCAAGGTGACCGTCCTCTACCCGGGCTACATCGCCTCGGAGATGAACGACAACGTCGCCGGGGAGGCCCCGCTGATGGCGTCGACCGAGAAGGGCGTGCGGGCGATGGTCGCCGCCATCGAGAAGGAGGTCGGCGACGCCTGTGTGCCGCCTCTCCCCTGGGCCGCCCTGGCCCCGGTCATGAAGCACGCGCCGCTCCCGCTGCTCAAGCGGCTGATCTGAGCTCCCTCGACGCTCCTGGCTCGGTCAGTGACCGGGTCAGGCGGGCGGCAGGTAGGTCACCTCGACCTTGAAGGTGTTCAGCAGGATGGTCGAGTCGTCGAGCGGCACCGCCGACTCGCTGAGGCTGGTCCGCAGCTGGCTGGACCAGGTGAAGAGTCCCGTCCGCACGTTGACGGTGGCCGTGCCGTTGACCGTGGACGGGTCGCGACTGATGAGCATCCGGCCGGAGGGGGCGCGCAGTGCGATCGAGCTGACGTCGCCGCCCGTGCCGCTCCACTTGATCCGGATCCGTCCCGGCTGACGCACGCGCAGCATCCCGTCGCTCTCGCTGAGAGCGTGGACCTCCATGCCGCAGTCGAGCGCGCTGTCGTTGGTGAGGACCACGACGTGGGACACCTCGACCTCGACCTTCTTGAACGCCCGGTTGCGCGCGGTGGCCACCGCGGTCGTCGTGGTCTCGCTCTCGCCCAGGGCACCCCGGACGTGGCTGCCGTCGTCCATCTCCCCGAGGAACTCACCGTGCGCGTAGGCGGTGCGCTCTCCCTGGCCGCTGCGGTACGCCGTGGTCTGGCTCTCCGCGCCGTTGGTGATGTCGCAGTCGTTGCCGAACTCGGCGTAGGAGTTCGAGTGGACGGTGCCTTCGACCGGGGCTGCGGCAGCAGGGCCGGCCGTCGACACGAGCAGGGCGGTGGTGCTCAGCGTCGCGACGCCGAGGAGGGCCGGCACCCGCCGGCGGAGGGAGAGGAGAGCCACGTCTCGCAACGTAGTACTCGTCCCCGCCGACGGGGCCGGACTCGCCAGATTTTGCTCAGGAGTTCTGCGGGAACCCGAGGTTGATGCCCCCGTGCGAGGGGTCGAGCCACCGGCTGGTGATCGCCTTCTCGCGGGTGAAGAACTCCACGCCCTGGGGACCGTAGGCCTTGGCGTCGCCGAAGATCGACGCCTTGTAGCCACCGAAGGAGTGGTAGGCCACCGGCACCGGGATCGGAACGTTGATCCCGACCATGCCGACCTCCACCTCGCGCTGGAAGCGCCGGGCGGCACCGCCGTCGTTGGTGAAGATGGCCGTCCCGTTGCCGTAGGGGCCCGCGTTGATGAGCTCGACCCCCTCGGCGTACGACGCCACCCGGACCACCGAGAGCACCGGTCCGAAGATCTCGTCGCGATAGACAGCGGAGGTGGTCGGCACCTGGTCGATGAGGGTCGGTCCCAGCCAGAACCCGTCGGCCGCGCCGTCGATGTCCACCTCGCGGCCGTCGACCACGACGCTCGCGCCGTCGGCGGCCGCGACGTCGAGGTAGCCCGCAACCTTGTCGCGGTGCTCGCGGGTGATGAGCGGCCCCATGTCGCAGGAACGGCGGCCGTCGCCGATGACGAGCTTGCCCATCCGGTCGCGGATCTTGGCGATCAGGTCGTCGGCCACCGGCTCCACGGCGAGCACCACCGAGATCGCCATGCACCGCTCGCCGGCCGAGCCGAAGCCGGCATTGACGGCCGAGTCGGCGACCAGGTCGAGATCGGCGTCGGGCAGCACCAGCATGTGGTTCTTGGCGCCGCCGAGCGCCTGCACCCGCTTGCCGTGGGCGGACGCGGTCTCGTAGATGTACTGCGCGATCGGCGTCGAGCCGACGAAGGAGATCGACGCGACGTCCGGGTGGACGAGCAGGGCGTCGACGGCCTCCTTGTCGCCGTGGACGACGTTGAAGACCCCGTCGGGCAGCCCGGCCTCCTGGAGGAGCGCGGCGATCCAGTTGGCGACGCTCGGGTCCTTCTCGCTCGGCTTCAGCACGACGGTGTTGCCGGTCGCGAGGGCGATCGGGAAGAACCACATGGGGACCATCGCCGGGAAGTTGAACGGGCTGATGATGCCGACGACGCCGAGCGGCTCCTTGATGGAGTAGACGTCCACGTCGGTGGAGACGTTCTGCGAGAAGGCGCCCTTGGCCAGGTGCGGCATGCCGCACGCGAACTCGACGACCTCCAGCCCGCGGGCGACCTCGCCGGCCGCGTCCGAGAGCACCTTGCCGTGCTCGGAGGTGAGGATCGCCGCCAGCTCGCCCTTGCGCTGGTTGAGCAGCTCACGGAAGCCGAAGAGCACCTGCTGCCGCTTGGCGATCGACGACTCACCCCAGTCGGCGAACGCCGCCTTGGCGACCGCGACCGCTCGGTCGACGTCGCCGGCGCTCGCGAACCGGACGTGCTTGGACACCTCCCCGAGGGCGGGGTCGTAGACGGGGCCGGTGCGGCCGGCGGCGCCGAGCTCTCCGGGGTCGGCGACACCGGCGATCCAGTGGTCGAGGACGGGCAGGTCGGTGGGGGTGGTCATTGCGAGATTTCCTTGTCCAGCAGGGTGAGTACTTCGTCGTACGTCGCCAGTGCCTGGGCCACCTCGTCCGCCGTGACGGTGCACGGCGGGACGACGTGGATGCGGTTGTCGGCGATGAAGGGCAGCAGGCCGCGCGCCAGCATCTCGGCCTTGGCCGTGCCCATGAGTGCAGCGGGCAGGGGCTCACGGGTGGCGCGGTCGGCCACGAGCTCCATCGCCCAGAAGACCCCGGTGCCGCGGACCTCGCCGACGACGGGGTGCTGCTCGGCCAGCGCCGCGAGACCGGGGCCGATGGCCTCGGCACCGATCCGCTTCGCGTTGGCCACGATGCCCTCGCTCTCCATCGCGTCGATCGACGCGACGACGGAGGCGGCGGCGAGCGGGTGACCGCTGTAGGTGAGTCCGCCGGGGAAGACCCGGTCCTCGAACGTGCGGACGATGGGGTCGTTGATGACGACGCCACCTACGGGCACGTAGCCGGAGTTCACCCCCTTGGCGAAGGTGATGAGGTCCGGTCTCACGTCGAACGCGTCGAGCGCGAACCACTCGCCGGTCCGCCCGAAGCCGGCCATCACCTCGTCGAGGATGAGCATGATCCCGAACTCGTCGGCGATCGCCCTCACGCCCGGCAGGTAGCCCGGCGGGGGCACCATGATCCCGGCGGTGCCCGGGATGGTCTCGAGCAGGATGGCGGCGATCCCGGCCGGACCCTCGCACTCGATCACCCGACGCAGGTGGCGCAGTGCTCGCTCGCACTCCTCCTCCGGCGTCGTCGCCCAGAACTCCGACCGGTAGAGGTAGGGCCCGAACACGTGGACGTGCCCGCGCGCGTACTCGTTGGGGACCCGCCTCCAGTCGCCGGTCGCGACGATCGCGGCGCCGGTGTTGCCGTGGTAGGAGCGATAGGTCGTCACGACCTTGTCGCGCCCCGTGTGCAGCCGGGCCATCCGGATGGCGTTCTCGATGGCGTCGGCGCCACCGTTGGTGAAGAACACCTTGTTGAAGCCCTCGGGAGCGCGGGCAGCGATCCGCTGCGCCGCGACCCCCCGGGTCAGGTTGGCCGTCGCGGGCCCGATCGTGGCCAGCGTGGCGGCCTGCTCCTGGATCGCGGCGACGACGGCGGGGTGCTGGTGCCCGATGTTGACGTTGACCAGCTGGCTGGAGAAGTCCAGGTAGGTGCGACCGGAGTGGTCCCACACCTGGGTGCCGCGCCCACCCGCGATGGGCAGCAGCCCGGCTGTCGCCTGGGCCGACTGCATCATCCACGAGTGGAACACGTGCCCCCGGTCGAGCTCGGAGGTCCGGGCGTCGAGGTCGGTCATCTCTACTTGCCCCCCTCCTGGAGCGTCACGTCGATCGGCTCGTAGTCGGCGCCGAGGGTGTCGACGCCTTCGTCCTCCAGCTCGAGGAGAGCCTGCTCGACGTACTCGTTGGTGTAGGCCGTGCTCGGCGGCTCCTCCGTGATGATCGTGGCGCCGGTCTCGTTCTGGGTGTTGAGCGCGATGTCGACCGTCTGCGCCCAGGCGGCCTCGTCGATGACGCCGACGCCGTTGGTCGAGGGCCAGATGAGCTTGTTGACCTCGTTGGCCATCCACAGCTGGTGGCTCTGGCCGAGCTCGGAGCCGGACTCCGCCACGATCGTCGCGGCCTCCTCCGGGTTGTCGCGCACGAAGGCCCATCCCTTGATCGAGGCCTTGATGAAGGCGACCGTCTGCTCCTCGTAGTCGGGGTCGGAGAGCTTCTCGGTCGTCGCCCAGATCGCGTCCTGGAGCATCGCGGTGCCGATGTCGTTCCAGTTGATGACGTTGAGGTCGTCGGGCGTGTAGAGCTCACCCGTGTCCGGGTTGACCGTCTCGAGCACCTGCGCGTACTCGTTGTAGGTCATCGCCTGCGCGGCGTCGATGTCGCCGGCGAGGAAGGCGTTCATGTCGAACGCCTGCTGGACCAGGTTGATGTCCTCCACCGTGACCTCGGCGGACTGCATGCCGGCGAACAGCTCCCACTCGTTGCCGAAGCCCCAGCTGCCGACGTTCTTGTCCTTGAGGTCGGCGGGGGCCGTGATGTCCTTGTCCTTGAACGAGATCTGGGTCGTCGCGCTGCGCTCGAAGATCTGCGCGACGTTGGTGATCCCGGCACCCTGCTCGATCGAGCCGAGCACCTTGGGCACCCACGAGATGGCGTAGTCGACGTCACCGGACGCGAGGACGTCCTGCGGGACGATGTCGACGCCGCCCTCGACGATCTTCACGTCGAGGCCCTCGTCGACGTAGAAGCACTCGGCGACCGCCGCGTAGTAGCCCGCGAACTGGGCCTGCGACACCCACTGGAGCTGGAGCGAGACCTCGGTGAGGTCGCCGGCGTCGCGCGCCTCCTCGGTCCGGGTGGCGCAGTCCTCGTTGGCCTTGACGTCGACCTCGGACGACGAGCCGCCGTCGTCGTCGCTCGAGCAGCCGGTGACGACGAGGGCGAGGGCCGCCGCGGCCACCCCCAGCTTCAGGTGTGTCCTCATGTGCTTCTCCTGTTTCCTTCGGGGTGGGGTGTCAAGCAGGTCGGTGGTGACGCGAGAACCACAGCTCCACGAGCAGCGTCACGACGTAGAAGAGGAGGCCCAGGACGATCGCTCCCGACACGTAGGCCCACGCCAGCGGGTAGTTGCTGCTGGCCGCGGAGGAGGTGATCGACTTGCCGAGGCCACCGATCGGGCCGCCGAAGTACTCGGCGATGAGAGCCGCGATGACGGCGAGCGACGACGCGACCCTCAGGCCGGTGAAGACGTACGGCGTCGCTGTCGGCAGGGTGACGGTCCGGATCACCTGGAGCGGCTTGGCTGCGTAGGCGGTCATCAGGTCGCGGTGGACGGCCCGCACCTGCCGGATGCCGCGCAGGGTGTTGAGATAGACGGGGACGGCGACCGACACCCCGGCGACGATGATCCGGCCGGTGTTCACCGCGGCACCGAACATCGAGTAGAGCACGGGTGCCAGCGCGACGATCGGGATCACCGCGAGCGCCGCGACGACCGGCGCCGCCATCTGGTCGACGAACCGGAACGTGCCGGCGACCGCCGCGCCGAGCACGCCGACGACCGCGCCGGCCAGCATCCCGATGAGGGCGTTGCGGCCGGTGACCGTCGCGCCGTCGGTGATCGTGCCGGCGTTGGCGGTGACCTGCTCCCAGATGGCGCTCGGTGCGGGCAGGATGAACGGCTCGATCTCCGCCCGGTCCACGAGCAGCTCCCAACCGAGGACGACGAGCGCGCCCAGCCCCAGCGGCGCGAGGACGGTGCTCCACCGCACCTCGGTGATCGGGAGCCGGGGCCGGGTGACGCGGCCCGCGGCGACGGGGTCCACGGCGGTCACTTCTCGAGTCCTTCGGCGGCCAGGGTGGGCATGGGGGTGCCGTGGAGGAGGCTGCGCACCTCGGCGACCGCCCGGAAGAAGCCCTCCTCGTCGCGCGCCCGCTCGGTGCGGTCGTGAGCGCCCACGAGCCCGTCGGCGCGGACGTCGACGATGCCGGTGATCCGCCCGGGACGCGGCGACATCACGACGACGCGGTCGGAGAGGAACACGGCCTCGGGGATCGAGTGGGTCACGAACAGCACGGCGGCCCCGGTCTCGGCGCAGATCCGCACGAGCTCGTTCTGCATCCGCTCCCGGGTGATCTCGTCCAGCGCACCGAACGGCTCGTCCATCAGCAGCAGCCGCGGGCTCTCGGCGAGGGCGCGCGCGATCGCCACCCGCTGCTGCATGCCACCGGAGAGCTGGTCGGGGTGGCTCTTGGCGAAGTCGGACAGCCCGACCAGGTCGAGCAGCTCGGCGACCCGCGCCTTGCGCATCGCCGCGGACGCACCGTGCAGCCGCAGCGGGAGCTCCACGTTGCCGGCCACGGTCCGCCAGGGCAGCAGGCCGGCCTGCTGGAAGGCGATCCCGTAGTCCTGGTCGAGCCGAGCCTGGCGGACGCCCTTGCCGAAGACCCGGAGGTCACCGGAGGTCGCGGTGTCGAGGTCGGCGACCAGGCGCAGCAGGGTGCTCTTGCCGCAGCCGCTGGGCCCGATGAGCGAGACGAACTCGCCGTCGGCGACGGTCAGGTCGACGTCCTGGAGGGCGACGACCTGCTTGCGGCCCTTGCCGAACACGCGGTCGACCCCGGTGACGCTGATCGCCGGCTCCATCCCCGCTGGCGTGCTCATGAAGGAACTCCTGTCAGGCGGAAGGGGCGCAGGACGAGGCCGAGAAGCCCGATCGCTCCGGCGGCGACCAGTCCGATGACGACGGCGCCGAAGATCGGCGCCCACGGCTTGGCCGGGTCGCCGGACGCGGCGACGGCGTAGTCGATGACCATCCGGCCGAGACCGCCCTTGAGGCCGATCGACACCTCGGCCACGACCGCGCCGATGACGGCGCTGGCGGCTGCGAGGCGCAGGGCCGGCAGCAGGTAGGGGACGGAGGACGGCAGCCGGAGGGTGAGCAGCGAGCGCCACCACCCGACGCCGTAGGCCCGCATCAGGTCGAGGTGGGTCCTGTCCGGCGACTTCAGGCCGCGCAGGGCCCCGACCGCGACGGGGAAGAACGCCAAGTACGCCGCGATGACCGCGACCGAGTCCTCGCTGCTCCACACGTGGCCGCCGATCTGGATCTCCGATCCCCAGCGGCGCACCAGCGGCGCGATCGCGATGAGCGGCACCGTCTGGCTGAGGATCACCCACGGCAGCAGCGCCGACTCCACGATCCGCAGCCGGCTCATGAGGAGTGCGAGCGCCAGCCCGACGACGACCCCGATCAGCCAGCCGCGCGCGGCCAGGCCGAGCGAGAACAGGCTGGCGTCGAGCACGGCGTCGAACGCGTCGGGGGCGCCGGCCAGCCCGGTGACCGGCTCGCTGAACCGCTGGAGCATCTCCCAGGAGTGCGGCATCGCGAGCTCGGTCGTCCGCGGCAGCACCCGGGTCTCGCCGACGAGCACGCCCTCGGCCGGGCCGACCGCCTTGTAGACGTCCCAGGTCGCGACCACCGCGGCGATGCCGAGGAGGCCGAGGACGACCGCCCGGACGCGGTTCCAGAGGGGGACCAAAGCGTCAGGCCTTCGCCGTCACGTGCTCGCGCAGCTGCGGCATGATCGTCTCGCCGTAGACCCGCATCGTCTCCTCCTTGTTGTCGTGCTGGAGGTAGATGCAGAACTGGTCGACGCCGATCTCCTTGAGCGCCTCGAGCTTCTCGACGTGCTGCTCCGGCGTGCCGAGCAGGCAGAACCGGTCGACGATCTCGTCGGGCACGAAGTCGACGTGATCGTTGTCGGCCTTGCCGTGGGTGTTGTAGTCGTAGCCCGTGCGGCCCTTGATGTAGTCGACGAGCACGGTCGGGAACCCGTTGTCCGGGTCGTCGCCGTACTTCGCCACGATGTCGGCGATGTGGTTGCCGACCATGCCGCCGAACCACCGCGTCTGCGAGCGCATGTGGTCGATCTGGTCCTCCGACCCGACGTACGCCGGCGCGGCGACGCAGAACGTCAGCGCGTCCGGGTCGCGCCCGGCCTTCTCGGCGGCGTCACGCACCTGGGCGATCATCCACTTCGCGACGTCGACGTCGGCGAGCTGGAGGATGAAGCCGTCGCCGGCCTCGCCGGCGGTCTTGAGCGCGAGCGGACCGTAGGCGGCGATCCACACCTCGAGCGCCGAGGTCCGCGCCCAGGGGAAACGGATCGTCGAGCCCATGTGCTCCACCGGGCGGCAGTTGCCGAGCTCACGGATCACGTGGGTGGCGTCGCGGACCTCCTTGAGGGTGGTCGGCTTGCCGTTGAGCGTCCGCACGGCGGAGTCGCCGCGACCGATGCCGACCACGGTGCGGTTGCCGTACATCTCGTTGAGCGTGGCGAACACCGACGCCGTGACGGTCCAGTCCCGGGTCGCGGGGTTGGTCACCATCGGCCCGACGATGATCCGTCGGGTCTCGGCGAGGATCTGGCTGTAGATGACGTACGGCTCCTGCCACAGCAGGTGGGAGTCGAAGGTCCACACGTAGTCGAACCCGTGCTCCTCGGCCTCCTTGGCCAGGGCGACCGTCCGCCACGCGGGCGGGTTGGTCTGCAGCACCACACCAAAATCCATGTCAATCCTCTCGGTCCCTGAGCTTGTCGAAGGGTCAGACCAGGTACTGGGTCAGGCCACGCTTGAGGTACTGCCCGTGGCCGGCGCGGCCGTGGAACGCCCCGTCGGAGACGAGCACCGAGCCGCGGCTGATGACGACGTCGACGTGGCCGTCGATCTCGTAGCCCTCCCAGGCCGAGTGGTCCATCGCCATGTGGTGCGTCTTGCCGACGCCGATCGAGGTGTGACCAGCGGGGTCGTAGACCACGATGTCCGCGTCGGCGCCGGGCGCGATGACGCCCTTCTTGCCGTACAGGCCGAACATCCGCGCCGGCGTGGTCGAGGTGAGCTCGACCCAGCGCTCGAGGCTGATCTGGCCGGTGACCACGCCTTGGTAGAGCAGGTCCATCCGGTGCTCGATCGAGCCGATGCCGTTGGGGATCGCTCGGAAGTCGCCGCGGCCGAGCTCCTTCTGGTCCTTCATGCAGAACGGGCAGTGGTCGGTCGACACCATCTGCAGGTCGTTGGTGCGCAGCCCCTGCCACATCGCGTCCTGGTGGCCCTCGGCCCGGGAGCGCAGCGGCGTCGAGCAGACCCACTTGGCGCCCTCGAAGTCGCCCCAGGTCGGATCGCCCGTCGCGCCCAACTGCTCCTCGAGCGAGAGGTAGAGGTACTGCGGACAGGTCTCCCCGAAGACGTTCTGGCCACGGTCGCGCGCGGCCGCGAGCTGCTCCACGGCCTGCTTGGCGCTCACGTGGACGACGTAGAGAGGTGCGTCCGTGAGGTGGGCCAGCATGATCGCGCGGTGAGTGGCCTCCTCCTCCATCTGCCAGGCACGGGCGATGCCGTGGAAGTACGGCGTGGTCTTGCCGGCGTTGTAGAGCTGCTCGGCGAGCACGTCGATGACCGGCCCGTTCTCGGCGTGCATCATCGTCATCAGCCCGAGCTCACGGGCCTTCTGCATCGCCCGCAGGATCTGGTCGTCGGTCGCGTAGAAGACGCCCGGATAGGCCATGAACATCTTGTAGGACGTGATGCCCTCGTCGACGAGGGTCTCCATCGCCTTGAGCGACTGCTCGTCGACGCCGCCGATGATCTGGTGGAAGCCGTAGTCGACCGCGCAGTTGCCGCGTGCCTTGTCGTGCCAGGCGGCCAGCCCGTCCTCGACCCGCTCGCCCGCCTTCTGGACGGCGAAGTCGATGATCGACGTGGTGCCGCCCCAGGCCGCCGCGATCGTGCCGGTCTCGAAGGTGTCGGAGGCCTCGGTCCCGCCGAACGGCAGCTGCATGTGGGTGTGGGCGTCGATCCCGCCCGGGATGACGTACTTCCCGGTCGCGTCGATCACCGTCTCGACCGAGGCCGCGAGGTCATGGCCCAGCAGCGTCGAGCCGGGCGCGAGGACCGCGACGACCGACTCGCCGTCGACGAGGACGTCGGCCACCGTGCGACCCGTCGAGCTGACGACGGTCCCGCCCTTGATGAGGATGGTCATCGCTGCTCCTGTCAGGGTCGGGCGGTCGCGGTGTAGGAGTCGGGCCGACGGTCGCGGTAGAACTGCCAGTCGTCGCGCATCTGCTGGACCAGGTCCATGTCGAGGTCGCGGACCAACACCTCCTCGTCGGTCGCGGAGCCGCGCTCGCCGACGAAGTTGCCGCGGGGGTCGATCACCTGGCTGGTGCCGTAGAAGTCGACCGCGAGCTCGCCGTACTCGTTGTCCTCGCGGCCGACCCGGTTGGGCTGGAGCACGAAGTAGCCGTTGGCGACCGCGGCGCACGGCCCCTCGACCTCCCACAACCGGTTGCTGAGGCCCGGCTTGGTGGCGTTGGGGTTGAACACGATGTGCGCACCGTTGAGGCCCAGCTCGCGCCAGCCCTCGGGGAAGTGCCGGTCGTAGCAGATGTAGGTGCCGACCTTGCCGACCGCGGTGTCGAACACCGGGTAGCCGAGGTTGCCGGGGCGGAAGTAGAACTTCTCCCAGAACCGGTCGAGGTGCGGGATGTGGTGCTTGCGGTACTTCCCGAGCACCGTGCCGTCGGCGTCGACGGTCACCGTGGTGTTGTAGTAGACGCCGGTCTGCTCCTCCTCGTAGATCGGGAGGACGAGCACCAGACCGAGCTCCTTGGCGAGGGCCGCGAAGCGCTGCACGATCGGGCCGTCGGCCGGCTCGGCGTAGCGGTAGTACTTCTGGTCCTGGGTGATGCCGAAGTAGGGGCCGTAGAACAGCTCCTGGAACGACATCACCTGCGCGCCCTGGGCGGCAGCGTCGCGAGCGAACTGCTCGTGCTTGTCGAGCATCGACTCCTTGTCGCCGGTCCAGGTCGTCTGGCTGATCGCGGCACGCACGATGGTCAAGAGGTCCACCTCCGCAGGGGGAACGGATAAAGGATCGAGGACGGTCCGAACGGATCGAGTTCTGTTATCGTCCTGGTTGAACATTTCGCTCCGATTTCGCTCTTGTCAAGGGTTGGACATGGAATTGGCGGCCATCAGCGACCGAACACCGCACGGCATCGCCGGCGCGTTCAGTCGCGCGATCCGGGCCGGCGAGCCCGCACCCGGCGACCGGCTGCCGACGGTCCGCGACATCGCCGCCGAGCTCGGCGTCTCGCCCGCGACGGTCTCCGCGGCCTGGCAGGCACTCCGCCGTACGGGCCTGGTCGTGTCCCGCGGCCGGTCCGGGACGTTCGTCCGCGACTCGCCCACTCCCTGGCTCTCACCGCGCCAGCGCGGTCTGGTCGGCGCGGGCCCCGACGGCCTCCGGCTGGACCTGTCGCGCGGGACGCCCGACCCGACCCTGCTCCCGGACCTCGGCCCGGCGCTGCACCGGGTGTCGCAGCGCGCCGGTGTCCTGGCCTACCAGGAGGAGCCGGTCCTTCCCGACCTGCGCGACGTGCTGCTGGCGTCCTGGCCCTACCCGACCGAGGCCCTCACCGTCGTCGACGGCGCGACCGACGGTGTGACCCGGATGCTCGAGCAGGTGGTCTCCTACGGCGACCGCGTGGTGCTCGAGTCCCCGGGCTTCCCCCCGTTCTTCGACCTCGTCGAGGCGCTCGGCGCCGAGGTCGTCCCGGTGTCGCTGGACGCCGCCGGCGTCACGCCGGACTCGCTGCGGCGCGCGCTCGACGCGCGCCCCGTCGCGGTCGTGCTCCAGCCACGCGCGCACAACCCCACCGGGGTCTCGACGACCGTCGCCCGCGCCGAGCAGCTGGTCCGGGTGCTGCGGCGGCGCCGCGAGTCGATGCCGTGGATCATCGAGGACGACCACTCCTCCGGCATCTCGGTCGCGCCGGACGTCAGCCTCGGGACCTGGCTCCCCGACCACGTCGTCCACGTCCGGTCGTACTCCAAGTCGCATGGCCCCGACCTCCGGATCGCCGCGCTCGGCGGGCCGTCGGCGATCGTCGACCGGATCGTGGCGCGCCGCATGCTCGGGCCCGCCTGGACCTCACGGATGGTGCAGACGATCCTGCTCGACCTGCTCACGTCGTCCGCCTCGCTGGACGAGGTGAGCGAGGCCCGTCGGCAGTACATGGCTCGCCAGCGCACCCTCGTCACGGCCCTCGCCGCGCACGGTGTCGACGCCGCCGTCCCCGACGGGATCAACCTGTGGCTCCCCGTCCGCGACGAGCGTGCTGCGCTGGTGCACCTCTCGGCGTCCGGGATCCGCGTCGCCGGCGGCACCCCGTTCCTGGCCGACGGCGAGGCGTCGTTCCTCCGCGTCACGTCCGGGCTGGTCTCCCCCGACGACGCCCCCGACGTGGCCGCCGCCCTGGCCGCCGCGGCGGCCTGTGCATGACCGGTTGAAGTTTCTTTACTCTCCCTTTACCTTCGAGGTCCGGTCCTGAAAGGGACATCCAATCGCATCTCGGGGGTCGTTGTGCCTGTTTCGTCATCTCGCCAGCACGGTTCGTTCCGTGTCCTCATCGCGCTCGTCAGCGCCGTGCTCGCCGTGCTCCTCGTGAGCTCTCCTGCCTACGCCACGCTCTACTACTGGAACTCCGGGAATGAGCCCCTGACCGCATCCGACGACGGCGACAAGAAGGCCGCCGGCTACGGCTCCTGGAAGATCGGGACGACCGTCAACGGCACCCGCTCCCAGGCCTACGGCTACCTCAAGGACCTCGACGACAACGGGCACAACGTCTACTTCGAGCTCTTCACCCAGACCAACGCGGGCTACTGCATCCAGCCGGGCTACACCTCGTGCGACTCCAAGTGGTACACGTGGAAGAGCCAGTTCTCCGACTTCGACAAGGAGACGTGGGGCAAGGACTACTGGTCCTCGGAGTTCTACGCCTCGACCAGCGTCAACCCAGACGCCGACTACGCCCGGGCCCGCATGCGCGTGAGCGAGTCCAACTGGGGCGCCGACACCCATTCCGGCTCGACCTACACCAAGGGCAACCGGTACTGAGGCGGCTCGCGGATCCCGGGGCGCGACCATGGACGACGACAACACGCAGATCTGGTGCAGGGACCTCGTGGTTCGACGAGGGGGGTTCACGTTGGGCCCAGTCGAGGTCGCGCTCGGACGGGGCGTCACCACGCTGGTCGGACGCAACGGCGCAGGGAAGACCACCCTGCTGCGCGCGCTGGTCGGCCTGGAGTCGGCGCGTTCCGGAGAGGTGCGGATCCTTGACCAATCGGGGGCCCGTTCGTCCGAGCGGCGGATCGTCGCACGCCAGGTGGGTTATGTCGCGCAAGCCGCGGGCGTGCCTGCAGGGGCCCGGGTCCGCGACGTCGTCGCCTACGCCGCCTGGCTCAAGGCGATGCCCGCTCGACGGACCGCAACCGCGGTGGAGGCTGCCCTGGCGGGGCTGGGGGGCGACCACCTCCAGCGCCGACGGGTCGGCACCCTGTCCGGAGGCGAGCGTCAACGCGTCTCCATCGCAATGGCTCTGGTCCATAGCCCTACGGTGCTGATCCTGGACGAGCCGAGCGTCGGCCTGGACCCGGTGCAGCGAGTGACCCTCCGGCGCATCATCGACACGTTGGCGGCAGACCGCGCGGTTCTGGTCAGCACGCACCTGATCGAGGACGTGGGCGGCGCCGCCGACGCACAGGTGCTGGCGCTCGAGCAGGGCCGTCTCATCTTCAGCGGGTCACCTGACGACCTGCGCGCTCTGGCGCGAGCTGACGACATCGGCGGGACGGACCTCGAGCGCGGGTTGTTCCACCTGCTCGGGCAGGAGCAGGCGTGATGGCTCGAACGCGGTACCTGGTGGCATCGTCGCGCGCCTCGTTCGCAGCCGCTCCGATCGCGGCCGTGGTCGCCTACGCCGTCCTGTCGAACATCGCCCTGTGGAGCGGCGATTGGATCTGGGGCTACAACCATCTCGGCCAGACAGTTCCGGTGCTGATGCTGATCACCGCCTTCGTCACCGGTTGGGACAGCGGGTCTACTTCGGGGGGCTATCGCGCCCTGACCGAGCGCGTTCCCGTTTCCCGACTGCGCGTCGTGACGACCCTCGTCGCTGCGCCACTAGGCACGTCTGTCGCGCTGTACGGGGTGGGCCTCGCCGCCGTGGTCCGAGCGACATGGTCCAACGACGGGGCTGTCGACCCGCGGACGGCGTGGTTGATCGGGTCGCACCTGATGATGCTCTGCATGGCAGCGGCCGTCGGGCTTCTGATGGGGCGGTTCCTCGACTCGCCGTACGCGGCCTTCGGCGGCGTGGCCGTCATCGGCTTGATGTTGTTCTGGCACGTCGGCGAGGGCCAGTACCTCCTCGAGCTCGACGGGCTCGCCGGACCAGCAGCCGGGTCGACCCCCGCGACGGCGTACTTCGCTCAGAACGTAGCGACCTTGCTCGTTGTCACACTCGCACTCAGCGTCCCGCTGAGTCTTGCATCACCGCCGCGAGGGGTGGTAGGCGCTGGGATCACGATCGCTCTCGCGGTCTACCTGACGACGTCCCACCTAGGCAGCACCGAGAAGAACGTCGCCACGGCGAGGGGACCCGACCGGTGCCTGTGGGGCGACGTCGAGGTCTGCGTGTATCCCGGCTACGACCGGCTGCTTCCCGTGCTCGAGAACCGCATCACCGGGTTCCTGCGCGAGGCCGACTCCCGTGGCGTCCCGCGGTCGACATTCCCTTCCCGGTTCGTCCAGGACGGCTCCGTCGACTCCGAGCCCGGGACGGGGGTGCTCCAGCTCAGGGAGGAGATCCTGCGCGACCAGACGATCGACACCGGCGACCTCGCCGCCACCTTGAGCACGCCGATCTGGTGTGACGCGATGTTCGGCGAGGAGGTGCCCGTCGGGCTGCTCGACAGGAGCTCGACCGTCTCCACCTGGATCCGGTTCGTCGACGGCGAGCTGTCCGCGCGAGCGCTGAAGGAGCTCGCACCCGACCTCGCCCGGCTGCCCCCGGCCCATCAGGCCGCACGGATCATCGCGGTGATGGCGGAACTGCGTCGATGCGACAACACCTGATGTGCCGATGGATGGAGCTCGCACGGGTCGTGGTGCACCTCACGCGGCTGCGACCGTGGGCGGTCGTGGCACTGCTCGCAGCGCTCACGGTCCTCATGGCCAGCACCGGTCACACGGTGCCCAGCATCGCGCCGGACCCGACGATCCCTCCGACCCCCACCCCACTACTGGTCGCCACGATGCTCGCGTCGATCGTGGTGCTCCTCCTCCGGCCCGTGCTACCCGAAGCGGAGCGGCTGTCCGCCGCGAACATGCGCGGAGCGCGCGCCGTCGCGGTCGGCGCCGTCACCCTGCTCGCCGGTGGAACGGCTGCCCTCGCCCCACAGCTGGTGACAGACCCCCCATCCGTCACCCCTTGTCTCGGGACAGCCGCTGCGCTCGTCGGGCTGGCGCTCGGCCTCGCTCCTCTTGGCAGCTTCGCCTCCCTGTCCCTCCCGCTGCTCTATGTCGTCTCAGGGCTCGCGTTCGGCTATCGGCCGAGCACCGAGGGGCCTGCACGGGTGCGCTCGTGGGCGTGGCTGGTCGAACCGGCTTCAGCCTCCCTCGTCTCGGAGCTGGTGGTGGCGGTCGTCGGACTCGCCGTGTTCGTGCTCGTCCCTCCCCGGATCGATCGCGACTGAGGGAACCGACCCGGCGGGCGTGCCGTCGTACGTTCATGAAGCCTGTCGCGCGCCGTCGTCCGTCCCGTGTCCTCCTGGCGCTCCTCGCCATCGGCCTCGCCGCCTCCGGGTGCGCGTCCGGGGGCGGGGACTCCGACGACTCGGGGTCCACCGCCGGCTTCAGCGACCTCAGCAGGGGCGACGCGCCCGCCGAGATGCCCGCCGACCGCGACGCGATGGAGCGCGGCATGGCCGACGAGAGCATGTCCTTCGGGGAGACGGAGAACCGCGTCGTCGACGGCATGGACCTGGCCGGCACGGCGTTGTACGGCGAGTCCCCCGAGTCCCGGCCCGACGACGGCAGCACCGACCGCAAGATCATCGCCAAGGGCAACGTCTCCCTGGAGAGCGACGATGTCGAGCTCACCATCACCAAGGTCGTGCGGATCACCGACGAGCTCGGCGGCGAGATCACCGAGCGCGAGACGACCACCAACGACGAGGGCGACCTGCGGACCGCGCGGCTCCTGCTCCGGATCCCCGTCGGCGGCTTCACCGACGCGATCGCCGAGCTCGAGGACGCCGGCGACCTGATCTCGTCCAACACCGGGGCCGAGGACGTGACGACCCAGGTCATCGACACCAAGGTCCGGATCCGTGCCCAGCGCCGCAGCCTCGCCCGGGTCGAGGCGCTGCTCGACCGGGCGCAGTCGATCAGCGACATCATCCGGATCGAGGGCCAGCTCACCCGGCGCCAAGCCAACCTCGACTCCCTCGTGCAGCGCCTCGACTACCTGAGCAACCAGACGTCGATGTCGACGATCACCGTCAACGTCGCGCTCCCCCCGAAGAAGAAGGAGAAGGAGGAGCCGAAGGAGAAGGAGAAGGAGGAGGTCGGCTTCGTGGCCGGGCTCGAGGACGGCTGGAAGTCGTTCAAGTCCTTCGGTACCGACGTCCTCACCCTGTCGGGTCGGGTCCTCCCCTTCGCCGGCGTCCTCCTCCTCGTCGGTGGCCCGCTCCTGATCCTCGTCCGTCGCTTCCGCCGCCCGACCGGGACCACCGCCGCCGACGCCTGATCGCTCGCGCCCACACCCGGGGTCCTCGGTGGCTCCGACGGCCGGAAGCCGACGCAGTTTGCTGCCATAGTGCGCAGATGCGCCTGCGCATCGTCCCGTTCGTCCCGGGACTACGACCGACCGACGAGGAGACCCGCCCCGGCCTCGGCGCGAGCGACCGCGCGGCGTTCGTCACCGGCGAGGACCGGGTCAACTGCGCCGTCCTCCTGGTGGAGGTCTCCGAGCTACCGGAGGGCGCGGCGCTCGAGGCAGGGATCACGGTCGACGGAACGGCGTTGCCGGGCTGGGAGCACCGTCGTGTCCCCGTCACCGACGACCCGCGCCAGCGGGTCGAGCTCTGGCCCGAGCACGACCTCGCCGCGCTCGACCTCGGGGTCGCGGGCGGACTCATGTCGCGGCTGCAGGTCGAGGTGCGCGCGGTCCATCACGGCGAGGTCGTCGCCGTCGACACGGCCGAGCTCGACGTCTGTGACCTCCGTCAGCTCG
Organism: Nocardioides stalactiti; assembly: GCF_014180715.1. GTDB lineage: Bacteria > Actinomycetota > Actinomycetes > Propionibacteriales > Nocardioidaceae > Nocardioides > Nocardioides stalactiti. The sequence goes on along the minus strand of NZ_JACEFC010000007.1, from coordinate 32,625 downwards.
GCAGTCTCTACCGCCGGGTCATCGACCGCGTGCTGACCGCCGACACCACGGGCCAGGCAGCGCGGGCAGGCGTGCCGGATCCCGGGGTCGCCTACCACCCCTGGTACCCCGTCCTGCGGATCGGCGGCGACAAGGCCGCCCTGTACACCGCGGCGCTCGTCGCCGACATCGTGGACAAGGAACGCCACCTGAGCGATCCGGCCTGGCTCCTGCGTGTCGGCGTCTATCTCGAGCTGCTCACCTGTCTCGGCATCGCCGAGGCGGTCCGCGACGTCGTCGACCTCCTCGAACCCGCAGAGCGCGCGGCGTACGAGCACGACGAGGCGTTCGCCGAGATCCGCCGACGGATCCGACCCGACGCCTGGCGCGAGGTCTGGGAACGGCGCTCGATGTCGCTCCCCCGGTTCGGGAGCCCGCGGTTGGGGCCGGTGTCGGTGCTCAACCTGCTGCGCAAGCGGGACGCGACGCTGCACTTCCTCCACGCCCACCACGAGGACCTGAAGCATGCGATGGCCTTGGCCGGGCACAACGGGCACGACGCTCAGGAGACCTGGCAGCGGGTGTTCCGTGACGCCGAGCGCGCCGTCCTCCGACAGGCCGCCTCCGCCTTCCCCGAGCTGGGGTTCCTGCCGCAGCCGGCTCGTGACCTCGTGCTGTGGCAGCGACTTGGCGTCGCCGGTCAGCAGGGGGTCTACCCGACGGCCGGCAACGAGTACCGGGCCTCGATGAACGCGGTGGCGTCGTGGGCACGGCAGGTGGGCCTGATCGACTACTCCGGCGAGGAGTGCGTGCCGATCGGGGCCAGCCTGCTGGCGGCGTTGGTGCACGACCCACCCCGCGTGCGGCTGCTCCAGCGCCACGACGGTCTGGGTCCCGACCTCGCTGTCACCGAGCCTGCGGTCGCGCCGGTCCCGACCACCGAGGAGATCGAGCGACTCCTGGCCGCGGTGCCGATCTTCGCGATGATGACCGCCGAGGAGGTCCGCACCCTCGCTCTCGTCGCACGGCCCCTGCTGCTCGGACCCACGGAGCGCCTCGTCGTCCAGGGCAGCGAGGGCGCCTCGTTGTTCCTGGTGGGGGAGGGTGCCGTGGAGGTGCGCCTGCGCAAGGACGACGGGACCGACTGGCTGGTCGAGACGATGGGGCCGGGCGAGGTCGTGGGCGAGATGGCTCTCCTCACCGGCGAATCGCGGGCCGCGACCGTGCGGTCGGTCGAGGAGGCCGTCGTGTACGAGATCGACCGGCAGCACTACGAACCCCTGCTGCTGGCGCATCCCGAATGGTTGGAGGAGCTCGCCCGGATCATGGACGAGCGGCTGGCCAGGCGACGTCTCCGGATCGCGGAGCTCGACCGGGAAGCTCCGCTGGGCCTGCGGGACCGGATCTTTCGCAACTTCTTCGGATAGGGCGCAGACGCCCCCGGGACGCAGGACGGGCGCCGCCGCCGCGGAGGCTCGACGCCCCCGCGGCGGTCACGTCCACCGAGGCCGGAGGACGGGGTGATCACCCGGCGTTGATGACCTCACGGCCGGAGGCGTAGAGGAACACCGCGTAGGCGACGGCGTCGGCATTGATCGCGAGCGCCTCGTGGCTCAGGTTGTCGATGCCGTCGCACGCCGAGTGGTAGCAGGGGTCGTAGGCCTCGCCCGCGGTCCCGCCCCACTTCGCGGCCTGCGCCGGGGTCTTGACGCCCTCGGCCCCGGTGAACAGGCCGCCGGACGGGATGCCGTTGTTGATGAAGGCCTGGTAGTCGGACCGGCCGGTGAACGCGGTCGGCTCCGAGGGGATGCCGCGCTCGGCGTAGTAACGCTCGAACAGCCCCTCGATGTCGTCGGAGCCGGCCGGACCGGTCAGCCCGAACCCGGAGCCGTCGCCGTCGTAGATGAACAGCCCGTAGTTGGGCGACCCGATCATGTCGAAGTTGAGGTAGAGCTCGATGTCGGCCCGCTGCGCCGCGGTGAGGCTGGTGACGTAGTGCGTCGAACCGACGAGACCGGCCTCCTCGGCACCCCACCACGCGAAGCGCACCTGGTGCGGCAGCTTGACCTTCGCGATCTGCTCGGCGACCTCGATGAGGGCGGCCGAGCCGGACCCGTTGTCGTTGATGCCGGGGCCTTCGGGCACCGAGTCGAGGTGGGCACCGGCCATGACCACGTTGCGCGGGTCACCGCCGCGCGTCTCGGCGACCACGTTCTCCGTCGTCGTCCGGACCCGGCTCACGTTGGCGAACAGGCGCATCGACAGGCCCGGCGTCTGCGCCAGGTCGGCGCCGAGCGCGTACGTCGTGCTCACGGCGGGGAGACCGCCGGTGTATCCGTTGCCGAGGGTCACCGCGGGGATGCCCTGACGGGCCGCGTCGGCGGTGTTGCCCTGGTTGAAGAACACCACGCCGACCGCTCCGGCGGCGGCAGCGTTCTCGGCCTTGATCTCGAAGGTGCACACCCCGCGCTGGATCAGCGCGATGTCGCCGGCGGGGAAGCCGGCGAAGTCGGCCGCCTCGCAGCCGCTGGTGGAGGCGTTGCCGAGTCCGAGCGCGACGTCGACCGGCGTCACGTCGGCGGTCACGTCACCGCGCTCGGAGTGCGGGGTCGCAGCGAAGTCCACCCCCTCGGTGTAGGCCACCGCCGACGGACTGACCTGCTCGAGCTCGGAGGTGCCGACCTCCTCGAAGCTGTAGACGTCGAAGGACTGGCGGGTCACGACGTAGCCGGCCCGCTCCAGCCGCGACTCGACGTAGTCGGCGGAGGCGTCGTAGCCGGGGCTGCCCGCAGCACGGGTCCCGCCGTTCGCCGCGGCGATGTCGGCGAAGGCCTGCTCGTGCTCCAGGACACCCTTGAGCGTCACGCACTCGAGGAGCTTGCCGACCGAGCCGTTGGTCCGGCTGTCGCACCCCGCCTTGTCACCCGGTCCTGCCTGCACCGGAGGTGATGCCGCCGTGGACAGGCCGACCACGACCAGTCCGATGGCTGCCGACGTCCCGAAAATCCGTCGCATGAGCGTTCTCGCTTCCACAGCGGGGCGACACCCGGAGTCGCCCGTTAGCCGTCGACCTTAGGCACGATCCTGTCGGAAAGGAACAGCCGGGGCGCAGATCTTCCGCCGGAACGACCGAGGGCCCGCCGCTCGCGCGACGGACCCTCGGTGTGTTGCTGGATCAGGCGGGGAAGGACCCGCCCGAGGCGGCGAGGTCACGCAGCCAGGCGGTGGCCTGGAAGCGGTCGCCGTACTTCGCGGCCAGCTCGTCGGCCCGTGCGAGGAACGCGCCAAGACCGATCTCGCCGGTCGCCTTGTTCTCGTATCCGGTCATGAACTGGGCGGCGCCACCGGTGTTCGGCGGGAAGCCGATGCCCATGATCGAGCCGATGTTCGCGGCGGCCGCCGAGGTGATGACGCCCTCCTCGAAGCACTTCGCGGTCTCGAGCGCCTCGGCGAAGAGCATCCGGTCCCGGATGTCCTGGATGTCGGGCTGCTCGGCGGCCACGGGGAACAGCTCGGCGAGACCGGCCCAGATGGAGCCGCGCTTGCCGTCCGCGTAGTCGTAGAAGCCCGCGCCACGGAGGCGACCGGCACGGCCGGCCTCGAGCATCTTCTCGACCACCGCGATACCGGGGTGCTCGACGTAGCCCTCACCCTCGCCCTCGCGGGTCGCCTTGGCGATCTTGGCCATCAGCTCGAGGTTGAGCTCGTCGGAGAGCTGCAGCACCGGAGCCGGGTAGCCGGCCGAGGTGGTGGCCCGCTCGATCGAGTACGGCGCCACGCCCTCGGCGAGCATCGCCATGCCCTCGTTGACCATGTAGCCGATGACGCGCGAGGTGTAGAAGCCCCGGCTGTCGTTGACCACGATCGGCGTCTTGCGGATCTGCAGGACCAGGTCGTAGGCCTTGGCGAGCGCCTCGTCGGAGGTCTCCTTGCCGGTGATGATCTCGACCAGCGGCATCTTGTCCACGGGGGAGAAGAAGTGCAGGCCGATGAAGTTCGGCCGCTTGGTCGGGTCCTCGATGCCCTCGGCGAGGCCGGTGATCGGCAGCGTCGACGTGTTCGAGCACAGCAGCGCGTCCGGGTTGACGTGCGGCAGGATCTCGGCGAACACCTTGGCCTTGAGCGCCGGGTCCTCGAAGACGGCCTCGATGACGAGGTCGCAGCCGGCGAGGTCGGCCGGGTCGGCGGTCGGGGTGATCCGGTCGAGCAGCTCGGCGGACTTCTCCTCGGTGAGCTTGCCGCGCGAGATCGCCTTCTCGTTGATGCCCTGGCTGTAGGCCTTGCCCTTCTCGGCGTTCTCGAGGGCGACGTCCTTGAGGACGACCTCCATGCCGGCACGAGCGCAGACGTAGGCGATGCCCGCGCCCATCATCCCGGCGCCGAGGACACCGACCTTGGTGCCCTTCCACGGCTCGATGCCCTGCGGGCGGAGCGAGCCGGAGTTGATCGCCTGCAGGTCGAAGAAGAACGCCTGGATCATGTTCTTCGAGCCCTGGTTCACGACCAGGTTGGCGAGGTAGCGCGACTCGATCCGCGAGGCGGTGTCGAAGTCGACGCTGGCACCCTCGACGGCAGCCGAGAGGATCGCCTTCTGCGCCGGGTAGTCCGCGCCCTTGACCTGGCTGCGGAGCAGGGCCGGGAAGACCGGCAGGAAGCCGGCCAGCGCGGGCGACTTCGGCGTGCCACCAGGCATCTTGTAGCCGGGAGCGTCCCACGGCTGGGCGGAGGCCTCGGGGTTTGCCTTGATCCACGCCTTGGCGGCCGGGACGAGCTCCTCGCGGGTGGCGACAAGCTCGTTGACCAGGCCCTTGGCCTGCGCCTTCTGCGGGTCGAACTGCGGGCCCTGGAGCAGGAAGTCCATCAGCGCCGACTGGATGCCGAACATCCGGACGGTGCGGGTGACGCCGCCGCCACCCGGAAGCAGGCCGAGGCTCGCCTCCGGGAGACCGATCTTGACGCTGCGGTCGTCGACGGCGATCCGGTGGTTCGCTGCGAGGCAGATCTCCAGGCCACCGCCGAGGGCGGCGCCGTTGATGGCAGCCACGACCGGCTTCGGGAAGAGCTCGAGGCGACGAAGCGCGGCCTTGATGCTCTCGCACTGGCCGAACACGTCGATCGCGTCGTCCTTGGTGGCCTGCGTCATCAGCTTGAGGTCGCCGCCGGCGAAGAAGGTCTTCTTCGCGCTGGCGATGACGACGCCGGTGACGTCCTCCTTCTCGGCGTACAGGCGCTCGACAGCGGCCTCCATGGAGGCGCGGTAGAGCTCGTTCATGGTGTTGGCGCTCTGGTTGGGGTCGTCCAGCGTCAGGGTGACGATGCCGTCCGCGTCCCGCTCGTAGCGCACAGCGGTCTGAGTGTCAGTGCTCATGAGTGTTTCGATTCAGTCCTGTCTTGAGGTCCGGCGTCAGACGCGCTCGACGATGGTGGCGATGCCCATGCCGCCGCCCACGCAGAGCGTGGCGAGGCCACGGCGCAGGTCGCGCCGCTCGAGCTCGTCGATGAGGGTGCCGAGGATCATCGCGCCGGTCGCACCGAGCGGGTGGCCCATGGCGATCGCACCGCCGTTGACGTTGGTGATCTCGTCGCTGATGCCCATGTCCCGCATGAACCGCATCGCGACGGCGGCGAACGCCTCGTTGATCTCGAACAGGTCGATGTCGCCGACCTCGAGGCCGGCGACGGCCAGCGCCTTGCGGGCCGCCGGGGCGGGACCGGTGAGCATGATGATCGGGTCGGCACCGGACACGGCGGTCGCGATGATCCGGGCGCGCGGGGTCAGACCGAGGTCCTTGCCGACCTGCTCGTTGCCGATCAGGGTGAGCGCAGCGCCGTCCACGATGCCCGAGCTGTTGCCGGCGTGGTGGACGTGGTTGATCTTCTCGAGCCAGTGGTACTTCTCGAGCGCCACGTTGTCGAAGCCACCGTCGGAGCCCATCTGGGCGAACGACGGCTTGAGGCCGGCGAGGCCCTCGACGCTGGTGTCCGGGCGGATGGTCTCGTCGCGGTCGAGGACCGTGACGCCGTTGAGGTCCTTGACGGGCACCAGGGCGCCGTCGAAGTAGCCGTTGGCCTGCGCCTTGGCGGCACGGTGGTGCGACTCGGCGGCGAACGCGTCGACGTCCTCGCGGCTCCAGCCCTCGAGGGTGGCGATCAGGTCGGCGCCGATGCCCTGCGGGACGAAGCTCGCCTTGAAGGCGGTGGCCGGGTCAGCGGCCCAGGCGCCACCGTCGGAGCCCATGGGGACGCGGCTCATCGACTCGACGCCACCGGCGACGATCAGCTTCTCGAAGCCACCGCGGACGCGTCCTGCGGCCTGGTTGACGGCCTCGAGGCCCGAGGCGCAGAAGCGGTTGAGCTGGACGCCGGCGACCGTCTCGGGGTAGCCCGCGGCGAGCGCGGCGGTCTTGGCGATGTCACCGCCCTGGTCGCCGATCGGCGACACCACGCCGAGGATGACGTCGTCGACCTGGTTGGTGTCGAGCGACGGGTTGCGGACCTCGAGCTCGCTGAGGAGACCCACGGCCAGGTCGACCGGCTTCACCTCGTGGAGGGATCCGTTCGCCTTGCCCCTGCCGCGCGGAGTGCGGAGGTGGTCGTACACGAATGCTTCTGCCATGACCGTCCTTGGGATTCGGGAAACACGCGGGAAGGCGTGCGTGAAAGATGGCTGAGGACGATTGTGACACTATTACTGTCATGGTCAAGGGCGAGGTCCGTGCGACGCAGGTCACACCGGTCCCGGAGCTGACGTTGGACGAGCTCACCCGCAGGGTCGGGATGAGCGTCCGGACGGTGCGCTTCTACACCACGAAGGGCCTGGTGCCGCCGCCGGTGAGGCGCGGCCGGTCCGGCTACTACACCGCGGAGCACGTGGCCCGGCTCGAGCTCGTCCGCGAGCTCCAGAGCCACGGCTTCACCCTCTCCGCGATCGAGCGCTACGTCGCCGGCATCCCCGGTGACGCGACGCCCGAGGACATCGCCCTCGCGCGCACCATGCTCGCGCCGTGGCAGTCCGACCTGCCGGTCGAGATGGACCACGCCAAGCTCGAGACGAAGGCAGGCCGGACGCTCTCGGCCGAGGACGTCGCGACCTTGCACGCCCTCGGCGTGCTGCGGCCGCGCGGGTCGACCTACCTGGTGGCGCGCAACCAGCTCTCCATCGGGGTCCGGCTGCTCGAGCTCGGCTTCCCGCGCGAGGTCGGCGTCGCGGCGGCCGCGATCTACCAGGAGCACGGCGAGCAGATGGCCAAGGAGCTCTACGAGGTCATCCAGGCCAAGCTCGCGCCGCTCTACGGCGACGACCAGTCCGAGCACTTCCGCGAGGTCATGGAGCGGCTCAAGCCGCTCTCCGTCGGCGGTCTGGTGACCGCCTACGAGGCTGCGGTCGCGCGCGCGGCGCGATCCCCCCGGCGCTGACCCCGCCGCTCAGCGGCGGCCGGAGAACGACGCGGCGCTGTGGCCGCCCGATCCGCCCGAGCCACCGGCTCCGCGGGAGCCACCAGAACCGCCTGAGCCCGTACGACGACGCTGCCCGCCGTTGGCCGAACCGCCCGCCTTCGGCGCACCCGAGCGACCAGCGCCCGATCCGCGCTTCTGCCCGCCCGACGTCGCGCCGGCGCCGGAGCGCTGGCCCGTCGTCTTGCGGCCACGACGGCCGGTACCGCCACCGCCGCTGCCCTGGGGGCGCGACGGCGCCGTGCCCGCCGCCGGGACGATGCCGCCGGGGAGGCTGCGCTCGCCGGGAGCGAGCTCCTGGAGCACCGGGTGCGCGACGTCGCCGATCTTGGTGGTGGTCGGCTTGATGCCGGCCGCGCGCGTCAGTGCGCGGACGTCGCCGATCTGGTCCTGGGTCATCAGGGTGACGACCGTGCCCGCGGCGCCCGCCCGCGCGGTGCGGCCGGAGCGGTGCAGGTAGGCCTTGTGCTCGGCCGGCGGGTCGGCGTGGACGACCAGCGCGACGTCGTCCACGTGGATGCCGCGGGCGGCGATGTCGGTGGCGACGAGGGTCGTGGCCCGACCGCTGTGGAACGCGTCCATGTTGCGGGTGCGCGCACCCTGGCTGAGGTTGCCGTGCAGGTCCACCGCCGGCACGCCGTTGCTGTTGAGCTGGCGAGCGAGCGCCTTGGCGCCGTGCTTGGTGCGCGTGAACACCACGGTCCGCCCCGGGGCGCTCGCCAGGTCGACGAGCACGGGCAGGCGCAGATCACGGGCGATGTGCAGCACGTGGTGGTCCATCTGCGCGACCGGCGACTGCGCCGAGTCGGCCTGGTGGACGACCGGCTGGTGCAGGAACCGCTTCACCAGCACGTCGATCGCGTTGTCGAGCGTTGCCGAGAAGAGCATCCGCTGGCCCTGCTTCGGCGTCTGCCCGAGGAGGCGACGGACAGCCGGGAGGAAGCCGAGGTCGGCCATGTGGTCGGCCTCGTCGAGCACGGTGATCTCGATCGAGCCGAGGTCGCAGTGGCCCTGACCGATCAGGTCCTCGAGCCGGCCGGGGCAGGCGATGAGGATGTCGACACCGGACTTGAGGGCGGAGACCTGCGGGCCCTGCCCGACGCCGCCGAAGATGGTGTGGGTGCGCAGACCGACCGCGCTGGCGAGCGGCTTGACGGTGTCCTCGATCTGGCTGGCGAGCTCACGCGTCGGCGCGAGGATCAGCGCACGCGGGCGACGGGGTGCCGCGCGACCCCCGGCAGCGGCGAGGCGGGCAGCGACCGGGAGCGCGAACGCGTAGGTCTTGCCGGAACCCGTGCGGCCGCGGCCGAGCAGGTCCTTGCCGGCCAGCGAGTCCGGCAACGTCGCGGCCTGGATCGGGGTGGGGATGGTGATCCCGTCGCCGTCGAGGACGGCGAGGAGGGAAGTGGGCACGCCGAGGTCGGCGAAGGTCGTGGTCACGAAGATGTTCTCTCCGGAGTCCGCGCCCGAGGTGTTCGGGGGGCTCCCAGTCGGCGTCTCGCCGTGCTGTCCCGCCGGCGGCGGGAGGGGAAGCGGGGCCTCGAGGTCGAGGAGCGCGGCTGGCGCGCGGGGCCCGGGGCAAGACTTGCCGGACCGATAGGGACAGATTAGGGGGCGGAGCCCCCGTTGGTTGAATCCGCGCCTATGTGAAGCGCAGCACTCCGTCGTCGATCGCGCCCTTCCGGATCACCCGGCGGTCGACGAAGTAGTTCTGGTCGAGCCGCCAGGGCGCCCGGTCCCCTTCGGCCGGCAGCAGGTGCGCGGAGCGTTGGATGTAGCCGGAGGTCAGCGGCATCAGGGGACGGCGCTGGACCGCGGGATCCGGGACCGGGACGGCCTGCTGGAGGCCGTGCCGGTCGAGGTGCGCCATCAGGCGGCACGCGTAGTCGATGACCAGGTCGGCCTTGAGCGTCCAGGAGGCGTTGGTGTAGCCGAGCGTGAAGAAGAAGTTGGGAACGTCGCTCAGCATCAGCGACTTGTAGGCGAGGTGGTCGGCATACGCGACGGGCTCGCCGTCGACCTCGAGGTCGACGCCGCCGAGCGGCACCTGCATGTGGAACCCGGTCGCGGTGACCACGAGGTCGGCGTCGATCTCGGCGCCCGAGGTCAGCCGGACCCCCGTCGGGGTGAAGGTGTCGATGGTGTCGGTGACGATCGAGGCAGTGCCCCCACGGAACGCCTTGAAGAGGTCGCCGCTCGGGACGAAGCAGAGCCGTTGTGCCCATGGGTCGTACGGCGGCGAGAAGTGCTCGTCGACGTCGATCCCCTCCGGCAGCTGGCGCGCCACCTCCTTGCGGATGAAGGCCTTCGCCCGCTCCGGCCAGCGCATGCTGAGCTGGTAGGAGGCGACCGCCTGGACGATGTTGAACCAGCGAGCCGCGCGGTAGATCACCCGGTCCGGCGCGCGCCAACGGGTGAGCAGCCGGGCGACGGGGTCGCGGCGGGCCCGGTTGAGGATGTAGGTCGGTGTCCGCTGCAGCATGGTGACGTGCTCGGCCGGTCCCTCGCCGAGCGCCATCGCCGGGACCAGGGTGACGGCCGTCGCGCCACTGCCGACCACCACGACCCGCTTGCCGGCGTGGTCGAGGTCGTCGGGCCAGTGCTGCGGGTGCACGACCTGGCCCTCGAAGTCGGCCATCCCCGGCCAGGTGGGCTGGAAGCCCTCGTCGTACTTGTAGTAGCCGGCGCAGGACCACAGGAAGCTCGCGGTCATCGTCACGGTCTCGTCGGCCGCGGGGTCCCCCACGCTCGCCGTCACCGTCCAGCGAGCGCTCGCCGAGTCCCACACAGCGCGGGTCACCCGGTGCCCGAACCGGATGAGCCGGTCCACGTCGTACTCCCGGGCGACCGTGTCGATGTAGTCGCGGATCAGCGCTCCGTCGGCGAGGGCGACGTCGCTGTCCCACGGCCGCCAGGTGTAGCCGAACGTGAACATGTCGCTGTCCGAACGGATGCCCGGGTAGCGGAACAGGTCCCACGTCCCTCCCTTGGCGGCCCGCGACTCGAGCACGGCGACGGTCTTGCCCGGGAGCCGGGTGCGCACCTGCGCAGCCGCGCCGACGCCCGAGAGACCGGCACCGATGATGAGGACGTCGACGTGCTCCATGGAGCGTAGGTTCGCACGCTCCCGGAGGACTGTCGTCCTCCTCCGGTCGTAACCGGCTCAGTCGACCTGGACGGCGACTCCCCGCTCGATCAGGCCGTCGACGTCCTCGATGCCCCAGAGCACGAGCGCGTCACGGGTGTGCGCGCCCGCTCGCGGCGAGGGCGGCAGGCCGAGGGTGGCCTCGGTCCGGGAGAAGCGCGGGGCGGGCGCCGGCTGCACGAGGCCGTCCTTCTCGACGAGGATCTCGCGCGCCTTCATGTGCGGGTGGTCGACGGCCTCGCTGAACTTCAGGATCGGCGCGACGCAGGCGTCGGTACCGTCGAAGATCGCGCACCACTCGTCGCGGGTCTTCTCCTTGAACTTGCTCGCGATGAGGGCCCGCATCTCGTCGAAGCGGTCGAACTCGAACTGGCCGGGGATCGTGTCGGTGACCCCGAGCAGCTCGGTGAAGGCCGCGAAGAACTGCGGCTCGAGACAGCCGACCGACATGTGCTCGCCGTCCGCGGTCTCGTAGATCGAGTAGAACGGGGTGCCCCCGTCGAGCAGGTTGCTGACCCGCTCCTCCTTGTAGGTGTTGCCCGCCAGGAACGCGGCCAGCATCGTGTTGAGGTGCGCGGTGCCGTCGACGATCGCCGCGTCGACGACCTGGCCCTGGCCCGAGACCTTCGCCTCGAGGAGCGCCGCGAGGATCCCGATGACGAGGTACGTCGACCCGCCGCCGAAGTCGCCGACGAGGTTGGCCGGGAACTGCGGTGTCCCCTTGACCTGGCCGAGCCCGTGCAGGGTGCCGGTGATCGCGATGTAGTTCATGTCGTGGCCGGCCGCCTGGCTCCACGGACCCTCCTGGCCCCAGCCGGTCATCCGGCCGTAGACGAGCCGCGGGTTGCGGGCGTGGCAGGCCTCCGGACCGATGCCGAGCCGCTCGGTGACACCGGGGCGCATGCCCTCGATGAGGACGTCCGCGCCCGCGACGAGGTCGAGCACGACCTCCGCCGCCGCCGGGTCCTTGAGGTTGAGGGCGACGCTGGGGCGGCCCCGGTTGAGGAGGTCGTGCGCGCCGCCGGTGAGGAGCTGGCCGCCCGGCCGCTCGACCCGGATCACGTCGGCGCCCAGGTCGGCGAGGATCGTGCAGGCGTGCGGGCTGGGACCGATCCCGGCGATCTCGACGACCTTGATCCCGCGCAGCGGGCCGGTGCCCTGACCCAATTCGTAGCTCTCCAGCGTCATGCGGGTGATCATGGCACAACGTTGACAGTTGTGCTGTCACAGTCGCCCGGTGGACGCCGGTCAGCCCGGGTGGACGATCCTCGCGAGCTCGAAGTGCATGGGGTCGGTGTAGCTCCAGTCGCCACCCCAGGCGAAGCCCCACTTCTTGAAGATCGCGACCACGGCGCGGCTGATCTGGCCGACCGTCCCGCGCTGGTTCTCGAGCGAGTTGATGTCGATGGCCAGCCCGAACGAGTGGTTGGACAGCGTCGTGGAGCCGGCGATGAAGCGCGGGTAGTAGCAGCCGACGTGGTACTTGATCTCCGAACCGAGACCGGCGGCCTGGATCTCGAGCACGGCCGCCTTCAGCTGCGGCATCATGAACCTGTTGCAGGTGACCTTGCCGAGCAGCGGCAGCGTCTCGGTGATGATGTGCTCGCGCACCCAGGCAGCGTCCGGCTGCACCCGGCCACCGCCGATCGGCGTGTAACGGAAGACGCCGACCGCCTCGGCGAAGGTGCCGATGACCTGTGCGGTCTGGCGGACACCCGGGTCGAGCCCGGCCTCGGCGACGATGTCGAGGTCGGTGATCGACATGTCCGGGCCGAGCAGCTTCTTGAGCTGCTTCTTCACCGCCTGCGGGGAGAAAGCGCCCGTGCTGACGACGAGCGCGTTGTCCTCCGGCATCCCCAGCGCCTCGCCCCACTCGGTGTTGACGACCGCGTCGATCGTGCCGACCTGTGCCGTCCATGCGCCGACGTGGATCGGGAAGCGCTGCTCGCCGGAACCGACCGCGAGATAGCCGTCCTTGTCGAGCGGGATCCTGCGCTCGAGGCTGTCGAGCACCGCGATCTCGCCTTGGGCGACCCGCTCCCACGCCTCCTGGAACTGCGCACCGTTCTGGGCCGGCCCCGTGAACCGGCGGTAGCCGTCGAGGTCGACTGCGGCGATCCGGTAGTTCTTGTTCTCCAGCGAGAACGTCGAGAGCGACAGCGAGGTGGCCGCACTGACCGCCTTCGAGCCGTCGACCCGGATGCGGCGGATCTGGTCGACGAGGTCGTCCGGGATGGTCTCGGGGCTGACGATCAGCATGTCGTCACTGCTGATCCCGTCATAGGCACCCGGGGGGTCGACCTCGTGCACGGCGTAGGTGACCACGGGACCACCACTGCCGGCGTCGGCCGTCGGAGGGCTGGTCGTCGAGGCGGCGTTGGTGGTGTCGTTCGCCGGCTCGTCCGAGGGCGACGAGCAGGCAGCAGCCAGCGTCGCGACGGCACAGGCCAGTGCCAGTCGCGCTGGCGTACGCGCAACCCCCATAAGAACTTCCCTCCCCTGTAGAGGGTAGTTCCAAAACCGAAACGACGTCGTGAGTCTCGTCCCTCCGGAGCGTCAGCCGAGAACGCGCTCGGCGACCCACGCGATGTCGTCGGCGGTCTCGGCGGGGTCGCCCGAGGGCTGCATGACGTGGCTGAGGACGAGCCGGACGACCATGTCGATGCTGGCGTCCAGCCGGTCGGGGGTCAGCGTGATGTCGTAGCCGGCGACCCGCTCGCGGACGACGACCTTGGCGGCGACGAGCAGCGACTCCGCGTGGGTGGTCAGCAGCGGGAGCAGCTCGGTGTCGGCGCCGTGCGTCGCCGAGACGACGGCGTGCAGCAGGGCGTTGTCCTTCGCGTACTTGAGCACGCGGCGGGCCGAGTCGCGGATCGCCTGGACCAGGTCGTCGGGGTTCTCGTCGAACGAGCGGACGACGCCGGCGAGGAACCGCTCGAGCTCGCGGAGCACGACCGCCTCGGCGAGGTCGTTCTTGGTGCCGATCTCGTTGTAGACCGTCTGCCGGCTCACGCCGACGATGTCCGCGAGCCGCGCCATCGTGACCCGGGCCCAGCCCTCCTCGGCGATGACCCGCGTCGCGGCGTCGCACAGACGCTCGCGCAGCCCCCCGACCGCGGTCGGGAAGGCGGGCACCGAGGGCTGCGCTCTCACGCGAGCGAGAATAGACACGCGGGACTACCGGGTCGGCGGCACGGGTCAGTCCGCCAGGGTCAGGGCGAGCACCGGGCAGGCCTGCACGGCGGCGTAGACGTGGGCTCGGTCCTCCTCCGGCGGCGAGTCGTTGAGGACGTTGACCAGCTCCTCGTCCTCGTCCACCTCGAAGTAGTCGTTGGCCATGGCCTCGCACATGCCGAGGCCCTCACACTTGCCGAGGTCCGCGTGGATCTTCACGGTGCGCTCACCTTCTCCGGGTCGAACGGGATGAAGTCCAGCTTCTCGCGGACGCCGCAGTCGGGGCAGCACCAGTCGTCGGGGATCTCGCTCCACGCGGTGCCGGCCGGCCAGCCCTCGTGCTCGTCACCCGCGGCGACCTCGTAGACGTACTTGCAACCCGGGCACCGCGCGGCCAGGACCTCGCCCTCGAACTGCTGGGCGAAGTGGTCCTCGTGGACGTCGTGGACCTCCGGCGGCGGGAACTTCGCCAGGTACTTCTCGCGCTTGCTCGGGAGGATGTTGGCGAGGGTCACGTCGCCGTCGAGGTGCTCGACGACCCGGTGGTCCATCACCTTGCGCCACAGCGGCGGGATGAGCGCGAGGTTGATCATGCCGGCGTATCCGGTCGGCAGGGCCGGCGACTCCTTGAAGTCGCGCAGAGCCTGGTAGCGCCGGGTCGGGTTCGCGTGGTGGTCGCTGTGACGCTGCAGGTGGTACAGGAAGATGTTGGTGACGATGTTGTTGCTGTTCCAGCTGTGGCTGGGCAGCACCCGCTCGTAGCGCTGCTTCTCGCCGACCTTCTGTCGCAGCATCCCGTAGTGCTCGAGGTAGTTGACGACCTCCAGCAGCGAGAAGCCGAAGACGATCGTGATGAGCGCGTAGGGAATCACCTCGACGCCGTAGATGGCCACGATCGACCCCCAGAGGACCGCAGACATCGCCCAGGCGTTGAGCACGTCATTGCCGACGTGGAACGGGTGCGTGCCCTTGCGCCGGTAGCGCTTGGCCTCGACCTCCCAGGCGCTCTTGACCGACCCGGCGACGGTGCGCGGCCAGAAGCGGTAGAGGCTCTCGCCGAGCTTGGAGGAAGCCGGGTCCTCGGGCGTCGCGACGCGGACGTGGTGGCCGCGGTTGTGCTCGATGTAGAAGTGGCCGTAGAACGTCGGCGCCAAGGTGATCTTGGACATCCAGCGCTCGACGCTCTCCTTCTTGTGGCCCAGCTCGTGAGCGGTGTTGATGCCGATGCCGACGACGCCGGCGAGCGACAGCGCCCAGAAGGCGCTGACCCACCAGGTCATGTCGAACGTCGCGTTGTCGTACAGCGCGCCCAGGTTGGCGTCGGCCCAGCCGCCGGCGCCGACCCAGTCCAGCACGCGGCGCAGCGGGTTGTTGCCCATGAGCAGGTCGAAGCCGGCGAACAGCACGACGTACATCAGGGGGACGTAGGCGAAGACGAGCCGGCGGTAGTACTTGTCGTTCTCGAGCGACTCGATGATCTCGTCCGGAGGGTTCGAGGCGTCGCGGCCGAAGACCAGGTCGAAGACCGGGATGATGACGTTGATGAGCAACGGCCCGACCAGGGCGAAGCCCCACCAGCCGTCGGAGGCGATGAAGGCCAGCGCGAACAGGATGCCCAGGCCAGGGACCATCATCCCGAGCAGCCAGAGGTAGCGCTTCTTGTCCTTCCAGATCTCGGTGGTGCCGTCCGGGACGGTCTTGCCGATCTGCTCCGCGTTCATCAGGTCTCCAAACTCTCCGTCGAGCGGTTGACACGACGGTAGTGTTTGTAAACCGCATTGACAAGACCCAAGGAAATGTAAACTTCCCGACCGGTAGATCGGCCGGTCGTGCGGATCAGCCGACGGACATCGCCTGCTCGATGAGCGTCACCAGCTCCGGTGCGCCCTCGGCGTCGGCCGCCCGCAGCTCCTCGGCCCGGACCAGCAGGTCCTCCAGGGTGACGTCGCGGCCGTCGAAGGGGGCCGCGCGCTTGAGCACCTGGGCGACGTCCGCGACCAGCGACGCGAGCGCGAGGTCGGCCGAGGCGGGGGCCTGCCCGTCGGCGGCGAGCAGATCGATGGTGACCTCCTGCTGACGCCCGCCCGAGCCACCGGTCCCGACCGGGTTCCAACGCAGGGCTGCGGTGCCGATGACCGTGCCGGGTGCCACGTCGTCAGCGAGGCGCACCTCGTAGAGCGCCGTCGCCTGGTGACCGGCGCCGAGCTCGCCGGCGTCGGTGCCGGCGTCGGTGAAGTCGTCGTCGTCGACCGCCCGGTTGTCGTAGCCGATGAGCCGGTACGACGTGACGAGCGCGGGGTCGAACGTCACCTGGGTGCGGGCCTCGGCCGCCACCGGGGTCAGGGTGGTGACCAGGTCGGTGCCGAAGAGCCGCTCGGCCTCCTCGAAGTCGTCGACGTAGGCGTAGAACCCGTCGCCCAGGTCGGCGAGCTGCTCCATGAGGTGGTCGTTGTAGTTGCCCAGCCCGTAGCCGACCGTGACCAGGTGGATCCCGTCCGCGCCCTCCTCCTGGATCTTCTCCACGATCGACCCCGGCCCGGTGCTGCCCACGTTGGCGACGCCGTCGGAGGCGAGCACGACCAGGTTGACGGCCTGCGGGTCGAACGCCTCGCGGGCCTGCTCGTAGCCGAGCCGGAGCCCGGCCTCCAGGTTGGTGCTGCCGCCCGGCTCCAGCTCCTCGATCGCCTCGAGGATCGCGTCGGTGTCGCGGATCGGCGTGGGCTCCAGGATCGGACGGGCCTCGTCCTCGAAGGAGACCACGGACACGGTGTCGTCCGGCCGGAGGCGCTCGGCGAGGACCGCGAGCGACGCCTGCACGAGACCGAGCCGCTCGCGGATGTCCATGCTCCCCGAGCGGTCGACGACCAAGGTGACGTTGACCCGCGGCCGGTCGTCGGCGGCGACCTCCCGGGCCGCGACCCCGACCCGCACCAGCTGGGTGTCGTCGTCGAGGCTCGGTGCGTCCGCGGACTCGACGGTCAGGCCGAGATCGGTCTCGGTCGGAGCCGGGTCGTCGTAGGAGAACGCGTTGACCCACTCCTCGACCCGGATCGAGGCCCGCGGGACGCGGTAGCCGTCGCGCAGGAACGTCCGCGCGAGCCGGTAGGAGCCGTTGTCGACGTCCAGCGCGAAGGTCGAGCGGTTGTCCTGCCGGGCGTCGACGAAGCCACTGGTGCCGTGGTCGCGGAACTCGTTGTCCTCGGTGGGACCGGGCGGGTCCGGGACAGCCTCGGAACCGCCCTCGTCGGCGACCGCTCCCTGGGGCGCCAGGGAGTAGTTCATGGTGCCGCTGTCGCGGTCGACCCCGGACTCGTAGTCCTCGTAGTAGGCCCGCGGGTCGATGCCGCGCTGGCCGTGCGCCCGCGGACCGTCCGGCTCCTCCGTCGACGAGCACGACGCCAGGACGGCGACGGAGAGGAGAGCGGTGACGGCGAGGATCGCGAGGCGCGGGGTCATGGCCTTCCGACGGCCGTTGCGTGCCCTCGGTTCCGCGGAGGCGCGGGCTCAGCCCTTCTGGCGGGAGATGATCCAGAGCGAGCCGGTGATCCAGGCGAAGAACGGCCCGACGAGCAGCACGAGCGTCCACGGGAGCAGCGGCGCGCTCGACGCCACGACCAGGGCCAGTGCGCCGACGCCGATCGCGCCCAGTCCCCAACGCAGGGCGGGCGGCATCGGGTCGCCGCCGGCGGGCCCGGTCGTGAACGGTACGACGAACGCGGCGCCGATGCCGATGGCCCAGACGAGGAGCGCGACGAGGAACCCCTTCCCGACGTGCTCGAGGCTGCCGAGCGCGAAGGACGCGGCCGCGGCCGTCGCGGGGAACCCGAACCCTGCCAGCAGGAACGCCATGACCGCGGTCGCCTCGGCGGGCGCGTAGTCAGGGTCGGTCGGGAGGTTGCTCGTCACTCCGGCTCCCAGAGGGCAAGGGGACCCCGGGGCGAACCCTGGGGGAAGGTCCCCAGGAGTCTAGGGCGTGTCGAGGGCCGGCACCCGCGCGAGCGTCGAGACCGGGAGACGCTCCCACCCGCGCAGCACTCGCGTCGTGCGGCGCTCGGGGCGGCCGACCACCCGCAGGTCGGGGTAGCGGCCGTAGAGGGCACGCAGCGCGACGGTCGCCTCCAGCCGGGCCAGGCTGGCTCCCAGGCAGAAGTGCACGCCCGCGGAGAAGCCGACGTGGTCGGCGGCGTTCGCGCGTCGTACGTCGAAGCGGTCCGGGTCGGTGAAGACGGCCGGGTCGCGGTTGGCGCCGCCGAGGTAGACGAGGACGGCCTCGTTCGCCGCGACCCGCTCGCCCGCCACCTCGGTGTCGCGATAGGACGCCCGCATCGTGAGCTGGACCGGGGCGTCGAAGCGGAGGACCTCCTCGACCGCGTTGGCCCACCCGTCGGGGTTGTCCTGCAGCCAGGCCCGCTGGTCGGGGTGCGCGTCGAGGAGAGCAACCGCGTTGCCGATGAGGTTCACGGTCGTCTCGAACCCGGCGCCGAGGACGAGCAGGCCGATGGCGTGGAGCTCCTGCTCGGTGAGGTCGGCCGCCTCGGGATCCTGGAGCACCTGGCTCAGCAGGTCGTCGCCGGGAGCCCGGCGCAGCCGCTCGAGGTGCATCGCGAACCAGGCGTGCATCTCCTTGAGCGCGGCCGACGCCTCCTGGTACTGCGCCCAGCTCAGACCGGGATCCAGCGTGGTGGCGGCGTGGTTGCCCCAGCCGAGCACCTGGTCGCGCTCGTCCTCCGGGACGCCGAGGATGTCCGCGATGACGGCGACCGGCAGCAGCGCGGCGTAGCGGCCGACCAGGTCGAACGTCGGCTCGCGCTCGA
The DNA here is from genome assembly GCF_014180715.1 of Nocardioides stalactiti. Taxonomy (GTDB): domain Bacteria; phylum Actinomycetota; class Actinomycetes; order Propionibacteriales; family Nocardioidaceae; genus Nocardioides; species Nocardioides stalactiti. The sequence goes on along the minus strand of NZ_JACEFC010000007.1, from coordinate 14,058 downwards.
GGTCGTCGAGCAGCCGCTCGGCCACCTCCTCCACCCGGTCGGCCATCCGGCCGACCTTGCGGGCCGTGAACGCCCGCGACACCAGGTGCCGGTAGCGGGTGTGGACCGGTGGGTCGACCACGAGCATCGACGGCGGGTCGACGGGGCTCAGGGTGTCGGGGTCGCGGACCAGCTGGTGCAGCCGGCGCAGCGGCGCGGGGAGCTCGCCCTGACCGTTGCCGGTCCCGAAGTCGTCGCTGCGCAGGATCGCGTTGGCGACGGCGTGGTCGACCGTGCCGGCCACCAGGCCGTTGCGCACGATCCGGCCCTCGGCCCGGATCTCGTCGTACGACGGGTAGGGATCGTCGTAGTAGGCGGGGTCGGTCGCGAGCCGCGCCATCCGGTCGCCCCGGGTCGCGGCGCGGTGCAGGAAGCGGCGTTGGAGGCCGTGGGCCAACGACCACGCGACGAACGCGCGCGGGGTGGCGAGCAGGGAGCTAGGCGACGACACGGTCCCTACCCTGCTCGCGGCCGGCCGCCTCGTCCAGCCTCCGGATGAGCATCCGGGTCCGGAGGTCGAGACGCTGGACCTGCTCGTCCCACGCCGCCTCGGGGGCGTAGGTGTCGAGCTGGGCGTCCCGCGAGAGCTGCCAGCGGTAGCGCAGCGCGGCCACCAGGCCCTCCTGGGTGGCGAACAGATCGCGGTACTCGTCGTTCCAGGGCAGCACGGCTGCCGGGTCGGTCACCAGCAGCTCCTCGATCTCGCGCATCAGCTGCCAACGTCGCTTGGTCTCGCTCCAGGTCATGGTGCTCACCGTCCTGCTGTTCGGGGGGTCGGGTGTTCGGTGTCATCGAAGGTAGGCAAGGGACCAGGGTCCGGGCATCGGGCGACGGCACGCATTCCGCGACCGGCTCCTGCGATCCTGGTAGGAGACGTGCTCGCGCCCGCGGTCGGATGACGCGGCCCACCCCGGTGCCTACCCTGGATCCCATGCCCACCGGGATCCTGAGCGCGGCGCGCCAGCGCATCGAGGACAGCTGCCTCGCGCGCGGGATCCTCTATCCCTGGTGGGTCCCCGTGATCAGCCACCTCGCCCAGGGAGCGTGCCTGGTGCTCGCGCTGGGGCAGCGCGACGCGCTGTGGCCGCTGGACCCGCTGCTCCTCACCGTGCCGATGGTGCTGGCGGCGCCGGTGGCGCAGCTCTGGTTCCGCCTCGTGCTGCCATGGTGGCTCGACTCGCTCGGAGCCCTGGTGGCCACCGGGTGGTTGCTCTCCGTCGTCCCGCAGTACGACGTGCTCTCGCCGGTCGACGCCGCGCCCGCGATCCTCGCGTTCGCCGTCGCCGAGGCGACCGCGCGCGACGGCCTGCGCCCGGGGCTGCTCGTCGCCGGCCTCTCCTACGCGATGCTCGGGGTCGCCGCGATCAGCCCCGGGATCGTGGGCTTCCCCGTCTATGCGATCGAGCTCGAGGTGGGCTTCGTGGTCGGCGCGATGCTGCTGTGGCAGATGCGCGCGCTGATCGCCGAGCGCGAGGCCCGCGAGGCCGCCTGGCAGCAGGCGACGACCGCGGAGCGCGAGCGGATCGCCCGCGAGATCCATGACCTGGTGGCCCACTCCCTGAGCGTGACGCTGCTCCACATCACCGGTGCCCGGCACGCCCTGCGCGACGTGGCGGCCGGCGATCCCGGTGCGGTCGACGCCGTCGACGTGGTCGATGCCGTCGACGAGGCCGACGCCGCCCTGGCCGACGCCGAGCAGGTCGGCCGGCGAGCCATGGCCGACATCCGCCGCACGGTGAGCAACCTGACCCAGGAGCCGGCCGCGCGCCAGGTCCTCCCCGGGGCCGCCGACATCGCCGCGCTGGTCCGCGAGGTCGACCAGGCCGGACTCCATGTCGACTACGACGAGCGAGGCGACGTGGCGGGCCTGCCCGCCGCCACCGGGCTCGGCCTCTACCGGATCGCCCAGGAGTCGCTGACCAACGTCGCCAAGCACGCGCCGGGGAGCACCGCCCGCGTGTCCCTGGCGGTGGCGCGCGGCAACGCGAGGCTCGTCGTCCGCAACACGCTCGATGGCAGCCGCGGTCGTCGTACCGACGGACTCGGCTCCGGGCTGGCCGGGATGCACGCCCGCGCGACGCAGCTCGGCGCGACGCTCAAGGCGGGCCCGGACGGCGACGACTGGCTCGTCGACGTGCGCCTCGGCCAGCGCGCCGGCATCGAGCTCCCGTGCGGACACACGGTGCCGGGGATCGGCCGGCTGCCGGGTGCCACGGCGAGCGGCCCGGCCGCGAGCGGAGCGACCACGTGACCGAGCCGCTCTCCCCCGCGCTGGTTCGGGTCGTGCTCGTCGACGACCAGGAGCTGGTCCGGTCCGGGCTCAAGCGGATCCTGCGCCGTCGTGACGGCTTCGAGATCGTCGCCGAGTGCGCCGACGGCGCCGAGGTGCCCCGCGCCCTCGCGGTCCTCGACGACGGTGTCGACCCCGGCGTCGACGTCATCCTCATGGACCTGCGGATGCGCCAGGTCGACGGGATCACCGCGACCCGGCTGCTGGCCGGCGACGCGGCGGCCCCGCCGGTCCTCGTGCTGACGACGTTCGACGACGACGAGATGCTCTCGGGCGCGCTGCGGGCGGGGGCGGCCGGGTTCCTCCTCAAGGACTCCTCGGCCGACGACCTGATCCGCGCCGTCCGCACCGTCGCCGCGGGCGAGTCGTGGCTGGACCCGGCCGTGACCGGACGGGTGCTGCGCGGCTACCGCGACAGCAGCCCGGCGGTCGCCGCCAACGCCGGTGCCGCCGACGCGCTCACCCCGCGCGAGCTCGAGGTGCTGCGGGCGATGGCGGTCGGGCGCAGCAACGGGGAGATCGCCGACGACCTGGTCATCTCCGAGCTCACGGTGAAGAGCCACATCGGACGGATCTTCACCAAGCTCCACCTGCGGGACCGACCGGCGGCGATCGTCTACGCCTACGACAACGGGCTGGTCACTCCCGCGACCTCCTGACGGTCCCGGCGGGCCCCGCCTCCGCGACCGGCTCGCTGCCGGCCCCCGCCACGGCGGCCAGGACCAGCACGATCCCGACCATGCCGAGCACACCCACGCGCTCGTCGAGGAGCACCGCCGCCGCGACCGCCGCCGTCACCGGCTCGAGGAGGCTGGCGATCACCGCGGCCGTGCTCGACACGGTCCGCAGCCCGGCGTAGAGCAGCCCGTAGGCCAGCGCCATCGTCATCACACCGAGGTAGGCCAGCGCCCCGAGCGCCGTCGGGTCGCTGGTGGTGAACGGTCCACCGACGACCAGCGCGGCCGGGACCAGCGCAAGAGCGCCGGCCGTCGTCGCGACCGTGGTCAGCGCCAGCGGGTCGGTCCGCTGCGAGAGCGGGCGGCCGAGCGCGGTCGTCGCGGCGTACGTCGTACCGGAGGCGACGGCGAGGAGCACGCCGAGGCCGGGCCGGGGTCCGGTCGTGGCCCCACCGGCGGCGACGCTGACGAGAACCAGCCCGGCCAGGGCGGTGCCGATGACGACGACGCGCCTCGCGCCGGGGTGCCGCCGGTGGCGGACCGCCTCGGCCGCGGTCAGCAGGACCGGAGCCAGGCCGAGGCTCACCACGGTCGCGACCGTCACCCCGACCTCGACGACGGCGCCGAAGTAGAGCGCCTGGTAGGCACCGGTCCCGATCCCGACCGCGCACGCCGGCCCCGGCGCGGTCCGCAGCAGCGCGACCAGCTCGGCACCGCGACGCAGCACCGCGACGGCCGCGACGAGGACGACGGCCGCGATGAGCATCCGGTAGCCGCTGACCGTGACGAACGACAGCTCCGTGCGGTCGGTGATGACCTCGAGCGTGAGCCCGCCCGTGCCCCACAGCACCCCGGCGAGCGAGACCTGGAGGATCCCGATCTGCAGCACAGGTTCGCGCGAGACCGGGTGCCAGGACACGGGAGCCGAGCGTAGTGCGACGTGACCGCCGTCACACTTTTGCACTCTACTGGCGAGTAGTGCAAGAATCCTCTCATGACCGCGACGAAGTGGGAGGTACGGCGGGCCGAGACGACCCGTCGACTCGAGCGCTGTGCGCTCGAGCTCACCCGCGACCGCGGCTTCGACGGCTGGACGATGGACGACCTGGCGGCGGCCGCCGAGGTGTCGCGCCGGACGGTCTTCAACTACTTCGACAGCAAGGCGGACCTGGTCCTCGGTCCGGTCCACGAGAACAACGACGAGCTCGTGGCCGTGTTCGTGGCGGGCGGGCCCACCGGCCACCTCTGGAACGACGTGGTCCACACCGCGACCCGGACCGTGGAGGAGGAGGGCGCCGACGACGTCGAGCTCGCCGTCCTGCGCCGCAAGGTGATCGTCAGTGACCCCAAGGTCATCGCGATCGCCCACGAGCGGTTCGAGGTCGTCCTCGAGCGCTCGGTCGACCTGATCCTCCAGCGCGAGGGCCAGGCGTACGGCGTGCAGCGCGCCCGCCTGCTCCTCCAGCTCCTCGTCACCATCTTCGACGCGGCCGTCGCCAACGCCTCGGACGTGACGCGCTCGATGACCGACCTGATCAACGAAGCGGTGGCGGACGCCCGCGCCGTCCTCACCAGCTGACGCCGCGACCCGGCGTTCATCCCCACCGACCCTTCCCGGACCCAGGAGACCCCATGGCCCGCCTGCTCTACCGCCTCGGCACGACCGCCTACCGGCGCTGGTACTACTTCGTCGCCGGCTGGCTGCTCGTCGCCGTGGCCCTGGTCGCCGTCGCCGCTGCCTTCTCCAAGCCGATGTCCGACGAGTTCACGATCCCCGGGATCCCGTCGGAGGACGCTGCGTCGCTCCAGCAGGAGCTCTTCCCCGAGGCCGGTGACGCCTTCGACGACGCCACCGTCAACGTGGTGGTCGCCGCACCCGAGGGCCGGACGCTCGCCGAGCCGGCGTACCAGGCGCAGATCGACGAGCTGATCGCCGCGGTCCCGGGCCTCCCCCAGATGGGCGAGGGCGCGGACATCACGGCCCTCGTCGACCCCGTCGACGCGGCGGAGGGTGCCCCGGCGGCGTTCAGCCCGTTGTCCGAGGACGGACGGGTCGGCATCCTGCGGTTCGCGTGGGACGTCGAGACCCCGGCCGACATCGACCCGGAGACGATCGCCGCAGCCGAGGACCTCTTCGCGGAGCACGCCGTCGACGGTCTCGTGGTCGAGGCCAACGGCCCCGGCATGCAGTCGATGGCACCGCCGGGCGGCACCGCCGAGCTCATCGGCATCGGCATCGCGCTGATCGTCCTGCTGCTGACCTTCGGCTCCGCGATCGCCGCCGGCCTGCCGATCCTCACCGCCGTGTTCGGCGTGGTCCTCGGGATGACCGGGGTGACCGCGATGACCGCCCTGACCGACATCGGCTCGTCGACCCCGTTGCTCGCCTCGATGATCGGGCTCGCCGTCGGCATCGACTACACGCTGTTCATCCTGGCCCGCTACCGCACCGAGCTGCACCACACCGACGACCGGAAGCACGCGGTCGGCATCGCCGTGGGTACGGCGGGCTCCGCCGTCGTGTTCGCCGGGCTGACCGTGCTCATCGCGCTCTCCGCCCTCGCGATCGTGCGGATCCCGTTCCTCACCGCGATGGGTCTGGCGGCCGCTGCGACCGTGCTGATCGCGGTCCTCGTCGCACTGACGCTGCTGCCGGCCATCCTCGGCATGCTCAAGTCCTGGACGTTCCGCGGCCGGGTCCGCAAGGAGCGCGTCCGGCGCGACGAGCAGGGCCTGATCCTCAACAACGGTGTGCGCTGGGGCCGACTGGTCGGCAGGGCGCCGGTCGCGGTCATCGCCGTCGTCGTCATCGGCCTCGGTGCGCTGGCGCTGCCCGTCAGCCAGATGCACCTGGCGTTCCCGACCGACAGCACCGCGCCGACCGACAGCACCCGCCGCCAGGCCTCCGACCTGATCTCCGAGGCCTTCGGTCCCGGACGCGAGGGCCCGCTCCTGGTCGTCGTCGACGGCCGCGACATCAGCGACGACGGCGCGCGCCAGGCGGCGTTCGACGAGGTCACCGCGTGGGCCGCCGGCCAGGACGACGTCTCGGACGCGAGCCTGGTGGCCACCAACGCACCGCTCGGCCAGGACGGCGTGCCCGACGGCGTCGGTACCGGCGCGCTCATCCAGATCACGCCCGCGTCCGGCCCCGACGACGAGGCGACCCTCGACCTGCTGCAGACGCTGCGCGACGAGCAGTCCTCGATCGAGGACGCGACGGGGACGACCACCGGCGTCACCGGCCTGACCGCGATCACGACGGACGTGTCCGACCGGCTCAGCGGTGCCCTCCCGCTCTATCTGCTGGTGGTCGTCGGCCTGGCGTTCATCCTGCTGATGCTGGTGTTCCGCTCGGTCCTGGTGCCGCTCACGGCGACCCTCGGGTTCCTGCTGTCGGTGCTCGCCACGCTCGGCGTCACGGTCGCGGTGTTCCAGAAGGGTGCGCTCGGCATCTTCGAGGGCCAGCCCCTGGTGAGCTCGATGCCGATCTTCCTGATCGGGATGGTGTTCGGACTGGCGATGGACTACCAGGTCTTCCTGGTGACCCGGATGCGCGAGGCGCACGTCCACGGGCTGTCGACCCGCGAGGCCGTCGTCGACGGCTTCCGCAACAGCGCCCGGGTCGTGGTCGCCGCCGCGACCATCATGATCGCGGTGTTCGCGAGCTTCATGCTCGAGGACGACGCCGTCGTGAAGTCGATGGGCTTCGCCCTCGCCGCATCCATCCTGTTCGACGCCTTCATCGTCCGGATGGCACTCATCCCGGCGGTGCTCTACCTCCTCGGCGAGAAGGCCTGGTGGCTGCCGACGTGGTTGGACCGGATCCTGCCGAACGTCGACGTCGAGGGCACCTCGCTCGAGCGTGACTCGGTGCCCGCGAGCACCACGAGCGCCGACGACCTCGACGGGGAGCGCGACAAGGAGCTCGCGCCCGCCTGATCCTCAGGCGCCGAGCGCGCGCTCGATGTCAGGACGGATCTTGCCGGGCTTGGTGGTCGACCCGTAGCGGTCGACCACCTGGCCGTCACGACCCACGAGGAACTTGGTGAAGTTCCACTTGATGCCGCCGCCCAGGAGACCACCCTTCTCGGACTTCAGCCACGCGAACAGCGGGTGCGCGTCGTCGCCGTTGACGTCGACCTTGCCGAACATCGGGAAGGTGACGCCGAAGCTGTTCTCGCAGAACTCGGCGATCTGCGCCTCGCTCCCGGGCTCCTGGTGGCCGAACTGGTCGCACGGGAAGCCCAGCACCGCGAAGCCGCGGTCCGCATAGGTCTCCTGGAGCTGCTGGAGGCCGGCGTACTGCGGGGTGAACCCGCACTGCGACGCGGTGTTGACCACGAGGACCACCTGGCCGTCGTAGGCGGCGAGGTCGACCTCCTCGCCGTCGATGCTGGTGGCCTTGAAGTCGTAGAGGGATGGCATGGAACAAGTTTCACATCTGGGTGGTGAGCGGCCCCCACGGGACGCCCCAGCGGCCGCTGAAGGCGATCTCGGTGACCGGCTTGCGTGACCGGACCCGCTGCTCGCGCTCCTGGTCGCGCTCCGCGACCTCGCCCGGCTCGCCACGCTGACCGACGGCGATGCCGGCGACCAGCCGCCACCAGTCCGGGATGCCGAGCACCTCGGCGACCGCCACCTTGTCGAAGCCGCCGAACTGGTGGGCGGGCAGGTCCATCGCCTGCGCCTGGAGCACCACCTGGGCCGCCGCGAGGCCGAGCCCGTAGAGGTTGACGTCGGCATCGGTCGGCCGCACGTCCTCGAGCCGCTCGGGCTCGTCGGCGACCTGGGTCACGGCGAGGAGCACGAGCGAGGCGCGCGGGACCCATCCGGAGTTGCCCCGGCTCAGGTGCGGCACCAGCGCCTGGTGGCCGGCATCGCCGCGCTCGCACACGATGAAGCGCCACGGCTGGAGGTTGCCGCTGCTGGGCGCCCACTGGGCCGCGTGCAGGAGGAGCGCGATCTCGTGGGCGGTCAGCCGGTGCCGGGCGTCGAAGATGCTCGGGCTCCATCGCGAGCGCAGGGGCTCGGCCAGTCCTTCCGCGCCGGGCATCGGAGCGTGCAGGACCGGATCCGGCTGGGTGCGCATGGTGCCAGTATCCCGAGCGGTCCCCACGGTCGTCCGTCGCGACTCATCCTCAGGGATGAGTCGTTGCAACCTTCTCGGACAGGGTTGCGTCCTTCCGCTGACCACGCTGGATCAGCGACACCCGCCCCGGATCGGGGCTCCCTCTGGAAGGACCGACGTGCCCACCCTGCGCGCCACCCCACGCCCCACCCGCGTCCGCACCCTCGGGCGCCTCACCCTCGCCACGGCAGCGGTCGTCACCGCCGGCCTGGCCCCCACCCTCCCCGCACTCGCCGGGTCCGCAACGGCCGCGGCACCGACGACGATGGCCGGCCCCGGCTGGGTCACCGGCGTCGTCGTCGACGACGCGGGCAACCCCGTCCCGGGCGCCCTCGTCAACGTCCTCGCGCCCCGCGAGGTCCCCGGCCTGGAGATCCTGGGCGACACGGACCGCCGTGCGGTCACCGACAGCGAGGGCCGGTTCCGGGTCCGCCAGGACCCCCGCGGCTTCCTCGTGCAGGTCTGCGAGAAGCAGGTCGAGGCGCCGACGTCGTGCACCACCCCGGACCGCTCCGACCACCTGATGCGGTACGCCGGTCCTGACGGCCAGCACGACAGCTGGGTGCTGCACACCGACCTGTACGACGCGACGAAGTCCGACCTCGACGTCGGCACCGTCGAGCTCCAGGACCCCGCCCGGATCACCGGCACCCTCGAGGGTGCCGAGTACGAGGGCGTGCAGCTGCTGCGCCTCGACGGCTCCGTCGCCTGGCGCGGGCAGACCGACGAGCACGGCGCGTTCGCGTTCGAGGGCCTGGTCCCCGGCACCTACTCCGTGCGGGCCGGCGGCTTCGGCTCGCTCGTCTGGGAGTCCGACGAGGTCACCATCGACGCCGACCACCCCGGTCTCCTCCACGGCTCGCTCGAGCCCGGCGTCACCCTCACCGGCAAGGCGTACGACGAGGCGACCGGCGAGCCGGCGCGACGGACGGAGATCTTCCTCGCCGACGGCGACGGCGACTGGATCGCCAGCCTCTTCACCACCCGACGCGGCACCTACACCTTCACCGGGCTGCTGCCCGGCGACTACCAGGTCGGCAAGCTCATCCACAGCGGTGCGTTCGTCCCCAGCCACGAGCTGGTGACCGTGGACGAGGACGACGTGAAGGTGCGCCAGGACGTGCCGCTCTCCCGCGGCGCGACCGCGACCATCCGCCTGCGCGGCACCGACGGCCGTGTCGACAGCGAGCTGCGCGACGTCGACGGCAACGTCATCTACCCGAACCTGGTCCGCGAGGACGGCAGCGCGACGTACCCGGGCCTGGCCCGCGGCACGTACACCCTGGTCGCCAAGGACCGCCAGGGCTACGGCCTGCGGACCTTCCGGGTGCGGGAGATCAAGGACTACGACCTCGGTCGACTGCGCCTCGACGAGGAGCTGCTGACCCTCCGCGGTCGGACCGCGCCGTTCGCCGTCGTCGAGGCGACGACCAGCGACCTGTGCCCGGCCGACGACCCCGAGCGGCACGCCGGGTTCCACGAGATCGAGCAGGCCGATGCCGAGGGTCGCTACGTCATCCGCGGCCTGGTGCCCGGTGACCGGTGGATGGTCGCAGCGGACGGCTACCCGCGGAACTACGCGCCGATCTGCCACGAGGACGTGAAGATCTGGTCGTCCCGTCGGTTCGACGTCCCGCTCGAGGTCGGCCACCGGGTCACCGGTCGGCTGGTCTACGCCGGCACCGACCTGCCGGTGATCACGACGCTCGCCTACCAGGTCACCTATCCGCAGGGCCAGGTCACCAACCCGACCCGCGAGCACCCGACCCGGATCCGCACCCGCGGCGCGACCGGCGAGTTCACCCTCACCCGGCTCTCGTCCGGTGCCGCCACCGGCAGCCTGGTGACCTACGACCTCGACGAGGTGACGGACCCGCGGCTCTCCGTGGTGTTCCCCGCCCAGCCCGGTACGCCGTACTGGCTCGAGGCGGAGCCGATCGAGCTCGACATCCAGGACGACCTCGACCTCGGTGACATCGAGCTCGTGCTCCAGGGCGCCTAGCGGCCGGCGAGCACGGCCTGGGCAGCGTTGTAGCCGGGGATGAAGGTGATCCCCGGGCCGCCGTAGCAGCCGGCGCTGCCCAGGTGGAGCCCCTCGATCCCGTGGGGCTGGTCGACATATCCACCCGGACCCGGTCGGTACTGACCGAGCAGGTCCGGGTGGATCAGTCCGTGGCAGTAGTCCCCGCCGGGGGCCCCGAACATCGTCCCCATGTGCTTGGGGGTGAACGTCGTGTGCTTGAGGATCAGGCTCTCGAAGTTCGGGGCGAACCGGGTGATCCGGTCGATCACGCGCTGACCCATCTCCGCCTTCAGGCGGGCGTACTCGCCGGGGTCCTCCTCGACCGGGAACCACAGGGCGAACGCAGACGCGGCCGCCTTGCCGGGCGGGCAGAGGTCGGGATCGGAGGCCGACGGGATCTGGAACGCCACCGCAGGCTCGGCCGGCACGATCCCGCGGCGGCTGTCCTCGAACTGCCGCTGGAGGACCTCGGGCGTCGCGAACAGGCCGATCGCGCTCTGCATCCTCGGGTCGTTGAGGAACTCGTACGGCGTCGCGAACTCCGGGACGCCGTCGAGCGCGAAGTGCATCTGGACATAGCTGCCGCGGTGGTCGATCCGCCCCAGCCGGGCCGCGAGCTCCGGCGTGATCGCGCCGGCGGTCGCCAACGTGGTCAGGGTCAGGTCGGGCGCGACACCCGACACCACCACCGACGTCTCGATCCGCTCGCCGTCGGCGAGCACGACACCGGTGACCCGGCCGTCGACGACGGCGATCTCGACGACCGCGGCGTCGAGGCGGACCTCGCCGCCGGCCTCGACGTACTGCTGCTGGAGGTGTCGGGTGAGGACGCCGATCCCGCCCTTCAGCTTCTTGGTGAGGACCGTGTTCTCGTCGGGGACCGCCATCCCGAAGGCCAGCCCGGCGGCGCTGCCCGGGGAGGACGGACCTCGGTAGGTGGAGTTGACCGCGAGGAACGCGAGCATCCCGCGCAGGGCCGCGTGCTTCTCCTTGTCCGGCAGGTAGCGGTCGAGCACGTCGGTGCACGAGCCGAAGAGCATCTCGGTGATGCTGGCGCGCTCGGCCGCGGTGGTGGCGCAGGCATACATCTCGTCGACGGTCTTCGGCAGCGTGCCGTGCTCGAACCGGCCCAGCGCGCGGGTGGGGGCGGCGCTCCAGCCGGTCATCTCGGCCATGCCGAGCAGGACCTCCATGCCGTGGACATCCATCATGTGGTTCGCCGCGGCCTCGAGGTCGGTGTAGTAGATGAGCGGCGTGGTGGTCTCGTCGATGAGGGACACCGACATGACCTCGAGGTCCACCTGCGGCAGCGTGTCGAGGCCGAGCTCCTTGCTCACCACCGCCGAGGTCGGCAGCTGGACGGAGCCGGCGATCTCGAAGTGGTAGCCGTCGAAGAGCTCCACCGTCGAGGCCATGCCGCCCGCGTAGCGCTTCGCCTCGAGGACGAGGGTGCGGAGGCCGGCCCGCTGGAGGAGGGTCGCTGCGGTCAGCCCGTTGTGGCCGGCACCGACCACGATCGCGTCGTACGCCATGCGAGGGAGGTTCGCACTGCCGGGAAGTTTCGTCAATAGTGACAAAACAGGGTCAGTGGATCGGGAGCCCGTCCTCGATCGAGGTGAGGGCGGTCCGGCACAGCTCGGCGAGGTCGGCGAGGGTGCGCTCCTCGCTCTGCATCCACACCTCCATCCCGGCGAACACCGCGGCCGCGACGCACCGCGCGGTCACCGTGATGGGCAGCGTCTTCTCGGCCGCGTCGGAGGTACGACGCTGCAGGTGGTCGCGGACCGCGTGGGCGAAGTCGGACTGCACCTCGCGCATGTGGCGGACGATCCGGCTCGGGTCGAGTTCCTCGGAGCGCAGGCTCGCGATCTGGGTGACCGCCTCCACGTCGTACGGGAACGCGAAGATGGCGGCCTGGACGGAGTCGACGAGGGACTCGCCCGGCGGGCGGCTCGCCAGGGCGCGACGGAACCACTGGAGCCCCGCGTCGTAGTCCGCGAACAGCAGGTCGTGCTTGGACCCGAAGTGGCGGTAGAACGTGCGCAGCGAGACTCCGGCGTCGGCCGCGATCTGCTCGGCCGACGTCTCCTCGACGCCCTGGGCCAGGAACCGCACCATCGCTGCCCGCCGCAGGGCCTCACGCGTGCGCTCGCTGCGCGCGGTCTGCGGTGGGCTGGCCATGCGCCGCATCGTAAAGGACGCCTTGCTCGGACACCGTTCTGTCACTATTGACAAAACTTCGGATCCGGGGCGACGCTCGGCGCCATGGTCTCCCTCGTCGTGCACGCGGTCCTCGGCGGCGCCGTGGTGCTGTGGATCGTCCGGTCGAACCCGAACATCTTCCGGCGCCCGGCGCAGGGTCCGTTGCTCTCCCCGCTCGAGCTCGTCTATCTCACGGTCGGGGTGGTCTCCGTCGGGTTCGGCTGGTGGTTCAACGTCACCTTCGTCCTCGACTACGGACCGGACCAGCTCTTCTTCAACCCGCTGTGGGGCGACGGGAGCTGGGCGCAGTACATCGAGCTCATGTACGACAACCCGGCCGCCGGGTCGGCCGGCGCCGACTTCACGATCGCCAACGTCGTCATCCTGCCGATCGTCACGATCATCGACGGGCTGCGTCGCGGCATCGCGAAGCCGTGGCTGTTCTTCGTCGCCACCCTCTTCGCCAGCTTCACCTTCGGCTGGGCGTTCTACCTGCTGACCGTCGAGCGGCAGCGCCGCCTCGCCGCCGAGGCGTCAGCGGTCGGCGACGCGGACCACCCCGCCGACGGTGCCGACGTACGCGGTGCCGTCGGGTCCTAGGCTCACCGCCGCGTAGTGGTTGTTGTAAGGCAGACCCGAGCCGACGTACCGGCTCCAGACCTCCTCACCGGTGCGGATGGAGAACGCGGTGAGGAACCACGCGTCGGGTGCCAGCTCGCCGAGCGGCAGCGGCACCGTGAACGAGAGCTCCTCCACCGCCGGGTGGGTGTAGCCGTAGACCAGGCCGGAGGGCAGCGACGCCTTCGACACCGACGACGGGATCCGCGCGGTGTCGTTGTGCCAGGCGATCCGGCAGCCGCCGCGTCGGTAGCGCACCGCGACCTTGACCAGACCCGGTGTCGTCGTGACCTGGCGCGGCGCGAGCTGCTGGATCTCGTAGCCGTAGTTGTTCTCCGCGATGAGGCCGCCCGGGACGGAGATCAGGCTGTTCTCGTCGGCGCCCTCCCCCGCCGGGAAGACCGGCTGACGACAGACCGGCTGGCGGCCCGGCCCGGCCTTGCCGCGCTTGAAGACCAGGACGTTCATCCGCGGGTCGGCGTTGTCGGTGATCGCGATCCACCCGCCGGAGGGCAGGTCGGCGCTGCCGATGAGGGTCGGCGTCGTACCGCTGCCCTGGGAGACCTGGCTCGGCTTGACCCGGGTGCCGCGGTCGTAGGTCCGGCGCCACGTGACGTGCGGCCGGCCCGACCGTACGTCGAACCGGTAGAGCGCGAAGTCCGTGACGACGAAGACGCCACCGGACTCGTCGATCGCGAAGCTGTTGGCGATCACCTCGCCCTCGAGGACGCGGCTGCGGACCTTGCCGTCCCGACCGAGGAACCCGACGGTGCCCTGCTGGGTCACGAACCAGATCCGGTTCGACCAGTCCGGGAGGACGCTCTGGATCCGCTGGGTGCCGAGCGCCGGGCTCAGGTCGACCTCGCGGGCGACCGTGAACGCGTCGCCGGTGAAGCGGAGCCACAGGACGTGGTTCTCCGCGGTGGAGACGACGAGCCGGCCGCGGTGGTCGAGGTAGAAGTAGCCGCCCGAGAAGTTCTCGGTGTCCGGCAGCGGACCCCCGTCGCGGGGCGGCAGCTCGTAGGCCGCCAGCTCTGCCAGCGAGTCGGGGTCGAGGGCCTTGGCCACCGGCCGGCCG
>NZ_JACEFC010000069.1 GCF_014180715.1 Nocardioides stalactiti | reverse complement strand
GCCCCGGTGGGGCCGCCACTGAGCGGGGTGGACGCCAGCGTGGGGAACGGCGCCGTCGACGGTGCGGTCGCGGGTCCCGCCTGCAGGAGCGCCGCCAGCGGGTCGGCGCCGGACTCGTCCTTGCTGGACTCGCTCTCGTCCGCGATGCAGCCCGTGCCCTTCGCCGGGACCGCGAGCCCGCGGCCCTGGCCGGTCGGCTCACCCTCCGGCTGTCCGAGGGCCGCGGTCAGGGCCGCGAGGAACCCGGCCCCGTCGCCGAGGGCCGGCACGGTGCCCGGAGCGGTCCCGTCGCCGGAGGCCGGCGCGGGGAACGCGGGGACGAGCGGGGTCAGGCTCACATCTGCTCCATGATCGCGAGGACGCTGCGGACGTAGTTCTGGGTCTCGGGGTAGGGCGGGATGCCGTCGTACCGGAGCACCGCACCGGGGCCGGCGTTGTAGGCGGCGAGCGCCAGGTCGGTGCGCCCGAACCGGTCGAGGAGCGACGCGAGCAACCGGGAGCCCCCGTCGATGGCCTGGCGCGGGTCGAACGGGTCGCGCACGCCGAGGTCGGAGGCGGTGCCCGGCATCAGCTGCATCAGGCCCTGGGCGCCGGCGCTGCTGACGGCTGCGGGGTTGTAGCCGGACTCCTGCTTCGCGACCGCGGCGATCAGGTCGGCGGGGACACCGGTGCGCGCGGCGGCAGCGTTGATGAGACCGGCGTACGGCGTGCTCGCCGGCACGGTGGCCATCGATGTCGAGTTGCGGGCCGCCTGACCGGGGATGCTCGGACCCACTGCCGCCGCCGGGTCGATCACCCGGCGGATGTAGTCGGGCTCGGTCGGGACGTCGACGATCCGGACGTCGAGGCCGGTGCGCGGAGCCTCGATCATCTTGCCGTCCCCGATGTAGATGGCGATGTGGTCGGCGCCGTTGTTGCGGCTGGAGTTGTCCCACGCGATGAGGTCGCCCGGCTGGGCGTCCGCGAGCGAGGCGACCTCGGTACCGGACCGTGCCTGGTCCGCCGAGACGCGCGGCAGGTCGTAGCCGAGCGTCTTGTAGACGAGCTGGACCAGTCCGGAGCAGTCCAGTCCCCTCTCGGTGGTCCCGCCCCAGACGTAGGGCACGCCGAGGTACTTCTTGGCCTCGGCGACGACGTCCTCGCCGCTCACGCCCGACGCATCGGTCGGCGTGGTCGGGGTCTGCTCCTGGAGCTGGTCGGCGAAGCCGACCTCCGACGCCGGGCCGGTGCCGCGGGTGCGGGTGACCGGGGTCAGCTGGTTGAGCTGCATCTGGATCTGGGCGATCCGGGCGGTGACCTGGTCGATGCTCATCGGGCCACCTCCGGGCGGACCGTGCGGGCGCGGAGCCAGCGCTGGGCCGCGAGGTCGTCGGCCTCCTTGGCGCGGGCACGTTCGGCCGCCGTACGACGGCGGGCGACGCGCACCTCGAGCAGCCGCTCGACCGCGGCGAGACGGGTCTTCGCGGCCTCCCAGCGGACCCGGGCCTCGGCACTGACGACGTCGGCGGTCTGGGCCTCGTGGGCGGCCTCCCGCGCGGCCTCGCCGACCCGCCCGAGCGCGATCCGGTGGGCCAGCAGCTCCTGCGGGGTGAGGGCGAGCAGGCTGTCGGTGGGGACCTCGGTGAGCATGCCCTCGAGCTGCTCGGCCCGGGCGTGCAGCCCGCGGGCCTCGGTGAGGGCGAGCTGGAGACCGATGCGGTCGTCCTGCTCGCGCACGCCGCGCACCCGGGCGACCGCGTCGAGCCCTGCGTCCTCGCGCTGCGCGCTCATGAGGCCACCAGGTCGTGGAGGCGCTGCCAGGTCTCCGCGGTCGGGGTGACGTCACCCATCGGCTGGCGGAGGAACTCCTGGATGCGGGGGAGCCGCTGGAGGGCGGCGTCGGCGTCGGCGTCGGCGCCGTTGACGTAGGCGCCGATCTCGACGAGCTCGCGGACCGAACGGTGGGCGGCGAGCATCCGGCGGAGACGGATGGCGTCCTCCTGCTGGTGGCGGTCGGTCACGGCGGAGGTGACCCGGGAGACGGACTCGAGGACGTCGATCGCGGGGAAGTGGCCCGCGGTGGCGAGGTCCCGGGACAGGACGATGTGGCCGTCGAGGATCGACCGGGCGGTGTCGCCGATCGGGTCCTGGAGGTCGTCGCCCTCGACGAGGACGGTGTAGAGGCCGGTGATGGAGCCGAGCGGCGAGGTGCCTGCGCGCTCCAGCAGCCGGGGGAGCAGGCCGAACACGCTGGGCGGGTAGCCGCGGGTCGCGGGCGGCTCGCCGGCCGACAGACCGATCTCGCGCTGCGCCATCGCGACGCGGGTGAGCGAGTCCATCATCAGCACGACGTGGCGGCCGGAGTCGCGGAACGACTCGGCGATCCGGGTGGCGACGAACGCCGCACGGAGCCGCTCGACGGCCGGGGCGTCGGACGTGGCGACGACGACCACGGAGCGGCGCAGGCCCTCCGGCCCGAGGTCGTTCTCCATGAACTCCCGGACCTCGCGGCCCCGCTCGCCGACGAGGGCGATGACGTTGACGTCGGCGTCGGTGCCGTGGGCGATCATCGACAGGAGCGAGGACTTGCCCACGCCGGAGCCGGCCATGATGCCGACCCGCTGGCCGTGCCCGCAGGGCACCAGCCCGTCGAGCGCCCGGACGCCGAGGCCGAGCTGCTCGGTGATCCGCGGCCGGCTCAGGGCCGGCGGGGCCTCGATGTCGACGGTGACCGCCGGGAGGTGGTCGAGGGAAGCGCCGCCGTCGACCGGCCGGCCGAGCCCGTCGAGCACCCGGCCGAGGAGCGCGTCGCCGACGTGGATCCGGAGCGGGCCGCCCGTCGGGTGGACCAGGTCGCCGACGCGGGCCCCGGCGGTGGCGCCGAGCGGCAGGCACACCATGCCGTCGGTGCGCAGCGCGGCGACCTCGGCGAGGAGCGGGCCCGCGGAGGTCGTCACCGACACCAGGTCGCCGACCGCCGCAGGCAGCCCCCGCACCAGCAGGTGCAGGCCGACCAGCTCGGTCACGGTGCCGAGCCGGACCGGCCGGGCCGCCAGCAGGGAGCGGTCGAAGGTCTCCGCGGTGATCGTCATGACCGCGCCTCCGCGGGAGCGGTCAGCACGGTGCGCACCCGGCCCATCGCCTCGGCGACCCGCAGGTCGACGACGGAGCCGTCCCACTCCACGAGGGCGTCGGCGCGGCCGAGGCTGTCGTCGGCGACCACGTCGAGGCCGCGCTCGACGAGGTCCCGGACCGCGGGGGCCCACACCTGGTCGGGGTGCAGCCGCACCCGCGCGAGCGCCGTCGTCGGCAGCACCGCGAGCACTCGTCGTACGACGTCGGCGCCGTCGGCGACGAGGACCTCGCGGCCCATGATCTCCTCGGTGATCGCCCATGCGAGCGAGGTCGCCTGGCCCTCGACCGCGTCGGCGAGCCGGTGCAGGTGCGCCCGGACCTCGTCGGCGGCCCGGCCGAGCGCCTCGACCGCGGCGCGGTGCTCGGCCTCGCGGCGCTCCTCGGCCCGCTCGTGGGCGGCGACGCGCTCGCGCTCCTCGGTCGCAGCTGAGACGGCGGCGTCGCGCCGGCCCTGGGCCCAGCCGACGGCGTAGCCCTCGGCGGTGGCCGCCGCGCGGACCCGCTCGGCGACGTCGCCGAGGACGCCCTCGGTCACCCGGTCGCCGAGCAGCGAGGTGTCGCCCAGGCGGGTCCACTGACCCGTCCGCAGCTCGGGCGCGGCGAGCTGGGCGAGCTCGCCGGCCGCGCCGACCTGCTCGGCGGTCAGCACGACAGCCCGCTGGCGCTCAGACGACGAACTCATCGTCATTGCCCCGGTTGATCATGATCACGCCCTGCTCCTCGAGCTGGCGGATCGTGCGGATGATGGACTGCTGGGCCTCCTCGACCTGGGCGAGGCGGACCGGGCCGAGCAGGTCGACCTCCTCCAGGAGGTTCTCGGCCGCGCGCTCGGACAGGTTCTTCGTGATCTTGTCCCGCACCTGCTCGCTGACGCCCTTGATGGCGAGGGCGAGCTCGGCGGTGTCGACCTGGCGCAGCACCTGCTGCACCGAGCGGTCGTCGAGGTTGATGATGTCCTCGAACATGAACATCCGGCTCTTGACCTCGTCGGCGAGCGCGGCGTCGAGGCCCTCGAGGCCCTCGACGATCTGCCGCTCGGTCGGGCGGTCGGAGCGGTTGATGATGTTGACGAGCGGGTCCACGCCGCCGACCCGGGAGACCTCCGAGGGCTGGAGCATCGAGGACAGCTTGCGCTCCAGGATGCCCTCGACCTGACGGATGATCTCGGGGCTGGTGCGGTCCATGACCGCGATCCGGTGGGCGATGACCGCCTGCTGGTGGGCAGGGAGCCCGCCGAGCAGCAGCGACGCCTTGTCGGCAGACATGTGGGCGAGGACGAGGGCGATGATCTGCGGGTGCTCGTCGGCGATGAAGCTGCGCAGCTGTGCCGGGTCCGCGCGGTGCAGGAACTGGAACGGCATCTGCACGTGGGCGGCGTGCAGCCGCTCCATGATCGCTGCCGCCCGCTCGGAGCCGAGCGACTGCTCGAGGAGTGACTTGGCGAACCCGAACCCGCCCTGGGTGACGTGGGCGTGCGCGGTGGCCAGGTCGCGGAACTCCAGGAGCACCGCCTCGGTCTCCGACGCGGTCACGGTGTCGAGCCGGGCGATCTCGGCCGAGATCGCCTCGACGTCGGACTCGCTGAGGTGGCCGAGGATGTCGGCGGCCCGGTCCTTGCCGAGCTGGAGCAGCAGGATCGCTGCCTTGCGGACCCCGATGTTGGCGACGGCCATGCCGGCGGCGCGGCTCATCGCGGATCCACCAGCCAGCCGCGGAGCAGTGCGGCGACGTCCTCAGGCTGCTTCTCGACCAGGGCCGCGAGCTCGTCCTGGAGCGCGCCGGACTCGTCGTCGTCGGCCGCTTCGAGGACGGCGACGGCCGGCGACGGCGCGACGGAGGTGGTCCGGGCGGCGGCGTCGGCGCGGAGCTGCTCGACGACGTAGGTCGTCGCCTTCTCCCGCTTCTTGGCCCGACGGTGTGCCTGCCACCAGGCGAGCAGCACGAGCAGCGCGATGCCCAGGGCCAGCGCGACGGCCATGAGGATGTCGTTCTTCTGCTGACGGGCGTCGGCGGCCTCGGCCGCGGCGAGCTCCTTGGCCGCGGCGTCCTCCGCGGAGCGATCGAACGGCATCTTGGTGACCTCGATGCTGCTGCCGTCCTCGGCGGTGATGCCGACGCCGGCGGCGACCAGCTCCTGGACCAGCTCCTCGTCGATGGATGCCGAGGCTGCGGTGTCGAGGACGATCGCGAGGTGGAGGCTCTCGACCGAGCCGGGGGCGGACTCGCGGTGCTCGACGACCTCGCCGACCGGGTTGTCGCGCGTCACCTGGCTGTTCTCGTACGACGAGTCACCGTCAGCGCCGTCGGCGCCGGTGTCCATCTGGCCGTCGGGGCCGACGGTGCCGCCGTCGACCCCGGACTGCGCGCCAGGGCCGCTGTAGGTCTCGGTGCTCGACGACTCCGACAGCGGCGGGGTGTTGCGCTCGGGCCGGACGTACGTCCGGCTGTCGGTGACCGCGGTGTCGAAGTCCATCTGCGCGGTCACGGTGACCGAGGAGTTCCCGGGGCCGACGACGCGGTCGAGCATGGACTGCACCTCGGCGCGGAGGCCTTCCTCGTAGTTCTGCTGGATCTTCGCCTGGGTGCTCGCGCCGCCCAGACCGGTCTCGGCGTCGGGGTTGGTGAGGACCGCTCCGGTGGAGTCGGCCACGGTCACCTTCTTGGGGTCGAGGCCCTCGATGCTCGAGGCGACCAGGTGCACGACGGCCTGGACCTGCTCGGCGCCCAGGGTCATGCCCTGCGCGGTGTCGACGAGCACGGAGGCGGTCGGGTCGACCTTGTCGTCGCTGAAGACCTCCTTCTCCGGGATGGAGAGGTGGACGACCGCGGTGTCGACGCCGTCGATGGCCTCGATGGTGTTGGAGAGCTCGCCCTCCATCGCCCGCTTGAAGTTGGTCTGCTCCTTGAACTCCGAGGTGGAGAGGTCGGAGCCGTCGAGGATGCTGTAGCCCGAGTCGCCGCCCGCGGGGAGGCCCTCGCCGGAGAGGGCGATCCGGGTCGAGTAGACGTCGGTGCGCGGGACCATCACGGTCGAGCCGCCGTCCTCGAGCTTGTAGGGGATGCCCTGCGTCTCCAGCTCGTCGACGACGGCGCTGGCGTCGGCACCCGACAGGTCGGTGTAGAGAGGGGCGTAGCTGGGGGCCGAGACCCACCGGACGACGAGGAACGCGCCGACCAGGAGGGCGGCGGTCCCGACGAGGACGGCCATCCGCTGGCCGATCGTCATCGTCAGGATGGCCTGGCGCGCCCGGGCCATCACGCGGTTCATGTTGGTTCGCATCGGTCAGCCGCCTCAGACCTGCATGTGCATGATCTCGGAGAACGCCTCGAGGGCCTTGTTGCGCACCGCGACGGTGAGCTGGGTCGCGACCTGCGCCTCGCTCGCCGCGATCGTGTAGTCGTGGATGTTGTCCAGGTCGCCGGTGGCGGCCTGCACGGCGAGGCTGTCCGCCTTGTCGGTGATCCCCTCGAGACGGTCGAGGCCGTCGAGCAGCAGGCTGCCGAACTCGGCGCCGGAGGCGCCGCCGACGCCCGGGGTGAGGGAGGCCCGGTCGACCCCGGCCGGGCCGTCGACCCCGCCGATGCCCGGTGCCGCGATGTTCGGCAGGGCGAAGGAGCCCACGGACCCGATCGATCCGATCGGCATCGTGCTCATCAGCGGGCACCGATCTGGAGCGCCGCGGTGTACTCGTCCTGCGCGGTCTTGGTGACCTGGACGGCGGCCTGGAAGCCGCGCTGGGCCATGATCAGCTGGCTCATCTGGCTCGACATGTCGACGTCGGGGGCCCGGACGTAGCCGTCCTCGTCGGCGAGCGGGTGGTTCGGGTCGTTGACGAGCCGGCCCTCGGCGGAGGACTGGGCGAGGCCTCCGACGTCGACACCGCCGTCGGGCCGGGCGGAGAAGATGACGTACGTCGCCTGGAAGGCGTTCTCGTCGGTCGAGGTGATCGTGTTGGTGTTGGCGATGTTGCCGGCGAGCGAGTCCAGCCAGGTCTGGTGGGCGCCGAGTGCGGAGTTGGCGATCCGGAGCGCCTCGAACGCGCCGCTCATCGGGTGCCTGCCGCGGTGCTCACGAGGCTCGCCCGGTCACTGATCGAGCGGGCCACGACCTGGTACTGGTACTGGCTCTGGATCGCGGCGATCGACTCCTTGCGGAGGTCGACGTTGTTGCCGTTGGCACCCACGGGCGTCTCCGTCGGCATCACCGAGACGGAGGCGGACGAGTCGGCCGGCACCTCGCCGTCGGCGATCGCGGCGCGCAGGGAGGACTCGAAGTCGACGCTCGACGCACGGAAGTGCGGAGTGTCGACGTTGGCGATGTTGTCGGCGATGACCTGCTGCCGCATCGACAGGCCGTTCATGGCCGCGTGCAGCGCGAAGCCGACCGGATCTGAGCCGGACAGGATCACGACGGACCTCCGTGTTTGCCACACCTGGACGATGTGGAAAGGCGAAGCCGGTCCGTCGGCTGCGTGGGTGTGAGCGATCCTTGCTCGCGGGGCTGATCGGCCCCGGCTGACCCCACCTGAGCCTTCTGAGGCCCTGGCGCCCAAATGAGGACGATGGTCCTGACCCGTCCGGGCTAGGCGCCCCGACGATCGCAGGACCCGGAGGTGGGCGAGTCCTAGACGAGGACGATGCTGAGCAACCCGCCGCCGTAGCCGGCGACGTCGACGCTGAGGTCCTCGCGTCGACCGAGGGTGAGCGTCTGGATCCGGACCATCGGGTCGAGCGGCGGTCCGGCCGGGTGCAGCTGGTGGAGCTTGAGGTGGTCCGAGCCGTCGACGTTGAACGTCGAGGCGGCGATGTTGAGGACCTCGTACAGGTTCTCCGCGAGGGGGTCGGTCAGCTTGCCGTCGGCGACCGCGTCCGCTGCCGCACCGGGCGGGACCAGCGCGATCGCGGCGCCGGCGTACGCCGAGAACGGGAGGTCGCAGGCGATCAGGGCGCGGATCTGCAGGCTGTCGTTGACGTAGACGGCGACCGACGCGGGCGTGTCGGGGCCGGGGGCGAACGGCTTGGTCGGCGACAGCGTCACGTCACGGCCGAGCAGGTCGACGAGCAGGTCGCGGACCTGCTTCGGCTGGGGGAGGTGGACGTCCATGGGGGATCGCTGTCTCCTCAGAGCACGGTGCGGAGGGCCTCGTCGAAGGCCTCCGGGGTGAACGGCTTGGCGATGAGGAACGCGGCGCCCGCCGCGGCAGCGCGCTGCCTCATGTCCTCCGAGCCCTCGGAGGTGACGAAGCCGAACGGCACCTGCGACCCGGAGGCGCGCAGTGCGGACAGGCAATCGATGCCGGTCATCTCCGGCATGTTCCAGTCCGAGAGCACCAGGTCGGGCGACTCGCTCTGCACCATCTCGAGCGCCATCCGGCCGTTCTCGGCCTCGACCACCTCGTGGCCGCCGTGGCCGGCCTGGCGCAAGGTGCGGATGACGATCTGGCGCATCACGCGGCTGTCGTCGGCGATCAGGATCTTCATCGTGGGCTCCCGGGCGTGTGGACGGTGATCCGGACGGGCTGGTTGGTCCAGAGCAGGTCGAGGCGCGCGACCTCGTGCGCGTCGGACGGGAAGACGGCGCGGCCCGCGGCGACGGCGGGCAGCGACAGCGCGCTCGGACCCGGCATCAGGCTCTTGACGTTGCCACCGATCATGTTGACGAGCTCGCCCACGGCGTCGGCGACGTCGTCGTCGTTCAGGCTCTCGGACGGGTCGACGTCGAGCATCACGCGGCTGATCGCGACGGCGACGTCGTCGGCCAGCTCCACGGTCACCGCGCCCTGCCACTCGCCCGTCACCGAGACGGCGCCCGACCACACGCCGGAGTCGAGCGGGGTGCCGGCCGGCACCTGCCGAACGCAGAGAGGGTGCTCGTAGCCCACGAACGTCGACCAGACCTCCTCCACGACGGCCTGGAGGTCGGTGAGCTCGGGAGCGATGACGCTCATGCCGGCACCTCGGTCGCGCGCAGGCCGAGCAGCTCGAGCTTGTCGGCGATGGCATCGGGCGTGAACGGCTTGATGACGTACTCGTGGGCGCCGGCGGCGAGCGCGCGTACGATCTGCTTCTGCTCGCTCTCCGTCGTCACCATCATGAGCGTCATCGAGCGCCACTCCGGGTTGTCCCGGACCTTGGTGATGAACGTGTAGCCGTCCATCACCGGCATGTTCCAGTCGATGAGGCAGATGTCGGGGTTGAACCCGCTCTCGAGGACGTCGAGGGCCTGTTGGCCGTCGCCTGCCTCGGCAGACTCGAAACCGAGACCGTTGACGATGCGGCGCAGGATGCTCCGCATGGCTCGGGAGTCGTCGATGATCAGCGCGCGCATGGGTCAGGCTCCTGTCAGTGACGCGGCAATGGGGGCGGTCGGTCGGTCCGCGAACGCCGGGGCGACCCGGTGCACCTGGACCCGACCGATCTGCTCACGCTGCCAGGCGGCGGCGAGCGCGGGCGGGGAGTCGAGGGTGGTCTCCGACGAGCCGATGAGGAAGTACCCACCGGGGTTCAGCATCGGCAGCATCCGGCGCAGGATGTCGTGCCGCACGTCCTTCTCGAAGTAGATGAGGACGTTGCGCAGGAGGATCAGGTCGAACGTGCCGAGCCCCAGGAAGGGCGCGGTGAGGTTCTGGCTGCGGACCGTGACCATGTCGCGCAGGTGGGGAGCGACCTCCCACTCGATGCCGACGCGGCTGAAGTACTTGACGAGCAGCGTGGCCGGCAGGCCGCGGTTCATCTCGACCTGGGTGTAGCGGCCGGCGCGGACCCGGTCGAGCATCGTCGGCGAGTAGTCCGACGCGACGATCTCGCTGGTCCACCCCGGCGGCAGGTGCTGGTCGAGGAGCATCGCGATCGAGTACGCCTCCTGGCCGCTCGAGCTCGCTGCGCTCCAGACCCGGATGCGACGGGTGGCTGACCGTGCCTGGATCAGGTCGGGGAGCATCACGTCGGTGAACGCCTGGTACGGCGCGTTGTCGCGGAACCAGCTCGTCTCGTTGATCGTGAGTGCGTCCATCGCCTTGGCGCGCTCGACGGGGTCGGCGAGGATCTTGGTGACGTAGTCGGCGAAGGAGCAACCGGCCTTGTTGGCGAGCGGCTGCAGCCTCGCCTCGACGAGGTACTCCTTGCCCTCGTCATAGATCATGCCGGTCTCCCGCCGGGCGAGGGCGGAGACCGCCGCGAACGCCTCGGATGCGGAAACCATGGCCTACTGATCGGACCGGTCCCGGAGTTCCTGAGCAAACCGGGGACACGCACGTGCTTAGGCACCTCAGCGTCGTCGAGCGGTCATCCGCAGGTGATCGCTCCTCAGGAGAATCGGCTCACGGCCGATGCTTCCAACGTGATCCGAGTCCTGGTCGTCGACGACAGTGCCGTAGTACGCCGCCTGGTCACCACCGCGCTGGGCGAGGCCGACGACATCGAGGTCGCCGGTGTCGCCCGCGACGGGCTCGAGGCCATCGACCAGGTCAACGCGCTGGTGCCCGACGTCGTCATCCTCGACATCGAGATGCCACGGCTGGACGGGCTGGGCGCGGTGGTCGCGATCCGCGAGGACCACCCGCGACTGCCGATCATCATGTTCTCCACGCTGACCGAGCGGGGCGCGACGGCCACGCTCGAGGCCCTCTCCCGCGGAGCGTCGGACTACGTGACCAAGCCGTCGAACTCGGTCGGTGGGGTCACCGAGGGGATAACCGCGGTCCGCGAGCAGCTGGTCCCGCGCATCCGCGCGCTGGCCGGGCGTCGGCGGCTCGCCGCCGGTCTCGGACCGCGTCCGGCCGTCGTCCGGACGGCCCCCCCGGCTCCCGAGCCGCGCAGAACTGCCTCCGGGCCGCCCGAGGTGCTCCTCATCGGGTCGTCGACCGGCGGTCCCGACGCGCTCGCCCAGGTGCTGCCGGCCCTGCCCGGGTCGCTTCCCGTGCCCGTGCTCGTGGTGCAGCACATGCCGCCCGTCTTCACCGCGATGCTCGCCCAGCGGCTCGACCGCGAGTGTGCCCTGACGGTCCGCGAGGCCGTCGACGGCGAGGTCGTCCGCGCCGGCGAGGTGCTGATCGCGCCCGGCGACTTCCACCTGCGGGTGGTGCGGGCCGTCGACGGCAGCGTCGTCACCCGCCTCGACCAGGGCCCGCAGGAGAACTTCTGCCGTCCGGCCGTCGACGTGCTCTTCCGCAGCGCGCACGAGGTGTACGGCGGGCGCGCGCTCGCCACCGTCCTGACCGGCATGGGCCAGGACGGCCTGGAGGGGTGTCGCCCGCTGGCGGCCTCCGGTGCCCGGGTGCTCGTCCAGGACGAGGCGTCCTCGGTCGTGTGGGGCATGCCCGGCGCGGTGTCGATCGCCGGCCTGGCCGACGAGACGCTGCCGCTGGGCGACATCGCCATGCGGATCACCGCCGGGCTGCGGCCCAGGCTCGCAGCGGTCCAGCCCTGATCCCGCCCGCACGCGGACGCAGGTCTCCGGCGGTTCAGGCCCGGACGTCGACGTACGCGGCACGTCCGGTGACGACCGTCGCCGCGCGCACGCTGTCGGCGACCCGCGCCTGCTGACGGTTGCCGGACAGCGCGGCCGTGAGCCGGCCGACGGCGAAGAGCTGCCGCGACAAGAGGTCGCGGGCGCGCGGCGCGAGGTCGTGGGGGAGCGGGCCGAGGTCGGTCGGGGGCTCCCACTCCTCGACCTCGGGCGCGGCAGCGCCGGGCTCGAGAGCCTCGAGCCGGGACACGTCGTCCTCGAGGCGCTGGAGGGCGGACTCCCAGGTCGGGGGCGCCGGGGCGACGGACGGGTCAGCCGTCATCTCAGACCGCCGCGGCGAGCGCGGCGAGGCGCCACATCTCCGAGACCCCGCGCGCGATGGTGAGCGCCTGACGGGTGATGTCCGGGTCGCGCTTGATGTTGGCCATGACCAGCCGGACGCGGAGGAACTCGTAGAGCATCGCGAGCTCGTTGCCGCCCGAGATCAGCTCGGGCTTCAGGCTGCTGGCGAGCTCGACGACGATCTCCTGGGCGTGCAGCAGGTTGCGGTGCGCCTCCGCCCAGTCCTGCGTGGTCTGGGCCTGGAGGGCGCGCTCGACGTCGAGCTCCAGCCGCTCCACGAGCATGACGAGCAGGCGGGCCGGGCTCGCGGTCGACACCGAATTGCCGACGTAGGCGGCGCGGGCGTTGCTGAGCGACATCGGGGTGCCTTTCGTCAGTCGTTGCTGGAGGAGAGGTTCGAGAGCTGGCTGGAGAGCCATGCCGACTGGCTGTTGAGCTGGCTGAGGCTGACCTCGAGCGCGGCGTACTGCCGCTCGAGCGTGGAACGGCGCAGCTCGAGGCGGTCGTCCCAGCTCGCGATGCTCGCGTTGAGCCGGGCGATGCCGTCGGTGCCGCTCTTGATGACCGAGGTGAGGGTGCCCGTGTACTTGTTGCTGACGAGGTCGGCGACCTCGTGGATCCGCTCGGCGAAGCCGTCGGTCCCGGTGAACGCCTCGGTGACGGCGTCCGGGTCGGCCTGGTAGGCGGCGGCGAACGCGGCCTCGTCGAAGACCAGCTTGCCGGTTCGGTCGACCTCGATGCCGTAGTCCGCCAAGGAGCTGCCGTCGGCGGGATAGATCGTGCCGGTGAGCTCGGAGGACACCCGCCGCAGCAGCGAGTTGCCCGACAGGACGCCCTGCTGCTTGGTGTCGGCGCTGTGGGCCGTCGTGGACGCGACGGTCGTCAGGATCCCGTTGAGCTCGTCGACGAGCTTCTTGACCGCGTTGGACCGGGCGGTCGCGTCGCGGGTGACGTTGATGTCGGCCGTCCCGGTCGCCGACGCGCCGAGCGTGATGGTCACCCCGGGGGTGACGTTGGTGAACGTGTTGGTCGTGGAGCCGACGGTGATCCCGCCGATCGAGATCTCGGCGTCGCGGCCGGCCTGCGTGGACGACGCCCCGCCGAGGAGCGCCCCACCGCCGGGGAGGCTGAGGGTGAAGTCCTGGGCGGCGCCGGTCGCGGTCGACTCGACCATGAGCCGGAAGGACCCGGTGCCGACCTGCACGAGGGTGGCGCGCAGCCCGGTCGCGTTGCCGGTGTCGTTGATCGCGGCGGCGACCTCCTGGAGGGTCCCGGTGCCCACGTTGAGGGAGACCACGCTGCTGCCGTCGAGGCGGTCCAGCTCGATGGTGGTCGCACCGCCGGTGACGACGTCGGTCGCGGCGTGCGGGGAGGTGTAGGAGATCCGGTGGGTGAGGGCGGTGTGCCCGATGGTGACGTTGTACGCCGCGGGCGACGCTGTGCTCGACGCGGTCACGGTGACCGCGGAGTTCGACGACGTGGCCTTGAGGCTCTCCCACACCGAGGCGGCGCTGCCCGTCGGGTTGGCGAGCGCGTCGGCGTTGGTGGCGAGGGTCGCGAGGCGGGTGTTGAGGCCCTGGAGCGCGGTCACCTTGTTCTGCTCGGTGGTGACCCGCGACTTGAGCTGGGTCTGGGGGAGCGACTCCAGCTGGATCAGCTGGTTGATGATCGTGCTCGTGTCGAGGCCGCTGGCGAGGCCGCCGATGCTGGCTGTAGCCACGATGTCTCCTTCCGGGACTTGCTGACACGAGGAGCCGATGGAGCGGTGCTCCACCGGCTCCTCGCGGTGTCCGCATCGGGGTGATGATGCGGGCGATCAGCGGTGCTGATCAGGCGGATCAGCCACGCAGCAGCTGGAGCACGTTCTGCGGGGCGGAGTTGGCCTGAGCGAGCATCGCGGTGCCGGCCTGCGACAGGATCTGCGACCGGGTGAACGACATCATCTCGGAGGCCATGTCCGTGTCACGGATCCGCGACTCCGACGCCGACAGGTTCTCGATCGCCACGTTGACGTTGGCGATCGTGTGCTCGAACCGGTTCTGGTAGGCACCGAGCGTCGCACGAGCGGTCGAGACCGCGCCGATCTGGGTGTCGATCAGGTTGACCGCAGCCTGGGCCGACGCGTGGGTCGCGAAGCTCAGACCACCGGCGATGGCCGCACCGGCGGCGATGCCGGTACCGGGGGCGGCGACCGCCACCGTGCCGCCGACCTTCGAGGTCACGACGAGCTGGTTGTCCTCGTTCACCGACGCCGCGAAGTTCGCGGAGAAGCCGGTGTCGTTGTTGAGGGCGTCAGCGACGTCGTCCACGGTGTCGTACGTGCCCGCCGCACCGAGGGTGACCGTGGCGCTGGTCACCGGACCGGTGGTCGAGAACGTGACGGCACCCGTGACGTTGCTCGGCGTGAGCACGTCGAACTCGGCACCCGCGTTGCCGAGGTTGGCGGCCACGGAGACCACGTTGACCGACGCCAGGTTGACCGCGATGTTGCTGTTGGAGTCACCGTCCGCACCCACCTGGAAGTTCAGGGTGCCGGCGGTGCCGTCGAGCAGCTTCTGGCCGTTGAAGTTGGTCGCGTTGCCGATCCGCGTCAGCTCCGAGGTGAGCTGCGTCGCCTCAGCGGCGATGTTGGCCCGGGCCGAGGCGTTGTTGCTGTCGTTCGACGCCTGGACACCGAGGTCACGCATGCGCTGGAGGATCGCGTGGACCTCGGTCAGCGCACCCTCAGCGGTCTGCACGACCGAGATGCCGTCCTGAGCGTTGCGCACGGCAACCTTGAGACCTCCGACCTGCGAGCGCAGGCCCTCGGAGATCGCGAGACCGGCAGCGTCGTCAGCGGCGCGGTTGATGCGAAAGCCGCTGGAAAGCTTTTCCATCGACTTGCTCATCTGGCTCTGCGTGACCGACAGGTTGCGGTACGCGTTGAGAGCGTCGATGTTCTGGTTGATGCGAAGACCCATGATGACTTCCCTCCTGGAATTTAAGGTCTGCTACTTGATGTGGATCGCCCATCCGTGGGCCCTCCGCGGTGTCCATCGGTGGCCAGGGGCCCCGATCTGAGAAAAGTCGCGAAGAAAGTTCGGGCCGTGCGGCCCGGACTCGATCCGTTCCGGAGACTCAGCCGGCCGCGTCGATGCGGGACTCGGCAACGGCCCGAGGGCGGCGCATGCCCTCGGCGTGCCGGGCCGCGACCGCGGCGAAGTAGGCCTCGCGCCGGCGGTTGGCGCAGCCTCCCGGCTTGCCGACGTCGGTGACCAGCGACGGCTCCAGGGCGTGGTTGAGGGCGTCGCGCAGGAGCTTGAGCGCCTCGGCGCGCATCTGCGAGACCCGTGAGTCGGTGACCCCGAGGTCCGCGGCGATGTCGGCCATCGGGCGCTCGGCGAAGAAGTAGTCCTCGACCACGGTGCGCAGCCGGTCGGGCAGCTCGGTGATCGCCTCGACCAGGTAGGTGAGCTGCTCCTGATGCTCGATGAGGGCCTCCGGCGACGGGGCACGAGCGGGCAGCAGCTCGTCGAGCGAGGTGGTGGTGCTGGCCTGGAGCGAGAGGACCTGGGCCCGGGCGATGTCCTCCTCGTTGGCCTTGATCTCCTGCTCCGACACCCCGGCGGCCTGGGCGATCTCGGACGAGCTGGGGCTGCGGCCGAGCACGCTGGCGAGCCGGTTGCGGGTCTCGTCGAGGTCACGCGCCTTGCGCCGGACCGAGCGTGACGCCCAGTCGATCGCGCGCAGCCCGTCGAGCACCGCCCCGCGGATCCGGGTCGAGGCGTAGCGCTCGAACGGCACGCCGCGCTCGGCGTCGTACGCCTGCGAGGCCTGGACGAGCGCGGTGAGTCCCGCCGAGACGAGGTCGTCGCGGCTCACGTGGGACGGGACCCGGCTCATGGTCTCTCGAACGATGTGCCCGACGAGGGGCATGTGGTCGAGGATGCGCTTCTCGGTGTCGTCGCCCTGCGGGTCTGAAGGTGTCGCCATCACCCCATCAATGTCTCGACGCGGGCGACCGGACGTGAGGGGAACAGGGGCCCTCAGGCCCCCGGACCCGGGAACTAGGGACCCCTGCGGGACCGTGCGTCTAGGACCCCGGGACCCCGTCCCGACCCTCCTAGTCACCCCGGGATGACCGATCGGAGGAGGCGCCGGGGATCTTCTTCGCGTTTTCGCCTCAGGTGCGCCCGGGACCGGGCGATGGAAGGACGCAGAGAACTGTCGGGGAAGACCTTTCGGGAAGGACACGGACGTGGAAAAGCTGTCGCTGATCCTGTGGCGGGAGCGCGAGCTGCTGGAGCTCCTGTCCTACAAGCTCGAGGTGGAACGCCTCGTGCTCGCCAGTGGCCGGACCCGGTGGCTCATCAACGCCACCCGGGAGATCGAGGACATCCTGGCGACGATCCGGGAGACCGAGGTCCTCCGTTCGGTCGCCGCGGACGAGGCGGCCGCCGAGCTCGGCCTCTCCCACGATCCCTCGCTCGCTGCGCTCGCCGCGGCCGCCCCGGACCCCTGGGGCTCACTGCTGCTCGAGCACCGCGACGCGTTCGTCGCCGCCGCCCGTGAGATCGCCCAGCTGTCCGAGGACAACCAGGGCCTCCTCACCGCCGGCTTCCGCTCGGCCCGGGCGACCCTGCTCGGCATCGTCGGTTCCGGTCCCGAGGGCTACACCCCCGACGGCGCGGCCGTCGTCGGCACCGCTCGCCCCGGACTGGTCGACAGGGCCCTCTGATGACGGGCACCTTCAGCAGCGTCAACACCGCGCTCTCGGCACTCCGCTTCCAGCGGGTCGCGCTCGACGTCGCCGGCAACAACATCGCCAACTCGAGCACGACCGGCTACGTCCGTCGTACGGTCGTCGGCGCCTCGGTCGAGCCGAGCCAGCCTGCGCTCTGGTCCCGGTACGACGGCTACGGCGACGGGGTCGCCGTCGGCGAGGTCCGCCGCAACGTCGACCCGCTCCTCGACAGCCGGGTCCGCCGTGAGTCGGCCGGGCTCTCGTTCCTCCAGACGTCCGCGACCGTCCTCCAGCGCCTCGACGACGGCATCGGCGAGCCGGGCCCCAACGGGGTGTCGGCTGCGATGACCGGGCTCAACAACGCCTGGCAGGACCTCGCGCTCAACCCGGGCGGCGAGGCCGCCCGCCAGCAGGTGATCAGCCGCGCCGAGACCCTCGCGCAGGCGTTGCGCGCCCAGGTGAGCAACGTGACGGGCGAGGAGTCCGACCAGCGCCACCACCTGGTCGACCTCGTCGGTGAGATCAACGACACCGCCGCCGACCTGGCGAGCCTCAACAAGCAGATCCTCGCCGCCGACGTGAACGGCAGCGACACCGCGACCCTGCGCGACCAGCGCGACGCGCTCGCGCTCCAGCTCGCCGAGAAGGCGGGGGCGGTCACGACGGTCCGCTCGGACGGCATGTTCGACGTCTCCATCGCCGGTGTGAGCGTCGTGTCGGGCCGCCAGTCAGCGACCCTCTCGATCGCGACCGGAGTGACGCCGACGGCCGCTGCTGACGGCAACCCGATCACCTTCGAGGTCGACATGGGCGGCACCGTCACGGCGTTGCCGACGGCCCTGACGGGTGAGCTCGGGGCGGTCTACACCCTGCTCTCCGACACGCTGCCGGCGTACCGGACCGGGCTCGACCAGGTCGCGATGGACTTCGCCGACGCGGTCAACGCCCAGCACGCGCTCGGATTCGACCTCGCCGGCAACGCCGGCGGTGCCTTCTTCAGCTACGACCCGCTCAACGCGGCGTCGACCCTGGCCGTCGCCCTCTCCGGCTCAGCCGACGTCGCGGCGGCGTCCGTGACCGGCGGCACCCTCGACGGGGGCAACGCCGACCTGCTCAGCTCGACGGGCACGGCGGGGGAGGACTACCAACGGCTCGTCAACGGCTTCGGCTCGCAGGTCGCCGCGATCGAGCGGCAGCGCTCCAACCAGGCCGCACTGGCTGCGTCGGTCCAGGGCTCCTGGGAGCAGCAGGCCGGGGTCAACCTCGACGAGGAGACCGTCAACCTGGTCACGGCGCAGCGGGCCTACGAGGCCGCCGCGCGCCTGATGACCGCGGTCGACGAGATGCTCGACGTGCTCATCAACCGCACCGGGATCGTGGGCAGGTGATCTGACGATGAACGGACGCGTCACGCAGCGGATGCTGACCAACACCTCGCTGGACTACCTCCAGCTCGGTCTCGGCCGGCTGGCCAAGGTGCAGGAGCAGCTGTCGACCGGGCGGGTGCTCAACCGGCCCTCGGACAACCCGACCGACGTCACGGCCGCGATGCGGCTGCGGACCTCGATGGCCCAGCAGGAGCAGTACTCCCGCAACGCCAACGACGGGGTCGGCTGGCTGTCGCAGGTCGACTCCACCCTCGACACCGTCACCCTGTCGGTACGACGCGCGCGCGAGCTCGCCATCCAGGGCGCCAACACGGCGGCCCAGGGCCAGGCGGCCCGCGACGCGCTCGCGACCGAGGTCGAGGAGCTCCGCGCGGGGCTGCTCTCCTCGGCCAACGCGACCTACCTCAACCGGCCGATCTTCGGCGGCATCACCGGCGACCCGCAGGCCTTCGACAGCACGGGGACGTGGGTCGGCGTCGCCGGCGACGTCACGCGTCGGGTGGCGGACGGCGTGACCGTCAAGGTCGACGTCGACGGACGCGACGTCTTCGGGAACGGCGCCGCCTCGGTCTTCCAGGAGCTCGAGGACCTCGCCACCGCGCTGCGGGCCGGCGACGGCACCGCGATCCGCACGGGCATCGACGACCTCAAGACCCGGCTCGAGACCGTGACCTCGGCCCGCACGGCGGCCGGGACCCGGCTGGACCGGATCGAGAAGGCGGACGCCTCGGCGATCAGCGCCCACCAGTCGCTGGCGGCGACCCTCAGCACCCTGGAGAACACCGACCTGGCCAAGGCCGCGGTCGACCTCCAGCTGCAGGAGGTCGCCTACCAGGCGGCACTTGCGGCCACGTCGCGCGTCCTGCAGCCGAGTCTGATCGACTTCCTGCGATGATCGCTGTCATGGACGCGCAGCAGGGGGACGGTGCCACCGAGGGCACGGACCTCCCGGTGATCGAGCTGGTCCACGCGATGCCCGGCTTCCCCGAGGACCTCACGTTCGCGCTGGTGCGGCTCGACGACGACGGGGTGCTGCACGCGTTCCGCTCGCTCAGCCGTGACGACCTCGAGTTCGTCGTCGTACCGCCGGCGCCGTTCTATCCGGACTACGCCCCTGAGATCGACGACGAGACCGTTGCCGAGCTCGGGATCGAGTCCCCGGAGGACGTCCTGCTCCTGCTCGTCGTCCGTGCTGGCACCTCGCTCGCGGACACCACGGTCAACCTCAAGGCGCCGCTCCTGGTCAACCTGGTGACGCGCCGCGCGAGCCAGGTGATCCTCGAGGACCAGGATCTCCCGCTCGCAGCACCGCTGGTGGCGTAGCCTCGACCTGTGCTGGTCCTCTCCCGCCGCGTCGGCGAAAGCGTCGTCGTCGGCGACGACATCACGATCACGGTGCTCGAGGTGCGGGGCGACGTGGTCCGGGTCGGCATCGACGCGCCCCGGTCCGTGAGCGTCCACCGCGCCGAGCTCCTCGCCCAGCTCGCCGACTCCAACACCGAGTCCGCGTCTCCGCCGGCCAAGGTCGTTGCCTCGCTCACCGAGGCGCTGCGCCAGCGTCGCTGATCGACGACCCCGCACACTTCGGTCGGCGAGCCCGCACACTTCGGTCGGCGAGTCCGCAGACTTCGGCCACCGTCTCCTGCTCAGGTCCCTGAGCGTTCCTTCTGCTCAGAGGCCCACCCGCGCTGCCGATAGGCGCAGCGAAGGGAGGGCACATGGACGACGAAGCCGAGATCATCGCTGAGTTCCTCGTGGAGTCACACGAGAACCTCGATCAGCTCGACCGCGACCTGGTGGAGCTGGAGCAGCAGCCGGACTCGCGCGAGGTGCTGTCGGGGATCTTCCGCACGATCCACACCATCAAGGGCACCTCGGGCTTCTTGGCCCTCGGCCGGCTCGAGCGTCTGACGCACGTGGGGGAGACCCTGCTCTCCCGGTTGCGCGACGGCGAGCTCTCCATGACCCCTGAGATCACCAGTGGGCTGCTCCGGATGGTCGACACCGTCCGGGCGCTGCTCGACGTCATCGAGCGCACCGGCAAGGACGAGGACCCGTCGATCGACGTGGACCCCGTCGTCCTCGTGATCGAGGCTCTCCTCGACGCCCCCGAGACGCCTGCGCCCGTCGAGGCGTCCGCCCCCGTCGAGGCGTCCGCCCCCGTCGAGATGCCGCCCGTGCCCGTCGAGATGCCGCCCGCGCCCACCCTCGTCGCCGTAGAGGCGACTCCCGAAGCAGCGGAGGCAGCAGGTACCGGTGAAGACCCTGCTGCCTCCGCGATCCCAGCCGACGAAGCGTCGGTCGTGCCCGTCGAGGTGGCAGCTGCGTCCGTCGAGTTGTCGGTCGCGGCCGACGACCAGGCGTGGGACGGGATCGACCGCCGCACCGGGGACGCGCCTGTGCCGGAGGAGCAAGGCCAGCCGGCGTGGGACGGAACCGAGCGGCGTGGTCTCGTCGACTCGTCCGTCCGCGTGGACGTCGAGCTCCTCGACAACCTGGTCCAGCTCGTCGGCGAGCTGGTCCTGACCCGCAACCAGATCCTCCAGCGCTCGGAGAACCACGAGGACATCGAGCTGGTGCGTGCCAGCCAGCGCCTCGACCTGGTCGCCAGCGAGCTCCAGGAGTCGGTGATGCGGACCCGCATGCAGCCGATCGGCCAGGTCTGGTCGAAGATGCCGCGCGTCGTCCGCGACCTCGCCCTCCAGCTCGGCCGCGAGGTCGAGCTCACGATGGAGGGCCACGACACCGAGCTCGACCGGAGCCTGCTCGAGGCGGTCAAGGGACCGCTCACGCACCTGGTCCGCAACTCGATGGACCACGGCATCGAGCGCCCGGACGTCCGCGAGGCCGCCGGCAAGGCGCGCAAGGGCTCCCTCGTGCTCCGCGCCTTCCACGAGTCCGGCCAGGTCGTCGTCGAGATCACCGACGACGGCGCCGGCATGGACCCGAACCGGATCGCGGAGGTCGCGCTCCAGCGCGGCGCGGTCACCCGGGAGCAGCTGGCTCGGATGGACACCCGCGAGATCTACAGCCTGATCTTCCGCCCGGGGTTCTCGACCGCCACCGAGGTGACCAACGTGTCCGGCCGGGGCGTCGGGATGGACGTGGTCCGCACCAACATCGAACGGATCGGCGGCACGGTCGACGTGCAGTCGGAGCCGGGGCGCGGTACGACGTGCCGGGTCCGGATCCCGCTCACCCTCGCGATCATCCCGGCGCTGGTCGTCGCGGAGGGCGGCGAGCGGTACGCCATCCCGCAGGCGAACCTGGTCGAGCTGGTCCGGATCGAGGGCGACGAGCTCGGGCGCGACGTCGAGCAGCTGGCCGGTGCGCCGGTCCTCCGACTGCGCGGCGACCTGCTGCCGCTGGTCCACCTCGCCGAGGCTCTCGGCGGGCCGGTCGAGTCCGGCGGCGCCGTCACGGTGGTCGTGCTCCAGAGCGACGACACCCGGTTCGGGCTCTGCGTCTCCGAGGTGCACGACACCCAGGAGATCGTGGTCAAGCCGATCGGACGTCAGCTCAAGAACCTCGGGATGTACGCCGGCGCGACGATCATGGGCGACGGGCGGGTAGCGCTGATCCTCGACGTCGCCGGTCTCGCCAAGTCCCAGGGAGTCGGNGAGGTCGGCGGCGCCCGCCGGGCGGCCCTGCCGCTCGCCGACGTGGCCAGGCTCGAGGAGATCCCGGCGTCCCGGGTCGAGCGGAGCGGCAACGTCGAGGTGGTCCAGTACCGCGGCGGTCTGCTCCCGTTGGTCCGGCTGGCGCCCCGGATCGGGCTGGTCGACAGCTCGCTGGACGCGGAGGAGATCGCTGTGGTCGTGCACGAGGCGGACAACAGGTCGGTGGGCATCGTCATCGACCGGGTCCTCGACGTGGTCGAGACCGAGGTCGTCACGTCGTCTGCCGGCCGCCGTGCCGGCGTGCTCGGGTCCGCCGTCGTGCAGGGCCGGGTCACCGACCTGGTCGACCTCGAGGCGGTGGTGGCGTCATGACCGCCACGGCGACGGCGACCACTGCCGGTCAGTACTGCACGTTCTGGGTCGACGACCTCTTCTTCGGAGTCGCCGTCGACCACGTCCAGGAGGTCCTCCGCCACCAGCCGATGACCGACGTGCCCCGCGCCCACGAGGCGGTCTCGGGGCTGATCAACCTGCGTGGCCAGATCGTCACCGCGGTCGACCTGCGGGTCCGCCTCGGCCTCCCCGACCGGGAGGACGACCGGCTGCCCATGAACGTGATCGTCCGCAGCCGCGGCGAGATCGTCAGCATCCTCGTCGACGACATCGGCGACGTCATCGACGTCGCCGACCTGGAGCTCCAGTCCGTCCCGTCGACCATGCCCGCTGTCGTCCGGGACGTCGTCCAGGGCGTCCGCACCCTGCCTCACGCCATCTTGCTCGTCCTCGACGCCGACCGGGCGCTGGACGTCACCCCTGAAATCACCGGAGGGAACCCATGACCGAGCTCGACACCGCCGCGCCTGCGGTCAACGGACGTACGACGTCCCGCGCCGCAGCCGCCAAGAAGGTCGCGTCCGACCAGGACGTGATGTTCAAGTCGATGATGGAGAACAGTCCGACGAACATGATGTTCGCCGACCGTGACTTCATCATCACCTACATGAACCCCACCTCCCTCGAGACGCTGCGCTCGCTGGAGGAGTTCCTGCCGGTCAAGGCCGACGAGGTCGTGGGCTCCAGCCTCGACATCTTCCACAAGAGGCCGGACTACCAGCGGGGCATCCTGTCCGACGAGTCCCAGCTGCCGCGCCGGGCCAACATCCAGGTGGGTCCGGAGACGCTGGACCTGCTGGTCTCGGCGATCCGTGACGAGAAGGGCAACCACATCGGAGCGATGGCGACCTGGGAGGTCGTCACCGCGAAGCTGCAGATGGAGGCCGAGGTCGCCCGGGTCACCTCGATGATGGAGAACAGCCCGACGAACATGATGTTCGCCGACCGCGAGTTCACCATCACCTACATGAACCCGGCGTCGCTGGAGACGCTGCGCGTCCTGGAGGCCCACCTGCCGGTCAAGGCCGACGAGGTCGTGGGCTCGAGCCTCGACATCTTCCACAAGAAGCCGGACTACCAGCGCGGCATCCTGGCCGACCAGGCCCAGCTGCCCCGCCGGGCCAACATCCAGGTCGGCCCGGAGACGCTGGACCTGCTGGTCTCGGCGATCCAGGACAAGGACGGCAACTACGTCGGCGCCATGGCGACGTGGGAGGTCATCACCGAGCGGCTTCGCCTCGAGCGCGAGAGCGAGGAGTCGGCGGCCGACACCAAGGCCGTCAACCTGGTCCTCTCCGCCCTGTCGGGCGAGTCCTCGGTCTCGAGCGCGGTCCAGGTCGCCCTCGACACCGTCCGCCGCGAGTTCGGCTGGGCCTACGGCTCCTACTGGGCGATCGACGAGGACGACCGCAAGCTTCGCTTCGTGCGTGAGTCCGGCGACGCCGGTCCGGAGTTCCGCAAGGTCACGCTGGAGGCGTCGTTCGCCGAGGGCGTGGGTCTGTCGGGCCGCGCCTGGAAGCAGAAGGACCTCTTCTTCACCAAGGACATCGGTGAGATGACCGACTGCGTGCGGGCGCCGGTCGCCCAGCAGGTCGGCGTGAAGTCCGGTGTCTGCTTCCCGATCATGCTCAAGGGCGAGGTCATCGGCACGATGGACTTCTTCGCGACCGAGACCCTCTCGCCGTCGCCGCAGCGCCTCGACGCGCTGCGCAACGTCGGACGGCTGGTCTCCTCGGCGCTCGAGCGGATCCAGAAGGACACCGAGGAGCGCGAGGCTGCCGCGACCCTGCAGGTCAAGGTCGAGCAGATCCTCGCCGTGGTCTCGGCGGCCGCCAGCGGCGACCTCACCCAGGAGATCGCCGTCGGGGGCGACG
>NZ_JACEFC010000068.1 GCF_014180715.1 Nocardioides stalactiti | reverse complement strand
CGTGAACACCGCGGACCTCGGCCGCCGCCTCCAGCAGGCGATCCTCGGCGACGCGGTTCGCCTGCTCCCTGACGGACCGATCACGCTCGCTCCGACCGCTCGCCTGCACGGGCTCGCGTGGTCGCTGCTCCCGACCTTGCACGACCGGCCGTTCAGCATCGTCCCGTCGGCAGGTCAGTGGCTGAGAGCCACCGCGACCGAGCGTCCCGACCCGCGTCGCACCCTCCTGGTGGCCGGTCCGGACCTCGAGTCCGGCGGCGCCGAGGTGCCGATCCTCGCCAGCAGGCACCCGGACGCGCTCCTCCTCGACGGCAGCAACGCCACCCTGGCGGCCGTCGTCGAGGTCCTCGACGGCGCCAACCTCGCGCACCTCGCCACCCACGGACACTTCCGCGCCGACAGCCCGCTGTTCTCGGCCCTCGACCTGGCCGACGGTCCGCTCACCGTCCACGACCTGGAGCGCTTGCGTCGCGCGCCGTACCGCGTCGTCCTCTCCGCGTGCGAGTCCGGTGTCCTCGCCCCGGTCGGCGCCCAGGAGCTGCTCGGACTCGCCGCGGCGCTCTTCTCGCTCGGCACCGCCGGTCTCGTCAGCAGCGTCGGCGAGGTCAACGACGCCGCCACCGCCGACCTGATGGTCGGCCTCCACGACGGTCTGGCCCGCGGCGAGGACCCCGCCACCGCCCTCCACGCGGTCCGCCGGACGGCAGCCGGCGACCCGGTCGCCGCCGGCACCGCCGCCGCCTTCCTCGCCCTCGGCGTCTGAGCCCTCACCCCTCGGGCGTGGCCTCGTGGCCCGCCCGGCCGTGGGTACGACGGTCCTCCTTCATCTCCGCCTCGTAGAGGTGGCGCTTCCCTTCGACCAGCGCCTCGCGGGCCGCGCGCTCCACGGACCTGAACGTCGCGTAGTAGCCGTCGTCGTACTCCTCCACGACCTGGAAGGTCCACCGCCCCTCCAGCACGTTCCGGCCGACCAGCTCCTCCTCGATCCGGTCCGCGAGCTCGTGGTGCCCTGCCTCCCGGAGCTGGTCGACGCCCTTGCCGAGGGTCAGGTCGGCGGTGCCGGAGAGCCGGTGGAACGTGTAGAGATGGCCGCGGGCGACCTCGACCGCCTCCAGCGCCTCGGAGATGGTGCCGAGCGCCTCGACGGTGAGGTCGTCGACGCCGTCGGGGCGGGTGTGGTCCGAACCTGGTCCCATGACCGACAGGTGCCCCGATCGGACGGTCCCGAGACCCCTAAACTTCCGACATGACTGAGCCCTCCCTCACGCCCAAGGAAGCCATCACGGCCATCCAGGGGCACGAGGCGTGGGCGATCATCCGGCGCTCCACCCGGTCCGGTGACCGCGACACGGTCGGGCTGCTCGGCGGCCGCCGCTGGGTCGCCGACTCGATCATGGACATCCCGCTCGAGGAGGGGCCGCCGGCCGACGGCCGGCAGTGCGACCGACTCGTCGCCGTACCGTTCCGCCAGGTCGCCGAGCGCGGCTTCGAGGCCCACGACGACGGCACCCCGCTGGTCGTCGTCGACGTCGAGGAGGAGCGGGAGTACTCCGTCGCCGAGATCATCGGCGCGATCGACCCGACCGAGGTGGACTTCGTCGACCGCGGCGGCTTCGACGTGGACGACGACGACTACGCCAAGGTCGTCGAGGCGATCATCAAGGACGAGATCGGCCAGGGGGAGGGCGCCAACCTCGTCGTCGGTCGTCACTACCGCGCGGTCGTCGCCGACTGGGG
This sequence comes from Nocardioides stalactiti, assembly GCF_014180715.1. Lineage (GTDB taxonomy): Bacteria > Actinomycetota > Actinomycetes > Propionibacteriales > Nocardioidaceae > Nocardioides > Nocardioides stalactiti. Next base: position 22,406 of record NZ_JACEFC010000068.1, on the reverse strand, counting down.
GGCCGACAAGGCGCTGACCGTCTTCCGTCGGCTGCTCGAGCGCGAGCGCGGCGCCTACTGGACGTTCCTCTTCTTCACCGGTGACCGCTACCTGGTCGGCGCCAGCCCCGAACGGCACGTCAGCGTGCATGGCGGCGACGTCCGGATGAACCCGATCTCCGGCACCTTCCGGGTGCGGCCGCCCGCGGGCGACGACCGCCGGATCGAGGCCCGGCTCGCTGAGTTCCTCAAGGACGAGAAGGAGATCTACGAGCTCTTCATGGTCGTCGACGAAGAGCTCAAGATGATGTGCGACATCTGCCACGAGGGCGGCCAGGTGCTCGGTCCGTTCCTCAAGCCGATGACGCACCTCATCCACACCGAGTACCTCCTCGCCGGCCGCAGCCGCAACGACGTCCGCGCGATCCTGCGCGACACCATGTACGCCGCCACGGTCACCGGGTCGCCGGTCGAGAACGCCTGTCGTCTGATCAAGGCCTACGAGCCGGAGGGCCGCGGCTACTACGGCGCCGCGCTCGCGGTGATCGGCCGCGACGAGGACGGGCTCCCGGTCATCGACAGCCCGATCGTCATCCGCACCGCCGACGTGGACCTCGACGGACGCCTGAAGGTGACCGCCGGCGCGACCCTGGTCCGCGACTCCGACCCGGCCTACGAGGTCGCCGAGACGCACGCCAAGGCCGGCGGCATCCTGTCGGCCTTCGGCCTCGTGCCCCCGGCGCCGGAGCACGGCGTCGACCTCGCGGCGCTGGCTGCCGACGAGGACGTCCTCATCGCGCTCAACGCCCGCAACCGGCGGCTGTCCGGCTTCTGGCTGACCGACCAGGCCGGTACGCCACCGGACCCACGGCTGGCCGGCAAGAGCGTCGTCATCCTCGACGGCGAGGACGACTTCGTGAACATGCTGCGGCACCTGCTCGCGGTCATGGGCATGACCAGTGCCGTCGTCCGGCACGAGGACTACACCCCCGGCTGCCTCGACGGTTTCGACCTGGTCATCGTCGGCCCCGGGCCCGGTGACCCGCGTGACGACGCCGACCAGAAGATGGTCAACCTGCGCCACGCCGTCGGCTCGTTGCTCGCGGCCGAGCGGCCGTTCCTCGCCGTCTGCCTCGGTCACCAGGCGCTGTGCCACCAGCTCGGCATCCCGCTCGGCTACAAGGACATCGTGTTCCAGGGCACCCAGGCCGAGGTCGTCGTCAACGGCCGCCGCGAGCGGGTGGGGTTCTACAACACCTTCGTCGGTCGCCCGGGCGCCGACACGGTGCTGCCGGCCGGCGTGAGCGTCGAGTGCGACCCGGAGAGCGGCGACGTCAACGCGTTGGCCGGTCCGCACTACCGGGGCGTCCAGTTCCACGCGGAGTCGATCCTCACCGAGCGCGGCTGGGACATCGTCCACGACCTGGTCTCCGCGGTCTTGCTGCCGGACGGCTGAGCGGCGCCGGATGGGTCGCCCGCCGGACGTCGTCGTGGTCGACCACCACGACTCCTACACGTGGAACCTGGTGCACCTGGTCGCCGGCGTGACCGGGGTGCTGCCGCCGGTCGTGCAGCACGACGCAGGTACGCCGGGCGGGCTCGCGGCGTACGACGTGATCGTGCTGTCGCCGGGGCCGGGCCACCCCGACGAGCACGACTGGTCGCTGCTGGACCTGGGCCGTCCGGTGCTCGGCGTGTGCCTGGGGATGCAGGGGATCGTCACGCACTTCGGCGGCACGGTCGACCGTGGCCGGCCGGCGCACGGTGAGGTCGCCCGGGTGCGCCACTCGGCGTCCGGTCTCTTCGAGGGGGTGCCGCAGGACTTCGCCGCCGTCCGTTACCACTCGCTCCGGGCCCACCAGGTGCCGGACGTGCTCGAGGTGGTCGCCACCTGCGACGGCGAGGCGGGTGACGTCGTGATGGCGGTCGAGCACCGGGACCTGCCGATCGCGGGCGTGCAGTTCCACCCCGAGTCGATCCTCACCGAGCACGGCGCGGCGATGATCCGCAACTTCCTGGAGCGCGCATGAGCACCCGCGCCGACGCGGCGGCCGCGTTCACCGAGGTGGCGGCCGCGCACCCGCGCTGTGTCTGGCTCGACGGCGGCGGCGCTCGCGAGTGGTCGCGGCAGCGCTCGATCATCGGCTGGCTCGACGAGGACGACGTGTCGCTCACCTACGACGCCGCCGCGCGCGAGGTGACCCGTCACCGCGGCTCCCGCAGCGAGGTCGTCGGCGACGACCCCTTCGTCGTGCTCGAGGCCGAGCTCGCCGCCGGGAGCCCGAGCGACCAGTGGTTCGGCTACTTCGGCTACGCGGCTCGTCCGGACCTCCCTGCCCGGCCCGACCCCGACCTGCCGGACGCGGTCTGGATGCGTCCCTCCCACGTCCGGATGTTCGAGCATGTCGAATCCGTACCTTTCGACCCTCGAATCGAGACCTTCCTGCCCGGAGAAGCCGCGGCTCGGCGCAGGAAGGTGGGGATTCGGCGCAGGAAGGTCGGGATTCGCGAGGGTGGGGCGGGGGTGCCGGAGGAGTACGCCGATGCGTTCGCCCAGGTCCAGGAGCAGCTGGCCGCCGGCAACTCCTACGAGGTCAACCTCACCCACCGGCTGCGCATCGACAGCGCGACGGACCCGGTCGCGGCCTACCTCCGGCTGCGCAGCCTCAACCCCGCGCCGTACGCCGGCTACCTCCAGCACTCCGTCCCCGGCCGCCCCGACGCGACGGGCCGGCTGCTCAGCAGCTCGCCCGAGCGCTACGCCCTGGTGACCGCCGACCGGGTGCTGGAGACCAAGCCGATCAAGGGCACCACCTCGCGCGGCAGCACCCGCGTCGAGGACGAGGCGGCGCGGGAGCGGCTGGCGACCGACCCGAAGTTCCGGGCCGAGAACCTGATGATCGTGGACCTGCTCCGCAACGACCTGTCGCAGGTCTGCGAGGTCGGCAGCGTGGAGGTCCCGACCCTGATGGAGGTCGAGTCCTACGCCTCGGTGCACCAGCTCGTGTCGACGGTCCGCGGTCGGCTCCGCGACGACGTCACCACGGTCGGTGCCCTGCGGGCGCTCTTCCCGGCCGGTTCGATGACGGGTGCGCCGAAGCTGCGCACGATGGAGATCATCGACACGGTCGAGGCCACCCCGCGCGGCGCGTACGCCGGAGCGTTCGGCTGGGTGTCCGGCGACGGTCGCGCGGACCTGGGGGTGGTCATCCGCACCCTGCTGCACGCGGGGGGCGACTACCTCCTCGGCACCGGCGGCGGCATCACCGTCGACTCCGCCGTGGCGGACGAGCACGCCGAGACGCAGTGGAAGGCCGAGCGCCTGCTCCGCGCGCTGGCTCGTCCAGGGACCGATTCCGCCGCCTCCCTTTAGGGGCTGTACTCCTCTCGCCAAAAGTTCGCGAAACGGCGTAAGGAAGAGCACCCGTCCGACGTCTATGGGGTGCGACCGCCTCTCGGGCAGCTGTGCGCCCGGTCCTGTCTTGCGGTCGCCGGGGCGAGAGGAGGACAGCATGCTCAAGCTCGGTGGCAACTAAGGAACCGCGCGCCGGGGAGGACTGGATCCTCCCCGGCACGCTCGTCGTCAGAGGCAGATCCAAGGAGTCTCCATTGGGTGAACGACACCACCTACTGTCCCCCGTGGTCACGCTGGGGCACTATCGCCAGAATCTGGTGCTGAGCGGTGGCTCGTTGATGAAGGTAATCCCGCTCGGCCCTCGAGCGACAGCGCTTGTCCAGGCGTGCGACTTCTGGACCGAACCGCGCACGGTCGCCGCAGTAGAGGCGAACCTTCGTTCGGCCGGCCACACGGAGGAGGACGTCAGCGGGGCGGTCGAACTGTTGCTCGAGCCTGGCTATCTGGTCGATCCGGCGATCGACTTCGGGACGCGCTACGCCCGCCCTCATCTCTACTACTCGATGCATGGCGTCGACCCTGGAGCGGTTCAGGCGCGCCTTTCCTCCAGCCACGTGGTGATTCTCGGCTGCGGTGGGATCGGGAACTTCGTCGCGCCCAGTCTCGCGACGGCCGGGGTCGGACGCCTTTCCTTGGTCGACGCGGATCGGATCGAGCTCTCGAACCTCACCCGACAGTTCATGTTCACGGAGGCGGATGTGGGTGATAGCAAGATCGCGGTCCTCGCAGATCAGCTCAGGAAGCGACACGGCGGTGCCGAGATCGACACCTTCTCCTTGAACATTGCGAGCGAGGCCGACCTTGACCAACTGCCGGCGTGCGATCTCATCATCGTCTCCGCCGACACCCCGAGCGTCCTGTTGAATTGGGTCAACCGCTACGCACACCGAGTCGCCACCCCGTTCCTGCCCATTGCCTACATCGAGGACATCGCCACCTGGGGGCCGTTCGTCATTCCAGGTGCGACGGCCTGCTTCGACTGCGTAGTCCAGGTCGCAGAGCTGCCCACCGACGCGTCCGACCAACGTGACCAGATGGCGAGGGTCAATGCCCGCTATCAGGCACCGTCGAACGGCCCCACCAACATGGTCAGCTCAGGCTTGGCCACCTTGGATGCTCTCCGCTACCTGGGCGGATTCGGCGCGGTGCAGAGCGTCGACGCCCGGATCGGCCTTTGGTTGGATCGAACTGAGTTCGAGCAACAGAGGTATGTCCGCGACCCCTCGTGCCCCACGTGCTCGCCGGGCTAGGAGCGGATCGCCAGCTGAGAGCAATCGCGCTGGTCGGCGCCGGATTTCTTGCTGCCCGGATGCTGATCGGGGCGACCTCGACGCTCTTCCTCGTGTCGAGGGGGCTGCCGTTGCAGCAAGTAATCGCCCTCAAGGGAACCCAAGCAATGGTGATCCTGGCGTTGGACGTGCCGTTGTCCTACCTGGCCGATCGGGTCGGCCGGAAGGTCGCGGTCTGCGTCGCAGGGACGTCCGGGGTCCTCTGGCTGGCCATGACGGCGTACTCGCCCGACCTGTGGTGGCTCTATGTGGCGGAGGCTTTCAACGCGGTGTCGTTCGCTCTCTTCAACGGTGCCTACGACGCCATCCTTATCGACCGATGGCTCACCGTGCATCCGGACGGACGTGTCGTCGATTGTCTGACTGCCTTCACCACGGTGAGCTTCACCGTCATGGCCGTGGCCGCTGGTATCGGTGGCCTGTTCGGGCCGCCGGACTCTCCAGCGGTGTGGTGGATCGCTGCCTCGACGCTGACGGCCGTCACGGGATACGCCGTCGTCGGTCTCCCCTCGGACAGGGCGAGCCGAGCGACCGTGCGGCGAGGTCTTGCGTCGGACGTGCGGACTCTGCGCGCTGTGGGACGGCGAGGGGGCGCGGCCTTGGGGCTGGTCGTCGTCGCTTCGGTCGCTGGCCAGTTTGCCTACCAGCTCCTCATCCAGTTCTGGCAGCCGCTCTTCACCACTGACCTGGAGGATCGTCAGACCGGGGTGATCCTGAGCGGCGTGTTCGTGCTGATCCTTCTCGCACAGTCGCGAGCAGGCTGTCTGACGCGGCGGCAAGGCGCGATCCGGACGACGACCATCTGCGCCGCTCTCTTCGTCTGCTTCGCGTTGCTCCAGAGGGACGAGGGATCTGGGGGGATCACGACAGCAGTCGCGCTGATAGGCGCGTTCGCGGCGCTGCGTGCACTGTTGAATCTCTGCGATGGCGAGCTCAACGAGATGTTCGAGGGCGAGCTCAGGGCCACGTCGCTCTCAGTCGTCTCCACGATGGTCCGGGTCTCGATCGTCGTGTGCGCGCCCGCCCTTGCCCCGCTGCACACGGCTCACGGAACTGGTGTCGTCGCCTGGGTGTGTCTCGCATCGTCACTTCTGAGTGGCGGCGCGCTGGCACTTCGCGCCATGCGCGTCGCGGGCGGCGGCGGTGGCTGAGTCACTCTGCGGCTGACGACTCGTCGGTCACCCCCGAGTCGACGGCGTGCTTGGACAGCGTGGTCAGCAGGTCGCTGATGCCGGCGACCACCGCGGCCTCGTCGTACGGCGCGGGGTCGACGACGTTGATGCTCTGGATGAGGTCGCCGTTGGCCACGAAGCCGGACACGGCGAGGTTCTTGGGGCCGGCGTTGACGATGATCCGGGTCGCGTCGGCGCCCTCGACCTGCGGCGACGTCGACGTGGCGTCGGGCGAGAGGTCCATGGTCTCGAAGGCCTCGTCGAGGGTGCCGGAGAACAGCAGGTAGTTGACGGTGACGGCGGGATCGCCCTCGGCGGCCGGCACGAACCGGCACTCGGGAGCGGTCGTCTCGCCGTTCTCCTCCTCCGCGACCGTGCCGAACGCGTCCTCGATGGTCGTCGGGTCCAGCACATCGCACGGGTTCCACAGCGCGGGCGTCTCGTCGGGCAGGTCGGGCTTGTCGCCGACCTCCTCGCCGCCGCACCCTGACAGGACGAGGACCGCCGCTGCCGCGCCGACCGCCGCGAACCTACGCATCCGTCGTCTCCGTTCCGGGCAGCTTGAGCACCAGGCGTGCTCCGCCGTCCACGTTCTCCGTCGCCTGCACCGACCCGGCGTGGCGGTCGGCCACCTGGCGCACGATGGCCAGGCCGAGCCCGGAACCCGGCAGGGTGCGCGAGTCGGCGGACCGCCAGAACCTATCGAAGATCCAGGCCCGCTCCTCCTCGGGGATGCCGGGGCCCTGGTCGTCGACGGTCAGCACGCCGTCGCTGAGCCGGACCATCACGTGGCCGCCCTCAGGGCTCCACTTGGCCGCGTTGTCGAGGAGGTTGGTGACGGCACGGTCGAGCGCCGGCGCCTCGCCGACGACCCACCACGGCCGGGTGAAGACCTCGAACGTGATGTCCGGGGCGCGGCGCCGGACGCGCTGCACGGCGTGGTCGACGACGTCGGCGAGGTCGACCGGCTCGACGGTCGGGGCGACCGGCTCGTCGCGCGCGAGCTCGGTGAGGTCGCCGATGAGGGTCGTGAGCTCCTCGATCTGGGCACGGATGTCGTCCATCAGCTCGGCACGCGCCTCGGGGGGCAGGGCCGAGGTGTCGCCCGACATCGTGAGCAGCTCGACGTTGGTGCGCAGCGAGGTCAACGGAGTGCGCAGCTCGTGGCTGGCATCGGCGACCAGCTGTCGCTGGCGGACCCGCGAGGCGTCGAGCGAGGTGAGCATCTGGTTGAACGCCGACGCCAGCCGCGCCACCTCGTCGTCACCTTCGACGGGCAGCGTGGTGAAGTCCTCGGTCCGGGCGATCCGCTCGACGTCGAGGGTGAGCCGGCGGACCGGGCGCAGGCCGTTGCTCGCGACCAGCCAGCCGGCCATCCCGGCAACGAGGACGCCGACGCCGCCGAACGCGATGGTCACCCAGCCGAGCCGTGACAGGATCCGGTCCTGGTCGTCGAGCGGCTGTGCGATGACGAGGGCGATCCCCGGTTCGTGGGTGGGGACCGTGACGACCCGGTAGCGGTCGTCCTCGATCCGGATGGTGCGGATGCTGGAGCTGCGCTCGCCCCGGGCGACGTCGCGCTCGGGCTGGCCGAGCAGGATGTCGGGCCCGCGGTCCAGGACCCGGCCGTCGCCCTCGGCGGGCAGGAAGGCGATCCGGACGTCGGCGGCGCCGAGCGCCCACGACGGCACGTCGCTCTCCAGCAGGACGTCGGACCCGGCGGCGGCGTACGCCCGGTTCTTCAGGGAGTGGTCGAGGCTCTGCTGCATCTGGTAGCGCGTGGTGGCGTAGGCCGCGACCGCGACGAACGCGACCGACAGCCCGACCGCCATCATCGTGAGCAGGATGACCCGGCTGGCCAGCGAGCGCCGGTAGTGCCAGCGTCCGTCCGGGCCGGGACCGACCGCGAGGCCGGACCCCGCCCAGAACGTGCTCATGACTCCTTCAGCACGTAACCCACGCCGCGCACGGTGTGGATGAGCCGGGCCTCGTCGCCGGACTCGGTCTTGCGACGCAGGTAGCCGACGTAGACCTCGAGCGAGTTGGCCGTCGTGGGGAAGTCGTAGCCCCAGACCTCCTCGAGGATGAAGCTGCGCTCGAGCACCCGGCGCGGGCGGCGCAGGAACATCTCCAGCAGCGTGAACTCGGTCCGGGTCAGCTCGATGGAGCGCGAGCCGCGGGTGACCTCACGGGTGGTGACGTTCATGGTGAGGTCGGAGAAGGAGAGCACCTCCTCCTCGTCGCCGTCCTCGTGCGGCACGACCCGCCGGAGCAGGGCACGCAGCCGGGCCAGCAGCTCCTGGAGCGCGAACGGCTTGGTGAGGTAGTCGTCGGCGCCCGCGTCGAGGCCCTCGACCCGGTCACCGACGGCGTCCCGCGCGGTGAGCACGAGGATCGGTACGTCGTTGCCCGCGGCGCGGAGCGCGCGGGTGGCGTCGAGGCCGCCGAGCCGCGGCATCATCACGTCCATCACGACGACGTCGGGTGCCACCGCGCCGATGCCGGCCAGGGCCTCGGCGCCGTCGCCGGCGAGGTGGACGTCGTAACCGTTGAACTCCAGCGACCGCCGCAACGAGTCCCGCACCGCGCGGTCGTCGTCGACGACGAGGACCTTCGGCAGGTGGGGAGGGCGCGTGGACACGCCCCCATGATGACGGAAGCGGCTGAGCGTCCGCTGAGAGGTGCTACAGGTAGCGCGACGCGATCTTGGCGGCGCGGGCGCCGTAGCCGCCGCCGAACAGGCAGGCGTGCACGAGCAGCGGGAACAGCTGGTGGATGCCGAGCCGGTCCTGCCAGTCGTCGCCGAGCGGCGCGACCTCGTCGTACGCGGCCATCACGTGGGGGAGCTGGGGCAGCCCGAAGAGGGTGAGCATGGCGAGGTCGACCTCACGGTGACCGCCGTAGGCGGCCGGGTCGATGACCACGACCCGGTCCTCCTGGCCCCACAGCACGTTGCCGTTCCACAGGTCGCCGTGGAGGCGGGAGGGCGGCTCGTCGGGGACGATCTCGCCGACGCGTGCGGCGGCCCGCTCGACCAGGTCGGCGTCGGCGGCCGCGATAAGCCCCTTGTCACGAGCGACCCGCAGGTACGGCGTGATCCGGCGCTCGACGTAGAACTCGCCCCACGTCGGTAGCGGCTGGTTGCCCAGCGGGAGCCGGCCGATGTAGCCGTCGGCCTCCGCGCCGAAGCCGGCGGCACCGCTGAGGTGGGTGCGGGCCAACGCCCGCCCGAAAGCGGCCGCCGAGTCCTGGTGCGGCTTGCTGGTCTCGACCCAGGCGAGGATCAGGCAGTCCGCGTCGACGGCCAGCACCTCGGGGGTGGCGACGCCGTCCTCAACCTCGGCGAGCCAGGCCAGACCCGCGGCCTCGCGCTCGAAGAAGGCCGGCGGGGCCTGGGTGAGGGACTTGAGGAACGCCGTCCGACCGCTGGAGAGGCGCAGCTTGACCGCGCTGGACACGTCACCGCCCGCGACCGGCGCGGTCGAGATGACCGACGAGCCGAGCAGCTGCTCGGCACGTCCGGCGACTGCCGGTTGCCGCGTCATCCCAGATCCCCCTCGCCTACTCCATGGCCAGTGTCAGGCCTGTCCCTTGAGTGCACGCGGGATCTCTCGACCCTGCTCGATCGCTCGTTCGGGCGCCTTGACCTGCTTGAGCTTCTTGATGCCCAGCAGGATCAGGAGCACCGAGACCGTCAGCCAGAAGCCGGCGACGATCAGGAACGACCAGTGCAGCCCGAGGCCGTCGCCGTTCCAGTTGATGAAGTACGCCGCTGCGACCGACAGGATGATCACGAACAGCACGAGGAAGAAGACCGCGGACAGCAGGAACACCGTGCCGATCCCACCCGCGGTGACGCTCACCTTCAGCTCGGACTTCGCGAGCTGGATCTCCTTGCGCATGAGCGTCGAGAAGTCGGCTTGCGCGTCCTTGATGAGACGCCCGATCGTGGGCTCTTCGGTCTGGGTCGTGTCAACGGCCATGCTCGCGACCCTACCGAAGCCGGTAGGCTCCGTCCCAGGTGAGCCGGGAAGTCTGGTCGGCGTGGTTCCACCGACCCCGACCGAACCGAGGCACCAGTGAGCTCACCGCCCCCCGACCGACCGACCGACGACGCCGTCTGGCGGGTCGGCCCGGTGCTCAGCGCCAGCGACCGGCGGCTCGCTCGCTACGTCGCGCGGCCCCTGCGCGAGTTCCTGCGTGTCGAGCTGGGTGGGTCCTTGCTGCTGCTCGTCGCCACGGCGGCCGCGTTGCTGTGGGCGAACTCCGGTTGGTCCGCGACGTACGACGACTTCTGGCACCTCGAGCTCGGGTTCTCCGTCGGCAGCTTCGAGCTCGTGGAGTCGTTGCAGCACTGGGTGAACGACGCCTTGATGGTGATCTTCTTCTTCGTGGTCGGGCTCGAGATCAAGTACGAGCTGGTCCACGGCGACCTCCGGGACCCGCGGACCGCGGCGTTGCCGATCGTGGCCGCCTTCGGCGGCATGGTCGTCCCGGCCGTCCTCTACGTCGCGGTCGCCGGTGGTGGCGAGGCCGGCGCGGGCTGGGGCATCCCGATGGCGACCGACATCGCGTTCGCCGTCGGTGTGCTGGGTGTCCTCGGCCGGCGGATCCCGTCGGCCGCTCGGTTGTTCCTGCTCACGCTCGCGATCGTCGACGACATCGGCGCGATCCTGGTGATCGCCGTCTTCTACACCGAGGACCTGGGACTGGGCTGGCTCGCGCTCGCGTTGGCATTCCTCGGGGTGGTCGTCGTGATGCGTCGGTTGCGGGTGTGGGCGGTGCCGGCCTACGGGATCGTGGGCGCGGCCACCTGGTTCGCGCTCCTGCAGTCGGGCGTGCACGCCACGCTCGCGGGGGTCGCCTTGGGCCTGCTGACGCCGGCCACGGCGCTGCTGCGGCCCGAGGTCGCGAGCGACTACGCGCGAGAGGCGCTCGACGACCGTCGGCTCGATCCCGACGAGGTCCACCGGCTCCGGTTCCTGGTCGTCGAGTCGGTCCCGGTGGTCGAGCGGCTGCAGCACCACCTGCACCCGTTGTCGGCGTACGTCGTGCTCCCGGTCTTCGCACTGGCCAACGCGGGGGTGGACGTCCGCGGAGGCGCGCTCGGCGATGCGCTCACCTCGCCGGTGGCGCTCGGGATCGGCGTCGGGCTGGTGCTGGGGAAGCCGATCGGCATCGTCCTCGCGAGCGCGCTCGCCGTCCGGCTGCGAGTGGCCCGACTGCCCGAGGGGGTCGGCTGGGGCCAGCTCGTCGGCGTCGGCTTCGTCGCCGGGATCGGCTTCACCGTCTCGTTGTTCATCGCCGGGCTCGCCTTCCCTGACGCCCCGGGCCTCGCCGCCGACGCCAAGGTAGGGATCCTGCTCGCCTCGCTGGCCGCAGCCGGGGCCGGCCTCGTCGTGCTGAGACTGGCCCCGGCTGGTCCGGTCAGTCCTCCGAGCTCGAGCTCATCCCCTGAGAGATGAGGGACATCACCGAGGAGTCGGCCAGGGTGGTCACGTCCCCGACCTCGCGGTTCTCCGCGACGTCGCGGAGGAGCCGGCGCATGATCTTGCCCGAGCGGGTCTTGGGCAGCTCGGCGACGATCATGATCTGCCGCGGGGTGGCGATCGGGCCGATCTCCTTGCGGACGTGGCCGCGCAGCTCCTGGACGATCTCCGGGCCACCGTCACCCGCGGACTCCCGCAGGATGACGAACGCGCACACGGCCTGACCGGTGTCCTCGTCCTTGGCGCCGACCACGGCGGCCTCGGCGACCTTGGGGTGGGAGACCAGGGCGGACTCGATCTCGGTCGTCGAGAGCCGGTGCCCCGAGACGTTCATGACGTCGTCGACCCGGCCGAGGACCCAGATGTCCCCGTCGGCGTCCTTCTTGGCGCCGTCACCGGCGAAGTAGTAGCCACGGTCGGCGTAGGTCTTCCAGTAGGTGTCGACGTAGCGGTCGCGGTCGCCCCAGATGGTGCGCAGCATCGAGGGCCACGGCTCGGTGATGACGAGGTAGCCCCCCGAGCCGTTGGGCACCGAGTCGCCCTGGTCGTCCACGACGTCGGCAGCGATGCCGGGGAGCGCGGTCATCGCCGAACCCGGCTTGCCGGCGGTCACGCCCGGCAGCGGGCTGATCATGAGGGCGCCCGTCTCGGTCTGCCACCAGGTGTCGACGATCGGCGTCCCCTGGCCGTTGTTGCCGGCGCCGCCGATGACGTCGCGGTACCAGATGTAGGCCTCCGGGTTGATCGGTTCCCCGACCGACCCGAGGATCCGCAGGCTCGACATGTCGGACTTGTCCGGCACGTCGCGGCCCTGCTTCATGAAGGAGCGGATCGCGGTCGGCGCGGTGTAGAAGAGCGTCACGCCGTACTGCTCGATGATCTGCCACCAGCGGCCCCGCTCGGGCGCGTCCGGGGTGCCCTCGTAGACGACCTGGGTCACCCCGTTGGCCAGCGGCCCGTAGACGATGTAGCTGTGGCCGGTCACCCAGCCGATGTCGGCGGTGCACCAGTAGACGTCGGTCTCGGGCTTGAGGTCGAACACCGCGTGGTGGGTGTACGACGTCTGGACCAGGTAGCCGCCGGTGGTGTGCAGGATGCCCTTGGGCTTGCCGGTCGAGCCCGAGGTGTACATGACGTAGAGCGGGTGCTCGGCGTCGAACGCCTCGGGGGTGTGGTCGGTCGAGGCAGCCCCGACGACGTCGTGCCACCAGACATCCACATCGTCGTCCCACCCGCTCGGACCGAGGTCCTGGCCGGTACGACGGACGACCAGCACCTTCTCGACGAGGTCGGTCTTGGTGCGGGCCTCGTCGCCCGCCGGCTTGAGCGCCGCGGGGGCGCCGCGGCGGTAGCCGCCGTCGGACGTGATGACCAGCTTGGCCTGGCAGTCGTCGATCCGAGACGCGAGGGCGTCGGCGGAGAACCCGCCGAACACCACCGTGTGCGGCGCACCGATCCGGGCACAGGCGAGCATCGCCACGATCGCCTCGGGGATCATCGGCATGTAGATCGCGACCCGGTCGCCGGCCGCGATCCCCAGGTCGGTCAGCGCGTTGGCCGCTTGGCAGACCTCGTCCTTGAGCTGGGCGTAGGTGATGTCGCGGGTGTCGTCGAGCGGCTCGCCGACCCAGTGGATCGCGACCTTGTCGCCGCGGCCGGCCTCGACATGGCGGTCGACGCAGTTGTAGGCCGCGTTGATCTTGCCGCCGGTGAACCACTGGTAGAAGGGCGGGTTCGAGTCGTCGAGGACGGTGTCCCAGCGCTCGGCCCAGGTGAGGCGCTCGGCCTGCTCGGCCCAGAACGCGGGGCGGTCCGCAGCGGCGCGCTCGTAGGCCTCGGCGGTCACGTTCGCGTGCGCCGCCAGCTCGGCCGGAGGCTCGAACCGCCGGTTCTCGGTGCTGAGGTTGGCGAGCGTCTCCTCAGACGTCGGGCTGTCGGTCACGGTCATCTCCTGGGTCCTCCGGGGGTCGTGCGGATCACACTAGGGCGGGCCCGGTGAGTGTGACCACGGGTGGGTTGCGGCGGGGTTGCGTGGGGTTGCGCGGGGTGGCGCCGGGTTGCGGTCAGGACGGCGGGGCCGACGCCCGAGAGCGCCGGCCCCGCGCGGTCGTCAGTGGCTGGTCGCCTGCTCGGCGCCGGCGCCCGTGAGGGCGCGGACCTCGAGCTCGGTGAAGCGTTCCTCCGCGGAGGGCTCGCGGGACGTGACCGTCCCGAGCCACCCGAAGAAGAAGCCCAGCGGGATCGACACCAGACCGGGGTTCTCGAACGGGAACCACGAGAAGTCGATGTCGGCCGGCAGCAGCGAGAGGCTCTTGCCGGTCACCGGGTCGGCGCCCTTGCCGGAGACGACCGGCGAGAACATGACCAGGCCCACGGCGGAGACGAGGCCGCCGTAGATGCTCCACGTGGCGCCGCGGGTGTTGAAGCGTCGCCAGAACATGTTGTAGACGATCGCCGGCAGGTTGGCCGACGCCGCGACCGCGAACGCCAGCGCCACCAGGAAGGCGATGTTGAGGTTCTGCGCGGGGATCGCGAGCAGGATGGCGATGCCGCCGATCGCGGCCGCGGCGATCCGGGTCATCCGGATCTCCTCCTTCTCGGTCGCCTGCCCCTTGCGGATCACGCTGTTGTAGATGTCGTGCGCCACCGAGGACGACGACGTCAGCGTCAGGCCGGCGACGACCGCCAGGATGGTCGCGAACGCCACCGCCGCGATGATCGCGAGCAGGATCGCGCCGCCGGTCGACCCGGCACCGCCGCCGACCGCCTCCGCCAGCAGCGGCGAGGCGAGGTTGCCCTTCGACTCCGCCACCTCCGCCGCCTCGTCACCCTTGAGCAGGGCCGCGGCACCGAAGCCGAGGACCAGCGTGAAGAGGTAGAAGACCCCGATGAGGCCGATCGCCCACAGCACCGACTTCCGGGCATCGCGCGAGGTCGGCACCGTGTAGAAGCGGATGAGGATGTGCGGCAGGCCGGCGGTCCCGAGCACGAGGGCCAGGCCCAGGCTGAGGAAGTCGAGCTTGCTCGTCAGGTCCGCGCCGTACTTGAGGCCCGGCTCGAGGAACGCGCTGCCGTGGCCGGAGTTGCTGGCCGCGCCACCGAGGAGCTCGGAGAGGTTGAAGTCGAACTTCGCGAGGACGAGGACGACGATCAGGGCGGACCCGGCCATGAGGAGCACGGCCTTGACGATCTGGACCCAGGTGGTGCCCTTCATGCCACCGACGGTGACGTAGAAGATCATCAGCGCGCCGACACCGAGGATGACGATGTTCTTGACGAACTGGTCGTCGACGCCGAGCAGCAGGGCGACGAGAGCGCCCGCGCCGACCATCTGCGCGAGCAGGTAGAAGATCGAGACGACGACGGTGGAGGTCGCCGCCGCCATCCGCACCGGCGTCTGCCGCATCCGGTAGGCGAGCTGGTCGGCCATCGTGTAGCGACCGGAGTTGCGCAGCATCTCGGCGACGAGGAGCAGGGCCACCAGCCAGGCGACGAGGAACCCGATCGAGTAGAGGAAGCCGTCGTACCCGGAGAGCGCGATAGCGCCGGAGATGCCGAGGAACGACGCTGCGGACATGTAGTCGCCCCCGATCGCCAAGCCGTTCTGGAAACCCGAGAACGACCGGCCGCCGGCGTAGAAGTCGGCCGTCCCGCTGCTCTGGCGGCTCGCCCAGAAGGTGATCCCGACGGTCAGCGCGACGACGCTGAGGAAGAGGACGGTGGTGAGTACCTGGTGGTCCATCAGTGGCTCCCGGTCCCGCGCGACGACTTGCCCTCGAGCGCGACGAAGCGCTGCTCGAGCTCCTTGGCCAGGGGGTCGAGCCGGGCGGTCGAGTAGCGGCTGTAGACCCACGCGATGAGGAACGTGGTGGCGAACTGCAGCAGGCCGAACACGAGTGCGACGTTGATGTTGCCGACCACCTTGGTGCCCATCAGGTCGCCGGCCCAGTTGGAGAGGGCGACGTAGAGCAGGTACCAGCTGAGGAACGCCACGGTCGCCGGGAAGACGAAGCTCCGGTAGCGGCGGCGCAGCTCGGCGAACTCCTCCGTCGCGTGCAGCTGGTCGTAGACCGGGTCGTGCCGATCGGCTCGGGGCCCGACCGGCGCTGCCGGGTCGGGGGCGATGTCGTGGGACACGGGGACCTCCTTCAAGAGGGTGGGTGTGACGGCCGTCACGGACGCTAGGAGCGGCCGGTACCCACCGGGCAGGGGTGCGGGCGGTCGGCGCGCCCAGCGGGAACGGGTTGTCGATGAACGGTCGTCCTGGCGCGACGAACGGTCGGGTCGCTGTGACGCAGCGCACGTGGTCAGGGGAGTGACAGCCCCCCGGGGGAAGTGAATAAGGTAAGCCTTACCTAATCATCTCGGAGAGGCCTCTCGTGTACCCCCCACCGCTGCACCACGTCTTCCACCCGGCGAACGCCGACCACTACGCCTCGACCGTCCGCGCCGGGCTCGAGCACCTCGTCCGGACCCTCGGCGGGGTCGCCGGCCCGGCGACCGGCCGGAGCGTGGCCGGGGCCGCAGCACGGGTGACCGCGGTCGACCTCGACGTCCCGCTCGGCGACACCGGAGCGGCGCTCGCGGAGCTCTCGCAGGTGTGGCTGGACGACGCCGTGTGGTTCCACGAGCCGACGTACGCGGCCCACCTCAACTGCCCGGTCGTGGTGCCGGCGTTGCTCGCCGAGCTGTTCATCGCGTCGGTCAACAGCTCGATGGACACCTTCGACCAGAGCGTCGGCGGCACCTTCGTCGAGCGGCACCTCGTCGACTGGACCGCGCGGCGGATCGGGTTCGGCCGCACCGCCGACGGCGTCTTCACCAGCGGCGGCAGCCAGTCGAACCTCCAGGCACTGCTCCTGGCGCGGGGGGCGCTGGAGCGGGAACCGCTGGGCCGGTTGCGGATCCTGGCGTCGGCGGACAGCCACTTCTCGGTGCAGAAGTCGGCGCGGCTGCTCGGGCTGGGCGAGGACAGCGTGGTCTGCGTGCCGACCGACGAGCGGCACCGGATGGACCCGGTCGCGCTCGACCGCTCGCTCGCCGCGTGCACCGCGCTCGGCCTCCGCCCGATGGCGATCGTCGCCACCGCCGGCACCACCGACTTCGGGGCGATCGACCCCCTCCCCGAGATCGCCGACCTCGCGCGGGCCTACGACACCTGGCTGCACGTCGACGCGGCGTACGGCGGCGGCCTGCTCGTCTCCCCGCGCTACCGGCACCGGCTGGCCGGCATCGACCGCGCCGACTCCGTGACCGTCGACTACCACAAGACGTTCTTCCAGCCGGTCTCCTCCAGCGCGCTGCTGGTCCGTGACGGAGCCCTGCTGGCGCCCGCGACGTGGCACGCCGACTACCTCAACCCCGAGGACCCGGCCGTCGCCTCGCCCAACCAGGTCGACAAGAGTCTGCAGACCACGCGCCGCTTCGACGCCCTCAAGCTGTGGCTCACGCTGCGGATGATGGGGCCGGACACGCTCGGCGACTACGTCGACGCCCTGGTCGACCTGGCCCGCGACACCTACGTCGCGGTCGCCGACGAGCCCGACCTCGAGGTGGCGGCCCGGCCCGAGCTCAGCACGCTCGTGTTCCGCTACGCGCCGTCGGGTCTCGACGAGCCTGCGCTCGCCAGCCTCAACACCCGCATCCGGGCCGCGCTCTACGAGTCGGGCCGCGCCATGGTCGCCGCGACCAGGGTGGACGGCCGGCAGTTCCTCAAGCTCACCCTGCTCAACCCGCTCGCCACCGTCGGCGACATCGTCGGCGTCGTCGACCTGGTCCGGGCGACCGGCGCCCGGCTGCTCGCGGACGAGCCGGCAGCGGTCGCGTCGACGCTCGAGGTCGCGCGATGAGCGGCACCGACGTCGTCCACGACTTCGTCGCGGTCGGGCTCGGGCCGTTCAACCTCGGTCTCGCCTGCCTCGCCGACCCGCTGCGGTCCAGCGAGGGCCTCGACGGGGTCTTCCTCGAGGCACGGGCCGGCTTCGACTGGCACCCCGGCATGCTGCTCGACGACGCCACGCTCCAGGTGCCGTTCCTGGCCGACCTGGTCACGATGGCCGACCCCACCTCGCGCTGGTCGTTCCTCAACTACCTCAAGCAGAGCGGCAACCTCTACCCCTTCTACATCCGCGAGAGCTTCTACCCGCTGCGCCGGGAGTACGACGACTACTGCCGGTGGGCCGCCGAGCGGCTCGGCTCGGTGCGGTTCGGCGAGCAGGTGCTCGCCGTGGCGCACGACGGCTCGTCGTACGTCTCCACCACCAGCACGGGCCGGACCTTCCGCAGCCGCCGGCTCGTCCTCGGCATCGGCACCTCCCCGAGGGTGCCCGCGCTGCTGCGCCCGCTCCTCGGCGCGGCCGGTGTCACCCACTCCGCCGACTACCTCGCGCACAAGGCCGACCTCCAGCGCCGGCGCACCATCACGATCGTCGGCAGCGGCCAGAGCGCTGCCGAGGTCTATCTCGACCTGCTGGTCGAGGCGCCCGACCACGACTACGAGCTGGTCTGGCTCACCCGCAGCCCGCGGTTCTTCCCGATGGAGTACACCAAGCTCACGCTGGAGATGACCTCTCCGGAGTACGGCGCCTACCACCGGGCGCTCCCGGTCGAGACCCGCGACCGGCTGACGCGCGAGCAGCGCCACCTCTTCAAGGGGATCAGCGCCGACCTGGTGGACGCCATCTTCGACCTCCACTACCAGCGGCGGGTGAGCGGCGACGGGCCTCGGACGACCCTGCTCACCAACACCGAGGTGCAGGGGGCCGGCTCTGCGGGTGCGAGCCACGAGCTCGACCTGCTGCACGTGGAGACCGGTGAGTCCTTCGGGCTCGTCACCGACGGACTGGTGCTGGCGACCGGCTACGCGCCGACCGCGCCGGACTTCCTCGACGGAGTCCGCGACCGGGTCCGCCTCGACGAGTGCGGCCGGTACGACGTCGCGGGGGACTACTCCGTCGACGTCGCGGGCGGCGAGATCTTCGTCCAGAACGCCGAGGAGCACACCCACTCGCTGCTGGCGCCCGACCTCGGGATGGGCGCCTACCGCAACTCCGTGATCATCGCCGCGATGGTGGGTCGCGAGGTCTATCCGATCGAGAAGCGGATCGCGGTGCAGACCTTCGGGGTGCCCGACCACCTGCGTCGGTCGCCGGCCCCGATGGCCGAGGCGGTCGCACGATGATGCTGACGCTCGAGCCGCTCGTCCTCGGGACCGACCCGGACCTCGCGGACCTGCTCCACACCTGGGTGACGCACCCGCGCTCGGTCTACTGGATGATGCAGGACGCCTCGGTCGCCGACGTCCGGGCGGAGTACGACCGGGTCGGAGCGGACCCGCACCACGAGGCCTTCCTCGGGCTCGCCGACGGGCGTCCCGCGTTCCTGGCGGAGACCTACGACCCGCGGTTCTCCGCCCTGGCCGACCTGCCCGAGCTGGAGCCCGGTGACCTCGGGATGCACGTGCTGGTCGCGCCTCCGGGCGGTGACCTCCTCCCGGGTTTCACCACCCAGGTCTTCGCCGCCGTGATGGCACACTGCTTCGCCGACCCCGCGGTCCGGCGCGTCGTCGTCGAGCCCGACGCGGCCAACGCCGCTATCCGGCGCAAGAACGTGGCCGCCGGGTTCGTCGAGGTCCGCGAGGTCCCGCTCCCCGGCAAGACCGCGATGCTGTCGTTCTGCACGCGCTCCGCCTACGAGGCGGCCTGCGGCACCGACCACCGCCACGGCGACGGGACCGCGCACCTCACCCCCGCGCTCATGGAGCGCTCGCACCGGCACCTGGTGGCGAAGGCGATCGGGGAGTACGCCCACGAGCGGCTCCTCGCGCCGGTGCCCGACCCCGAACGACCGAACGGCTGGACGCTCGAGACCGGCGGGTCGTCGTACCGCTTCACCGCACGGAGGCACGCCCTCGACCACTGGGTCGTCGACCCGGCGTCGATCGAGCCGACGCCGGACGCGCAGGTGTTCGTCGCCGGGCTGGCGCCGGTGCTGGGCATCCCGGACTCGCTGCTGCCGACCTACCTCGAGGAGATCGCGTCCACCCTGGCGGCCGGTGCGTGGAAGCTCCGGCACCGGCGGGTCCCGGTCGCCGAGCTCGTCGACGCCGACTACCAGGCCGTCGAGGCGGCGATGACCGAGGGCCACCCGGCGTTCGTCGCCAACAACGGCCGGATCGGCTTCGGTCTCGACGACTACACGGCGTTCGCGCCGGAGGCGGGGGTGCCGGTCCGTCTGCACTGGCTGGCCGCGCACCGGACGGCCACCCGGCTGACGCTCGGCGACGGACAGGCCGAGGCCTCGTTGTACGGCGACGAGCTCGCGCCCGAGGTTCGGGCCCGCTTCGCGGCGCGGCTGCGCGGGCTGGGCCTGGACCCGGCCGACTACCTCTTCCTGCCGGTCCATCCGTGGCAGTGGGTCAACAAGCTGGCGGTCACGTTCGCGCCCGACGTCGCGCGACGCGACCTGGTGCACCTGGGAAGCGGCGACGACGAGCACCGGCCCCAGCAGTCGATCCGGACGTTCTTCAACCTCAGCCGCCCGGAGCGGCACTACGTGAAGACGGCGCTGGCGATCCAGAACATGGGCTTCCTGCGGGGGCTGTCGCCCGCTTACATGGAGGCGACGCCGGCGATCAACGACTGGGTCGCCGCGA
Source organism: Nocardioides stalactiti (assembly GCF_014180715.1). Taxonomy (GTDB): domain Bacteria; phylum Actinomycetota; class Actinomycetes; order Propionibacteriales; family Nocardioidaceae; genus Nocardioides; species Nocardioides stalactiti. The sequence goes on along the minus strand of NZ_JACEFC010000068.1, from coordinate 2,409 downwards.
CAGTGCACGGCGACGCGGAGCTCCGGGAGTGCGGCTTCCGGGTGCTGCGCGAGGTCGCGGCGATCGGCTACACGGGGGACGCCTTCCACCGCACGGCCGGCCCCTCGCCGTACCGGAAGATGATCGCGGCACTCTGGCGCGAGAGCCCGGTGCCGCTGCTGGGTGACGGCGACCGGCCGATGACGATGGCCGCGCTGCTGCACCGCGACGCCGACGGCGACGCCCTGGTGACGGCCCTGGTCAAGGCGTCACCGATCGACGCCGCGACCTGGGTCCGGTCCTACCTGCGGTCCTACCTGCGCCCGCTCGTCCACTGCCTCTACGCCTACGACCTGGCGTTCATGCCGCACGGGGAGAACGTGGTGCTGGTGCTGCGCGACCACGTCCCGGTGGCTGCCTTCATGAAGGACATCGGCGAGGAGGTCGCCGTGATGGGGGACCTGCCGCTGCCCCCGGAGGTCGAGCGGATCCGCGGCTCGTTCCCCGAGGACGTCAAGGCGTTGGCCGTGCACACCGACGTGTTCGACGGCGTGCTCCGCTTCGTCGCCGCGATCCTGGACGAGGACGGTGTGCTCGACGAGCGCGAGTTCTGGGGACTGGTGCGGGCGACGATCGAGGAGCACGCGGCCGACCACCCGGAGCTCGCCGCGGCCGCGGCGCGTTACGACCTCCTGCGGCCGACCTTCCGGCACAGCTGTCTCAACCGGCTCCAGCTGCGCAACACGCTCCAGATGGTCGACCTGAGCGACCAGGCGGAGTCGCTGATGTTCGCTGGCAGGCTGGACAACCCCGCGACCCGTCCCGAGGAGGACCGATGACCGTCACCCTGCGCCCCGTCGACCCGGCCGCCGACGCCGGGATCCTGCACACCTGGGTGACCCAGGAGCGGGCGTCGTTCTGGGGCATGGTGGACTGCGACGTCGACCGGGTCGCGGAGATCTACTCCTTCATCGACGACCAGGAGCACCTCGCGGCCTACCTGTTCCTGGTCGACGGGACGCCCGTCGGGCTGCTCCAGACCTACGACCCCGCCGTCGACGAGATCGGGGAGTGGTACGACCGGCGGGCCGGTGACGTCGGCATCCACCTGCTGCTCTCCGACGACCCGGCGCGGGTCGGCCGGACCGCGGAGATCGTCGCGGCCGGACTGGCGTTCGTCGCGGCGCTGCCCGGCTGCGCGCGGATGGTCTTCGAGCCCGATGCCCGCAACGCCGCGTCCGTGGCGATGGTCGAGCGGATCGGCGCCCATCGCGGTCCGCTCGTCCAGATGCGGACGAGCATCACCGACAAGCCGGCGCAGTTCTTCTTCCTGCCGGTGTCCTGATGCCGGTCAGCCGCGCGTCTGCAGGGCGATCCAGGCGGAGACCCGCACGTCGGGGTCGTCGAGGTCCCGGCCGAGGGCGTCGCCGATCTCGGTGAGCCGGTTGCGCACCGTGTTGCGGTGCAGGCCGAGCTCGTCGGCGACCTTGAGCCGGGACCCGTGGTGGCGCAGGAAGCAGGCGAGGATCTCCTGCTGGCGATCGTCGAGCGGTGCGAGGAACGAGGCGGCGAAGGCGCTGGCGACGTCGTCGTCGAGGAGGCCGACGGGGCCCTCGCGGACCAGGTCGTCCCAGTGCACGACCTGTCTCGTCGGGGTGGTCCGCGCCAGCGCCCGTTCGGCGGTGTCCTCGGTCGCTCCCACGCCGACCCGGAGCCCGCTCCCGGCGAGACGACCGGCGATCCGGGTCACTGATCCGGCCGGTGCGAGGACCCAGAGCGTGTCGTCGAGCGGCGCGGCGAGGACCCGGTCCTGCTCGAGCGCGGCGAGCGCGTCGTCGCGCAGGTCGTCCGGTCCGGCCGCGCGCAGCACGAGGCCGCCCGGCGGGAGCGGCGGGGCGTCGATGATGGAGCAGAGGAGCTCGGCCGTGTCTCGCTCGCCGCGGGCCAGCAGCTCCGGGACGCGGGCTCGGATCCGGCGGCCGGTGTCGCGTCCGACCAGCTCCTGCTCGGCGACCAGCCCGAGGACGGCGACGGCGGTGGTGACGGTCGTCCGCCGCACGGCGGAGGCGCGGCCCGGGACGAGCGCGCCGAGGTAGCCGACGGGACGGTCCCGCAGCCCGACCGGGACCAGCAGCGTGGTGCTGAGCTCGTCGCCGTACGACGACGCAGCCCGCAGGCCTGGCGACCGGATCCGCTCCAGCACGGCGACGGCCTCGCCGAGGTCGGCCAGCTGCCGCCGCGGCCCGGTGGGTGGCTGCACGACCCGGCCGTCGGGTGCCAGCAGGAACGCGGCACCGTCGAGCAGGCGGCCGAGCTCGCGGACGACGGCCACGGTCGGCTCGGGCCGCATCGCTGCCGCGGTCAGGCGCCGCTGCGCGTCGAGGGCGAGCTGGGCCTCAGCGACGTCCCTCGCCTCGATGAGCCGGGCGG
>NZ_JACEFC010000067.1:10332-24152 GCF_014180715.1 Nocardioides stalactiti | reverse complement strand
CGGCGTAGTGGTCGCCGAGGTCGCGCAGCTCGAGCAGGCTGAGCTCGGCGAGGCGGCGCTTCGCGAGCGACGCCGGTCCGTCGGCCGGGGCTCGCACGAAGCTGCCGCCGCCGCGCCCGCGCCGGGTCTCGATCAGCCCCTCCTGGCGGAGCACGGAGAGTGCTTCCCGGATGGTCACCGTCGAGACCCCGAACTGCTGGGCGAGGTCGGCCTCGCCGGGAAGCTGCTCGGCGTCGGGCAGCAGCCCGAGCGCGATCGCGTCCATGAGCCGTCGAGCGACCAGGGCCGATCGGCTGGTGCTCTCGAGCGGCGCGAACACGGCCGCTGTCGCGCGGCCGTAGAACTGGATCGCCACTGGTCTCCCCCTCGTGTGCCGTTGCCTCCGAAGCCTGGCGAACGGCGGATAACGAATTGTGCACCACCCATTGCACTTTGAAAACTGATCTCATAGGTTTTCGGGCCATGGGTGATCAAGAACGCGTGGTCCGCAACGTGATCGACGGCAAGCCGTGCGACGCCTCCGCCGGGCGACGGACCGAGCTGGTCGAGCCCGTCCGGGGTGAGGTGTTCGCGACGGCACCGGCCTCGGACGCCACCGACGTGGCGCAGGCTTACGACGCCGCGGACCGGGCCCGCAGTGGCTGGGGCCGCGCGACACCGTCACAGCGCCAGCAGGCGATGCTCCGGCTCGCCGAGCTCGTGGCCGAGCACGCCGACGACCTCGTCGACGCCGAGGTCGCCAACACCGGCAAGATCCGATCGCTCACCCGGAGCGAGGAGCTCGACGTCGCCGTCGACCAGCTGCGGTTCTTCGCGGGAGCCGCGAGGATGCTCGAGGGTCGTGCCGGCGGCGAGTACCTGGCGGGCTTCACCTCCTACGTAAGACGGGAGCCGATCGGCGTCGTCGGTCAGGTGACGCCGTGGAACTACCCGCTGATGATGGCGGTCTGGAAGATCGGTCCAGCCCTGGCGGCCGGCAACACGATCGTCCTCAAGCCGAGCGACACCACGCCGGTGAGCACCGCGCTCCTCGCCGAGATCGCCCAGGAGGCCCTGCCGCCGGGCGTCCTCAACGTCGTGTGTGGCGACCGCGACGCTGGCCGCGCCCTGGTCGAGCACCGCACCCCCGGCCTGGTGAGCATCACCGGTTCCACCCGGGCCGGGATCGAGGTCGCGCGCTCCGCGTCGGCCGACGTGAAGCGGACCCACCTCGAGCTCGGCGGCAAGGCGCCTGCGGTCGTCTTCGCCGATGCGGACCTCGCCGAGGCTGCCGAGGGGATCGGGATCGGTGGGCTGTTCAACGCGGGCCAGGACTGCACGGCCGCGTGCCGGGTGCTGGTCCACGAGGACGTCCACGACGACCTGGTCGCCGCGCTCACCGGATGGATCAAGGGCAACGCCCGCCCCGGCCTGCCCGAGGACGACGACGCGCTGTTCGGTCCGCTCAACAACGCCGCCCAGCTGGCGCGGGTGCAGGGCTTCTTCGCCGACCTGCCGAGCCATGCCTCGGTGGTCCTGGGCGGTGGCCGCCCCGACAGCCTTCCCGACACCGGCTTCTACTTCGACGCCTCGGTGGTGACCGGGGTGCGCCAGGACGACCGGATCATCCAGGAGGAGGTGTTCGGCCCGGTCATCACGGTCCAGTCCTTCGCGACGGAGGAGGAGGCGGTGGCGCTGGCCAATGGCGTCCCCTACGGCCTGGCATCGTCGGTGTGGACGGCTGACCACGGCCGCGCGATGCGGCTCTCGGCCGACCTCGACTTCGGCTGCGTGTGGGTCAACGCCCACATCCCGCTGGTCGCGGAGATGCCGCACGGCGGTTTCAAGATGTCGGGCTACGGCAAGGACCTCTCGGCGTACTCCGTCGAGGAGTACACCCGGGTCAAGCACGTGATGTCCGCGGTGGGCCGATGAGCAGCCCCGCCCCCGCGCGCAACGGCGCGCCGGCCATCGCGATCCGCGGGCTGCGCAAGGAGTTCGGCAGCGTCGTGGCCGTCGACGAGGTCGACCTCGACATCGCCAACGGCGAGTTCTTCTCGATGCTCGGCCCCTCCGGCTCCGGCAAGACGACGGTGCTGCGGATGGTCGCCGGGTTCGAGTCGCCGACCGCCGGGACGATCGAGCTCGGCGGCGTCGACGTCACCAAGGACGCGCCGTTCTCCCGCGACGTCAACACCGTCTTCCAGGACTACGCGCTCTTCCCCCACATGACGGTCGCGCAGAACGTCGAGTACGGGCTCCGCGTCAAGCGGGTGCCGCGCGCCGAGCGCCGGACCCGCGCCCAGGAGGCGCTCGAGCGCGTCCAGCTCGGGGAGTACGGCGCCCGCCGCCCTGGTCAGCTCTCCGGCGGCCAGCGCCAGCGCGTCGCCCTCGCCCGGGCCCTGGTCAACCGGCCGCGGGTGCTCCTCCTCGACGAGCCGCTCGGGGCGCTCGACCTCAAGCTGCGCCGGGAGATGCAGGTGGAGCTCAAGCAGCTCCAGCGCGACCTCGGCATCACCTTCCTGTTCGTGACGCACGACCAGGAGGAGGCGCTCACGATGAGCGACCGGATCGCGGTCTTCAACCAGGGCCGGATCGAGCAGGTCGCCTCACCGCGAGACCTCTACGAGCTGCCGGCCACACCGTTCGTGGCCGGTTTCGTCGGCACGTCCAACGTGCTCGACGGGGACGCCGCGATCAAGCTGCTCGGCGAGCCGGGCACCTTCAGCGTGCGGCCGGAGAAGATCCAGCTCCACCTCGACGCCTCCCACGTCCCGACGCAGCACGCGGTCACCGCCGCAGGCGTCGTGCGCGAGGTCGTCTACCTCGGCTCTGCGACCCAGAGCATCGTCGACCTCGACCACGGCGGATCGCTCATCGTGCTCCGCCAGAACCAGCAGTCGTCCGAGGAGGGCGACGTGGCGGGCCGGGGCGCACATGTCCATCTCAGCTGGCGGCGCGAGCACACCGTGCCCGTCACCGCCGGCTGAGTCCGCCCCCTCTTCCACCCCTCTCCCAGCACGCAGAACGACAAGGAGCAGTCATGACTCATCGCAAGGTCCGGTGGCACCGGATCGTGGCCGCCTGTGCGGCAGTGACCCTGGTAGCCGCCTGCGGCACCGAATCGTCCGACGACAAGGACTCCGCCGGCGGGGCCGGCTTCGAGGCCCCCGACCTGCCGCAGCTCGAGGAGATCGGCGACGGCGAGGGCGAGGTCAACATCCTGGCGTGGCCCGGCTACGTCGAGGACGGCTCCACCGACCCGGCGGTCGACTGGGTGACCCCCTTCGAGGAGGCCACGGGGTGCCAGGTCAACGTCAAGACGTTCGGCACGTCCGACGAGGCCGTCAACCTCGTCAAGACCGGTGAGTACGACGTCGTGTCGGCCTCGGGCGACGCGTCCCTCCGCCTGATCGCGGCCGGTGACGTCGAGCCGGTCAACACCGACCTGATCCCGAACTACGCGGACGTCTACCCGTTCCTCAAGGACCGCGACTGGAACTCCGTCGACGGCCAGATGTACGGCGTCCCGCACGGCTACGGCGCCAACCTGCTGATGTACCGCACCGACGTCGTAGAGCCGGCGCCCACCAGCTGGAGTGCCGTGTTCGAGGAGGACTCGCCGTACGCGGGCAAGGTGACCGCCTACGACTCGCCGATCTACATCGCCGACGCCGCGCTCTACCTGATGGAGCACGAGCCGGACCTCGGCATCGAGAACCCCTACGCCCTCGACGAGGACCAGCTCGCGGCCGCGGTCGACCTGCTCAAGCAGCAGCGTGAGCTGATCTCGGAGTACTGGTCGGACTACCTCAAGGAGGTCCAGGCCTTCACGACGGGTGACTCCGTGATCGGTACGACGTGGCAGGTCATCGCCAACGTCGCCCAGGGCGAGGACGTCCCGGTCGAGGTCGTGCTGCCCGAGGAGGGTGCGACCGGTTGGTCGGACACCTGGATGGTGATGACGGAGTCGGAGCACAAGAACTGCGCCTACCTGTGGTTGAACCACATCATCAGCCCGGAAGCCAACGCCGGTGTGTCGGAGTACTTCGGCGAGGCGCCGTCCAACCCGAAGGCATGCGACCTCGCCAGCGAGGGCCACTGCGAGACCTACCACGCCGGCGAGGAGGACTACGCCGAGCAGATCTGGTACTGGACGACGCCGGTGGAGCAGTGCCTCGACGGCCGGGAGGACGTGAAGTGCACGGACTACGGCGCCTGGACCCAGGCCTGGACCGAGGTCAAGGGCTGATCGATCGATGACCAGCGTCTCCGAGGGCACCCCTGAACAGGTGTCACGCCACCAGGTGTCGACCGTGCTGCACCGCCGTCCGCGGCTGCGGCTCGGGCTCCTCATCGGACCACCGATGCTGTGGCTCGGTGTGGCCTACCTGGGTGCCCTCGGGGCGCTGTTCATCACCTCGTTGTGGGGGCAGAACCCGTTCACGGGTGACGTCGTCCGCGAGTGGAACCTCGACAACTTCCGGCTTCTCTTCGAGTCCGAGGTCTATCGCACGATCACGATCCGCACTCTCGGGATCGCTGCGCTGGTCACGGTGGTCGACATCGTGATCGCGTTCCCGGTGGCCCTCTACATGGCCAAGGTCGCGTCCCCGCGGATGCAGCGGATCCTCGTCATCGCGGTGCTGACGCCGTTGTGGGCCAGCTACCTGGTCAAGGCCTACGCGTGGCGGATCATGCTCTCCGAGAACGGCGTGATCAGTGACCTCGGCGGGCTGCTCGGCCTCGACACCCCGGGCTACGGGCTGACGGCGACCGTCGTCACGCTGGCCTACTTGTGGCTGCCGTTCATGATCCTGCCCATCTATGCCGGGCTGGAGCGGCTGCCCGACTCGATGCTCGAGGCGTCGATGGACCTTGGCGCCAAGACGGGTCACACGTTGCGGCGGGTCGTCCTGCCCGCAGTGTTCCCGGCGGTCGTCGCGGGCTCGATCTTCACGTTCTCGCTGTCGCTGGGCGACTACATCACCGTCAAGATCGTCGGTGGGGCCAACCAGATGCTCGGCAACGTCGTGTACGACAACGTGGGTGCCGCCAACAACCTGCCGTTCGCGGCAGCGGTGGCCACGATCCCCGTCGTGATCATGCTCGTCTATCTCGCCGCGGCTCGCCGTACCGGCGCCCTGGAGAACGTCTGATGACCATGTCACCGGCGTTCAAGGTCACTCTCCGCGTCCTCACCGGCCTCGCGCTGCTCGTCATCTACGTGCCGCTGCTGCTGGTCGTGCTCAACTCGTTCAACGCCAGCCAGACCTTCGCGTGGCCGCCGGAGGACTACACCCTCGAGTGGTGGCGCAAGGCCGTCGACAGCCAGGGGGCAAAGGAAGCGGTCGTCACCAGCGTCCAGGTGGCGCTCATCGCGTCCGGGATCTCGTTGGTGCTGGGAACCATGGCCGCGATGGCGCTCCAGCGCTACCGGTTCTTCGGGCGCGACACGGTGTCCCTCCTCATCATCCTGCCGATCGCCCTGCCCGGCATCGTCACCGGGATCGCGCTCAACAACGCCTTCCGGACGGTCTTCGGGCTCGACCTCGGCTTCCTGACGATCGTCGTGGCGCACGCGACCTTCTGCATCGTCACGGTCTTCAACAACGTGCTGGCCCGACTGCGCCGGATGGGCACGAACCTCGAGGAGGCGTCGGCCGATCTGGGGGCGTCCACCTTCACGACGTTCCGGCTGGTGACGTTCCCGATGATGCGCTCCGCCCTCATCGCCGGCGGCCTGCTCGCCTTCGCCCTGTCGTTCGACGAGATCATCGTGACGACCTTCACCGCGGGCGCGCAGCAGCAGACCCTCCCTATCTGGATCTTCAACAACCTGTTCCGGCCCAACCAGGCGCCGGTCGTCAACGTGGTCGCGGTGGTCCTCATCCTGCTGTCGGTGATCCCGATCTGGATCTCGCAGAAGCTAGCCGGCCCGACGGATGGCCTCGCCGGCCGCTGACGCGCCGGCCGTGGTCAGTCGCCGGTCGGGACGGTCGCCGTGATCACGGTGCCGTCGGCGCGTTGGATCCCGGCGGGGTTCGGCGGTCCGCCCTCCAGCTTCGGTCCCTGGTGGTCGAGGGGGACCACGACCGGCGCGTCGGCCCGCACGGTCACGATCTCACCGCGCACGTCGAAGCTCAGCGGCCCGGGGCCTTCCTCGACCACGAGCTCGAGCTCGTCGGTGCGGACGGTGACGCGCACCCGGGTGCCGTGCAGGGTGACTCGGTAGACCAGCGAGCTCCAGGAGGACGGGAGGCGCGGGTCGATCTGCCACTGCTGCTCACCGTTGTCGGACCCGTGGTCGCGGAACCCGCCGAACCCGCAGGCGAGCGCGCTCCAGACGCCGCCGAGCGAGGCGACGTGGACGCCGTCGGAGGTGTTGTTGTGCCGGTTGTCGAGGTCGACGAAGAGGGCGGCGTGGAAGTAGCGCAGCGCTAGCTCGGCGTAGCCCACCTCGGCCGCGATGATCGACTGCACCACGGCCGACAACGTGGAGTCGCCGGTCGTGATCGGGTCGTAGTAGTCGAAGTCGGCGCGCTTCTGCTCGGCCGTGAACTCCTCACCCTGCAGGAAGAGCGCCAGGACGACGTCGGCCTGCTTGAGCACCTGGAACCGGTAGATCACCAGCGGGTGGTAGTTCAGGAGCAGCGGCCGCTTCTCCAGCGGCGTGTTCTCCAGGTCCCACATCTCCCGCTCGAGGAAGTGGGCGTCCTGCGGGTGGATGCCGAGGAAGTCGTCGAACGGGATGGCCATCGCGTCGGCGCACTCCGACCACTCGATCGGCTCCTCGGTGTCCAGCCCCGTACGGCGGACCATGTCGGCGAAGGCGCCGGGATCGTCCCGCTCCAGCTGCCACACGGCGCGAGCGGCCCGCCGCAGGTTGAATCGCGCGAGCACGTTCGTGTACAGGTTGTCGTTGACCACGGTCGTGTACTCGTCCGGGCCGGTGACGCCGTGGATGTGGAACGTGCGTCGGGTCTCGTCCCGCCAGAAGCCGAGGTCGGCCCACAGTCGGGCGGTCTCGACCAGGATGTCCACCGCCTCGCGGGCGAGGAAGTCCAGGTCGCCGGTGGCGCCGACGTACTGGCTGAGCGCGAACGCGATGTCGGCGTCGATGTGGTACTGCGCGGTGCCGGCCGCGTAGTAGGCCGACGCCTCGTTGCCGTTGATGGTGCGCCACGGGAAGAGTGCCCCGCGCTGGGACAGCTCGCGGGCGCGCGAGCAGGCGTAGGGCAGCAGCGAGTAGCGGAAGCGCAGCGCGTTGCGGGCGGCCGTCGGCATCGTGTACGTCAGGAAGGGCATGACGTAGATCTCGGTGTCCCAGAAGTAGTGGCCACCGTAGCCCGAGCCGGTCACTCCCTTCGCGGGGATGCCCTGGCCCTCGGCGCGGGCCGCCGCCTGGCACAGCTGGAACAGGTTCCAACGGGTGGCCTGCTGGAGCGCGGGCTGCCCGGCGATCTCGACGTCGCTGCGGGACCAGAAGTCCGCGAGCCAGGCCCGCTGCTCGTCGTACTGGTGGTCTACGCCCTGCTCGGCGGTGCGCGCGAGCGTGCGCTCGCACCGGTCGATCAGCTCGCGCGGCGGCACCGAGTCGGCGGTGTGGTAGCTGATCAACTTGGTCAGGCGGATCGGCACGCCGGGCTCGGCGGCGACCCGGTAGAGCACCTTCGCCGTGTCCTCCTCGGCGTGGACCTCGAGGGAGTATGGCGACGTCGTCTCCAGGTCGTGGTCGGCGACGACCCCGATCGTCATCCCGCTCTCGACGGTGCGGTAGCCCAGCCCGATCCGGCCGGCATGAGGCTCGCTGGCGCCGGCGGCGAAGTGCAGGACCGGGTCCAGCACGCGGTGCTCGAACCGCTCGGCCTTGCGCGGGTCGGTGGTGACCGGTGCAGCCGCGACCAGGTCCTCGACCGGGGTGTCCTGCCGGTTGAGGAGCTGGGAGGAGATCGCCACCGACGCCTTCTCGTCGAGCACGGTCACCTCGAAGCCGATCACCGCCAGGTGCCGCTGGGCGAGCGGCACCATCCGCGAGCTGCGGACCTGCACTCGCTTGCCACCCGGCGTGCGCCATACCAGGTCGCGGCGCAGCACACCGCTGCGGAAGTCGAGCGACCGCTCGTACTCGAGGAGGTCCGCCACGGACAGGTGGAGCGGTTCGTCGTCGACGTAGAGGCGGACCACCTTCGCGTCCGGGGCGTTCACGATCGTCTGCCCGACCCGGGCGAAACCGAACGCCTCCTCCGCGTGGAGGATCGGCCAGGTCTCGTGGAAGCCGTTGACATAGGTCCCGTCCACGTGGGCGTCGCGGCTCTCGGAGTAGTTGCCGCGCATGCCCAGGTAGCCGTTGCCGACCGCGAACAGCGACTCGGTGGTGCCCAGGTCGGCGGCGTCGAACCGGGTCTCGACCAGCCGCCACTCCTCGACGGGGAACCGGGTGCGGTCGAGCGGGTCCGCGACCGGAGGCGCGACGTGGGACGGGCCGTCCGGCGGGGGCGCGTTCACCTCGCCGCCCCGTCGTCCGGGAGCAGCTGGGCCAGGTCGGTGACGACGATGTCGGCACCTGCGTCGGTCAACGCTGCCGCCCCGGCACCGCGGTCGACGCCGATCACCAGGCCGAAGTCGCCGGCCACACCGGCCCGGACGCCGCTGATGGCGTCCTCGAGGACGACCGAGCGCGCGGCACCCGCGCCGAGGTCGGCGGCTGCGGCGAGGAACGTGTCCGGGGCCGGCTTGCCCTCGAGGTGCCGCTCGGCGGCGACCCCGCCGTGCATCACGGTCGCGAAGTAGTCCGTGATCCCAGCCGCGGCCAGCACCACCGGTGCGTTCTGCGAGGACGACACGATCGCCATCGGCAGGCCACGCTCGCGGAGCGCGTCGAGGAGGCGCCGCGACCCCGGGTACGCGTCGACGCCGTCGGCGGCGAGCACCTTGTTGAAGTAGCCGTTCTTGCGGTTGCCGAGGCCGCACACGGTCTCTTCCTCGGGTGGATCGGTCGGCAGACCCTCGGGGATCTCGATGCCGCGGGCGCGCAGGAAGGACCGGACGCCGTCGTACCGCGGTTTGCCGTCGACGTAGGCGTAGTAGTCCTCGTCGGTGTACGGCCGCTGCCCGCCGACGCTCGTGAGGTAGTCGTTGAACATCGAGGACCACGCGCGCATGTGCACCTCGGCGGTCGGTGTCACCACCCCGTCGAGGTCGAACAGAACGGCGTCGTACTCGTTCCAGCGCACCCTGTCCACGCGTGCAGCCTAGGGGAGGGTCAGGGGTGGGTCGGGGACAACTGGGTAGGAGTACTCACGCGCCGACCGCGCCCGGGATGATGGAATGTCGCCCATGGTGCTCCCCCTGGATCTGCTCGGACCGGTCAAGCGCCGGGTCGGCAAGTTCCTGCTCGAGCGCACGATGCGTGACGGCATCGACCTCCGCAAGCTGCGCTTCCTGCCCGACTCCTTCAAGCTGCCGATCCAGCGCGACGGGCTCGACCCCCTGCCCGCGCTGATGCAGGCCCAGGCCGACGACCCGGTGAAGAAGCTGGCGACCATGTTCGGTCGCGGCATCTGGCTGGTCAGCGGGTACGACGAGGCGAAGGAGGTCCTCGCCGGGGACCCGGGTGTGTGGTCCAACGACCTCGGCCAGTTCGTCTCCCAGGAGGGGCGTTCGGAGGAGGAGCAGATCGGGGGGCTCGGCATGACCGACCCGCCGCTGCACACCCAGCTGCGCAAGTACCTCACCCCGGAGTTCACGATGCGCCGGCTCGCCCGGCTGCAGCCCGGCATCGAGGCCATCGTCGACGCCCGGCTCGACGCGATGGAGGCCGCCGGTCCCGAAGTGGACCTGGTCGACCAGTTCGCGTTCGCCGTCCCGTTCGACGTCATCTGCGACCTGCTCGGCCTGCCGGTCGAGGACCGCGCCCGCTTCTTCGAGCTCGGTGTCGCGCGGTTCGACCTCAGCCAGGGCGGCGCAGGCGCGTTCGGCGCCCAGGCCCACACCCGCGACTTCCTCATCAACGCCGTCCGCCAGCAGCGCCAGGACCCGGGTGACGGCCTCATCGGTGCTCTGCTCCAGGAGCACGGCGACGAGCTCGACGACGTCACGCTCGGCGGCATCGCCGACGGGGTGTTCCTCGGCGGCTACGAGACCAGCGCGAGCATGCTCGCCCTCGGCACCTACCTGATCGCCTCCGACCCGGAGGCCGGCCGGATGCTGCGGTCGGACCCGGCGTCGGTCGACAAGGTCGTCGAGGAGCTGCTCCGCCACCTGGCCGTCGTCCAGCTCGCGTTCCTCCGGTTCGCCAAGCAGGACGTCGTCGTCGGCGGGGTGACCATCAGCGAGGGCGACGCGGTCGGGGTCTCGCTCCTGGCTGCCAACCGCGACCCGCGACTCGGCATCGACCTCGACACGTTCGACCCGAATCGCGAGCCGGTGCGCCACCTGTCCTTCGGCTGGGGCATGCACCGCTGCGTCGGTGCGGAGCTCGCCCGGATGGAGCTCCGCACCGCGCTGCGGATGCTGGCCGAGCGCTACCCCGACCTGTCGATGGCCGTCGACATCGGCGCCCTCGACTTCCGCAAGCTCTCGGCCGTGTACGGCGTCGAGGCGCTCCCCGTGCTGCTGTACGGCGAGCTCGAGGAGTCCGCCTGATCCGCCGCGGCTACTTGCTCGTCGACAGCCGGTACTGGCGCACCGACAGCGGCGCGAAGACGGCGACGATCGCCGCGGCCCACAGCAGCGAGTAGACGACCGGGTTCTGCATGGCCCACGAGTCGGGCACCGGGACGCCGGCTGCGGTGTTGCCGAACAGCTCGCGGCACGCCTGGGTCACCGTGGAGACCGGGTTCCACTCCACGAACGTCTGGAGCGGACCGGAGAACGACTCGGTGGGCACGAAGGCGTTGGACACGAACGTCAGCGGCATGATGACGACGAACGAGGCGTTGTTGACGACCTCGACGCTCGGCACGATGAGTCCGACGTAGGCCATGATCCAGCTGATCGCGTAGGCGAAGACGAGCAGCAGCACGAACCCGAGGAGCGCGTCGGCGATCCCCTCCCGGATCCGCCAGCCGACCAGCAGGCCGGTCAGCGCCATGATCACCAGCGAGATCACGTTGTAGACCACGTCGGACGTCGTCCTGCCGACGAGGACCGCCGAGCGCGACATCGGCAGCGACCGGAACCGGTCGATGATGCCCTTCTGCATGTCGTCGGCCAGCCCGTAGCCGGTGAACGTCGCCCCGAACACGACCGTCTGGGCGAAGATCCCGGGGACCAGGAACTCCTTGTAGTCCACGTTGCCGGGGACGTCGATGGCACCGCCGAAGACGTAGGCGAAGAGCAGCACGAACATGATCGGGCTGATGAGGACGAAGACCAGGATGTCCGGCACCCGCTTGATCTTGATGACGTTGCGTTGCGCGACGACCCATCCGTCGGAGAGGGCGCTGGCGAGGGACTGCGTGCTCATCGGCTGAGCTCCTTCTCGGTCTCGTCGGTGGTGGCGCCCTTGCTGCCGTTGACCTCGCGGTCCTCGGCCGCGTGTCCGGTCAGGGCCAGGAACACGTCGTCGAGGGTGGGCCGCCGGAGGCCGACGTCGAGGACGGTGACCGTCTCGCGCTCGAAGCCTTGGAGCACCCGCAGCAGGTCGCCGGTCGGGCTGCCTCCGACCGCGGCGGTGAGCTCACGCCCGTTGTCACCCACGCGGACGCTGTCGACGGCGACCTCGGTCAGGACGCGCACGGCCGCCTCGCGGTCCTCGGCGTCGGCGAGGACGACCTCGATCCGCTCGCCGCCGGTGCGGGCCTTGAGCTCGTCGGCGGTGCCCTGCGCGATCGCACGCCCGTGGTCGATGACGAGGATGTCGTCGGCCAGTCGGTCCGCCTCCTCGAGGTACTGGGTCGTGAGCAGGAGGGTGGAGCCGCTGGCGACCAGCTCACGGATCACGTCCCACATCTGCTGACGGCTGCGGACGTCGAGCCCCGTGGTCGGCTCGTCGAGGATGAGCACGGGCGGCTCGGCCACCAGGGCGCCGGCCAGGTCGAGGCGACGGCGCATGCCGCCGGAGTAGGTCTTGGACGGCCGGTCGGCGGCCTCGGTGAGGTCGAACCGCTCGAGCAGCTCGCGCGCCCGGGCCTGCGCCTGCGCCTTGCCGAGGTGATAGAGCCGGCCGACCATCACCAGGTTCTCGTAGCCGGTGAGGTGCTCGTCCACCGCGGCGTACTGGCCCGAGAGCCCCATCCGGGCGCGCGCGCCTGCGGGGTTGGTCAGCACGTCGACGCCGGCGATCTCCGCTGAGCCGGCGTCCGGCTTGATCAGGGTCGTCAGGCACTTCACGGCCGTCGTCTTGCCGGCGCCGTTGGGTCCGAGCAGCGCCAGGACCGTGCCTTCGGGGACGGTCAGGTCGAGCCCCGCGAGGGCCTCGACGTCCTTGTAACGCTTCACCAGTCCGCTCGCGCGGATCATGTCGGTCATTCGTCTTCCCTCTCCAGTTCCCCCGATGTCGTACCAACCTAGGGACCACCGCCGACATCCGAACTCATCGCAGGACGGACACCTCTCGACGACAACGAGAACCTGTTCCATTCTTTGCCGATGGGGTTCGAGTCGACGGCCGCGCGCTACGTGCCGGGCGGGGGTGCCGCCTGGCGCGACCCCTGGCCGGCCTACGCCGCGCTCCGCGACAACGACCCGGTGCACCACGTGGTTCCCGCCGGACGGCCCGACCACGACTTCTTCGTGCTGTCCCGGCACGCCGACGTCCTCGCGGCGGCCGTCGACGCCGCGACCTTCAGCAGCGCCCGCGGTCTCACGGTGGAGTACGACGAGCTCGACCGGATCGGCCTCGCCGACAACCCGCCGATGGTGATGACCGACCCGCCGGTGCACACCGCGTTCCGGAGGCTCGTCGCCCGTGGGTTCACCCCGCGCCAGGTGGCCGAGCTCGAGCCGGTCGTCCGGGCGTTCGTCGTCGAACGTCTCGAGCGGCTCCGTGCCACGGGTGGCGGCGACATCGTCGCGGAGCTCTTCAAGCCGCTGCCGAGCCTGGTCGTCGCCCACTACCTCGGGGTGCCCGAGCCGGACCGTGAACGCTTCGACGAGTGGAGCAACACGATCATCGCCGTCGACAGCGGGGCGCCCTCGGAGATCGCCGACGCCGCCGGGGCGACGGTCGAGCTGATGGCGTACTTCACCTCGCTCATGGAGCGGCGGCGGTCCGAGCAGGCCGCCGGCGCGATGCGTTCCGACACGATCTCCCACCTGGTCGCGGCGCTCGACCCGCAGGACGGCGAGGCCGGCAGTGACGCGATGGCGGTGCTCGGGTTCGTCTTCACGATGGTGACGGGTGGCAACGAGACGACGACCGGCCTCCTCGGCGGGGCGCTCGAGCTGCTGGTCGACCACCCCGACCAGCACGAGGAGCTGGTCGAGACGCCGAGCCTGGTGCCGGTCGCGGTGGAGGAGATGCTGCGCCTCACCTCGCCGGTCCAGGCACTGGCGCGCACGACCACCCGCGACGTCGAGCTCCACGACACCCTCGTCCCGGCCGGGCGCCGGGTGCTGCTGCACTACGCGGCGGCCAACCGCGACTGGCGCAAGTACGGCGCCGATGCCGAGCACCTCGACATCCGCCGCCGCCCCGGCCAGGTCCTCACCTTCAGCCAGGGCCACCACCACTGCCTCGGCGCCGCGGCAGCCCGTCTCCAGGCCCGGGTCACGCTCGAGGAGATCCTCGACCGCGTCCCGCACCTCACCCTCGACCCGGACGCCATCGAGTGGGCGCCCGCGACCTACGTCCGCCGCCCGCTCACGATGCCGGTCTCGATCGACTAGGCCGCTGC
>NZ_JACEFC010000067.1:0-10318 GCF_014180715.1 Nocardioides stalactiti | reverse complement strand
GGTGGCTCCGTGGGCGACGTCGGCGATCCGGGGGCCGCCGGCGACGACGACGATGAAGATGCCCTGGAGCCGACCGCGGACCGCGTCGGTGGCCGAGGTCTGCAGGATGCTCTGACGGAAGGCCGCGGAGGCCATGTCGGCCGCGCCGCCGACGATCAGCAGGACGACGGCCGCGGTGAGCATCCACACCGCCGCGTCCGGCGCCGAGTCGGCGACGAAGACGGCGACGCCGAACCCGGTCATTGCCAGACCCCACACGATGATGCACCAGACGACGGCCTTGCCCTGCGCCTCGATGCGGGACACCCAGCCGGAGAAGACGCCGCCGATCACGGCTCCGGCGGGGATGCCGGCGAAGAGCAGGGCGAACGCCAGCCCGCCCTCGGACGGTCCGGCGAAGCTCTCGTGGGCGATCTCGGGGAAGAGCGCCCGGGGCATCCCGAAGACCATCGCGATGATGTCGACGAGGAAGGACATCATCAGCACCGGGTGGCCGCGCAGGTAGGCGATGCCCTCGATGACCGACTTCAGCCCCGGTGGCCGCCCGCTCGCTCCCTCGACCGGCAGTGGCGGCAGCCTCAGCACCGCCCACAACGTCGCGAAGAGGCAGATCGTGTCGATCAGGTAGAGCCAGGAGAAGCCCAAGAACGGGATCAGCGCACCGGCTGCCAGCGGACCGGCGATCGCCCCGGCCTGGAGCACCGTCATGTTGAGCGAGTTCGCCGCCGGCAGCAGGTCGTCCGACAGCAGCTTGGGCAGGATCGCGCTGCGCGTCGGCTGGTTGATCGCGAAGAACGCCTGCTGCACCGCGAAGAGGCACAGCAGTGCCCAGACGTTGTCGAGCCCGGTGGCGGCCTGGGCCCAGAAGAGGGCGCTGGTCCCGATCAGCCCGAGGGTGGTGACCCGCAGCAGGGTCCGGCGGTCGAAGTGGTCGGCGAGCGCCCCGCCCCACAGCCCGAAGACGACGAGCGGGACGAGGCCGAAGACGCCCGTCAGCCCGACGTACGCCGACGAGCCGGTCTGCGCATAGATCTGGGCCGGCACAGCGACGACGGTGAGCTGGGCTCCGACGACGGTGACGATGTTGGCGGTCCACAGCCGCCGGAAGTGTGCGTCCGCCAGCGGCCGGGTGTCGGCCAGCACGCCCTTCATCACCCGACGATGCTACGGACGTCGTGGGTGCCCAGGAGAATCCGCGTCAGCCGTCGTAGGAGACGTGCGGGGTCCAGTCGTCGTCGCTGCGGCTCACGGCCGCCCACATCGCCTCCGCGATCGGCGGCGGGGAGAAGGGGCCCTCCTTGCCGAGCACGCCGTTGATCTGTACGGCGACCGCGCGCTGCTCCGGCGCCAGGGTCGCGTCCAGGCTGGTGACGAGGTTGCGGACCGCGGCCTTCTGCACGCCCAGGGACGCGGCCGCGGCCGACGGCGTGTCGGCGGCCGCGCTGCCGGTGACCAGGATCCGCGCTCCGTCGGGGAGGTGGCGGTGCGCGGCCTGCACCGCGGGCAGCAGTGCCCCGGCGCCGAGCGCGACGTCCTCGAGGAGCTCGGGCAGGGTGAGCTCGAGCGGGTTCTTCTCCCGCCACGCACTCGGGTTGAAGTGGAGGACGTCGATCCGGCCGTGGCGTTCGCCGACAGCGGCGACGACCGCCGCGACGTCGTCCGCGTCGGTGAGGTCGATCGCCACTCCCTCGGCGGTGTGGCCCTCCGCGCGCAGCGTGTCGGCGAGGGCCTCGCCGTCGGTCGTCGTCCGGGCGGTGAGGACGGCGACGTACCCCTCGCGCGCGAAGCGTCGGGCGACGGTCAGGCCGAGGCCGGGACCGGCGCCGAGGATCAGGTAGACGGGAGCGCTCATGGGCCGACTGTACCTGTGATCCAGACAACTGGTCCAACCAGTTGACCTGTTGCTCGAAAGGGCGCACCATGGAGACATGGACATCACCCCGGTCACCCGCACGGCGGTCTCCGACGAGGTCTTCGGACAGCTCGTCGCCGAGATCCTGTCGGGCCGGCTCGCCGCGGACGACGCGCTGCCCGGCGAGCGGGAGCTCGCCGAGCGGTTCGGCGTCAACCGGCACGCGATCCGTGAGGCGCTCAAGCGCGTCCAGCAGGCCGGCCTGGTCCGGATCGCCCAGGGTGGCAAGACGCGGGTCCTCGACTGGCGCCAGAACGCCGGCCTCGACACCCTCTCCCAGCTGGCCGCCGCCAGCGCCCTGCCGCCGCTCCAGATCCTGCGCGACATCAGCGAGATGCGCCGGACCGTCGCCGCCGACGCGACCCGGCTCTGCGCCCAGCGCGCCACGGATGCGCAGCTCGCCGCGATCCTTGCCGCTGCGGAGACCTACCCCGCCGACAGCACCGAGATCGCCGACACGTTCGGCCCCGACCTGGACTTCTGGACCTGCGTCATCGACGGCTCGGGCAACGTCGCCTACCGGCTCGGTCTCAACACCCTGGTCGGCGGCTTCGCCGAGATCGGCTGGCAGACCGTCGTCGACCTCGGCCTCGGAGCCGAGTACGCCGACCGCGACGCCCACCTCGCGCTCGCCCGGCTGATCGCGGACCGCGACGCCGAGGGCGCCCACCGACTCGCCGAGGAGCTCCTCGGCCGCACCGTCGCGCGCATCAGCGCGGCCATCGAGAAGTGAGAAGAAGATGTTCGACCTGATCCTGCACGCCATCCCGGTGTTCGCCGTGTGCCTCGTCCTCGAGGCCGTCTCGTTCTACTTCCTGCCCGACGACGACGAGCTCGGCTACGAGACGAAGGACGCGCGCACCAGCCTGGTGATGGGTCTCGGCAACGTCGTGGTCAACCTCGGCTGGAAGCTGGTGGTCCTCGCGGCCCTCGCCGCGGTCTACAGCCTGAGCCCGCTGCACCTGCCGACGGACAACCCGTGGATCTGGGTCGCTCTCTTCTTCGCCGACGACTTCGTCTACTACTGGTACCACCGCACCCACCACACGATCCGGATCTTCTGGGCCAGCCACGTGGTGCACCACTCCAGCGAGTTCTACAACCTGAGCACCGCGCTGCGGCAGCCGTGGACGCCCTTCAGCTCGCTGCCGTACTGGCTGCCCCTCGCGCTGTTCGTGCCGCCGTGGATGATCCTGCTCCAGCAGTCGGTGAGCCTCGTCTACCAGTTCTTCATCCACACCGAGCGGGTCGACCGGATGTGGAAGCCGATCGAGCTGGTCATGAACACCCCGTCGCACCACCGGGTGCACCACGGCTCCAACCAGCAGTACCTGGACAAGAACTACGGCGGCATCCTCATCGTGTGGGACCGGCTGTTCAAGACGTTCGAGGCCGAGGGTGAGCGGGTCCGCTACGGACTGACCAAGAACGTCGGCAGCTTCAACCCCGCCCGGGTCGCGACCCACGAGTTCGTCGCCATCGCCCGCGACGTCCGGGCAGCCACCCGCTGGCAGGACCGCTGGGGCTACCTCACCCAGGGTCCGGGCTGGAAGCCGGCGGAGGAGTCGGCGTTGCCGTCGACGCTGGAGTCGGCGCAGCAGTCGACCGGGTCACTGGACGGGCGGCCAGCAGTACCGGTAGTGGGGTAGCCCCTTGAACGGCTCGTCGTAGGACTCGCCGTCCACGAAGGTGCCGACCACGTCGGCCGTCTTGACCAGGGCGCCGAGCACGCCGCGGTCCAGCGCGCTCTGCTTGTCGACCGGCTCGCGGACCGCCACCCGGTTCTCCAGCGTCGTCCGCAGCGCCTCACGCTGGTAGGCGGCCCAGCGCTCACGGCCCTCGGCGTACTCGGGGTTGTCCCGGTAGGCGATGACGATGCGTGAGCCGCCGCGGAACCGCGGCCGGGCGGTGCCGTCGGCGCACATCTCGGCCTCGGAGGACGTCGTCGTGACGAACGTGCCGCCGCCGAGGATGTTGCTCGGCTGGTCGCAGGTCACCTGAGCGCTGTAGCAGTCCTGGGGGCGTACGCCGACGATGCCGAGGTAGGCCTCGAGCAGCTCGCCCCCGGTCGCCGGCAGGTGCGGGAACGGCGCGGGGACGAGGACCCGGTGATCGGGCCGTGGGTTGACGACCCGGCGGACGTCGCCCCAGTTGAGGACGGCGACGTGCACGTCCGGCGCGGGCAGCGCCTGGAGCGGCCGCTGGGCCTGGAGGCGGGCGCCGACGCCGACCGCGAGGTCGGCGGGATGGAGCACGACGAGCCCGGTCACCCCGACCATGACGTACATGCCGCCTCCGCCCTCGGAGGACCCGGACGCCGCGTCGACCTCGACCAGCCGGGCGATGCCGAGGCACTGCTCGGGGCCGAGGTCGGCCGCCCGGAGGTACTCCAGGCCGAGGTCCTCGTCGAGGATCGACGGCTCGCCCGGACGCCGTGCGGCCCAGCGCTCGCGCGCGGAGAAGCCGACCACGGCGGCGGGGGGTGCCGCGGGCATCCCGGGCTGCGCGGCGTGGACGACCTCCCACTCGACGACCGTCGCCCGGTTGATCCCGAACCCGCCGGTGATGTGGTCGGGCACGCGGTAGACGCCGTACACGAGGTCCGGCCGCGCGGACAGGCCGGCCGCACCGAGCCACGCGGCGAGGTCCTTGACGTGGCTCTTGGGGTTGGTCGTGATCCGGGTCCGGGTGACGGGGATCCGCTGCGGTGCGAGGTACGGCGTCCGCGCCTCGTCGCGCACCGCGCGCTCGGCGGCGGCCTGCTCGGCCGGGACCGCGCTGACGGCCGGGCGCGGCGGTGGTGGCGGCGGCTTGCGGCCGAACGGGTTGCGCAGCGTGTCCATGAACTCGGCCTTGGAGGCCTCCCACTGGCCGGCGAACGACAGGTCGGTCATCCGCTCGCGGTCCGGCAGCGGGCCGTAGAGGAAGTCGCCGGCCGGGCCGTGCACCACGCGGCGGGCCATCTCGTCGGCGATGATCTTGTCGGCGTTGGCCTGCATCGACGCCTGCGCCTGCGCCATCTGCGCCTCGTACTGCGCGCGCTGCTCGGGCGTCCAGCCGGCCATCTGCTCCTCGGTGAGCCGGCCGCCGTTGGCCATCGACTGCTTGCTCAGCTCGATCCCGCGCTTGATGTTCGCCGGACTCATCGCCTGCGCCGCCAGCTTGAACTTCTCGAACATCTCAGACCACCTTTCCTCGGACGCCCCACACGATCAGCCCGACCCCGCCCAGCACCACGGCGACACTCCCGAGGAGCAGCCCCCAGGCGACCCACTGGAGGGTCGCGTTGGTCGCGTGCACGATCGCGGGGAGGTCGAGCTCGTCACCGAACACGTCCTTGCTCGTGGAGGTGCAGTCGACCTCCGTCGTACCCCCGGCGCCCTCGAACCTCCCGATGCTGGCGTAGTCGCCGGCCCGTTCGACCGACGACGTCTGCCGGTCGCCCCGGATGGTGTCCTCGGTCCCGTCGGGGTGGCGGATGGTGCACCGGATGTCGACGGCGAAGGAGGTGTTGAACGAGCGGCCGCCGCCGGTCTCGTTCTTGATGCCCGTGCCGAGCGCCACCACGTAGGTGGTCCCCTCGTCGGCATCGAGGGTCAGCACGCCGGGGACGCGACCCTGCGCCTCGGGGTCGAAGGACTCCCACCGCGCGACGCCGACCAGGATGACCAGGGCGCCGATGAGCATCGGCACCGCGAGCAGCACGATGCCGAGGACCCCGCCGATGATGCGTCCCCAGCCACGCTTGCGCCCGCCGTAACCGACCACGGCCACAGCCTGTGCCCTCGCAGCGATGCTGTCGATGATTTCCTTGTGGCAAGTTGTCGTATCGACAGCCGCTGGTTCGTGGTGAGGGTGTGCGGGCGGTCATCGGGACCGTCCCCGACAGGAGGAGATCGACATGACGCAGTACCTGCTTTCCGTCCACGGCAGCGACGAGGACTACGCCGAGATCGACCCGGCGACGATGCAGGAGATGTTCGAGGCCGTCGAGGCCTTCAACACCAAGGTGCGCGACGCCGGTATCTGGGTCTTCGCGGGCGGCCTCGAGAGCGCGACGACCGCGACCGTGGTCGACGGCCAGGGCTCGGCGCCCGTGATGACCGACGGCCCCTACCTCGAGACCAAGGAGCACATCGGCGGCTTCTGGATCATCGACGTGGCAGACCTCGACGCCGCTCTCGACTGGGCAGCCCAGGGGTCGCGGGCCTGCCAGGGCAAGGTCGAGGTCCGGCCGTTCCAGTCCGAGCCCGAGGCCTGAGCCCGAGGTGGGTCCCGCGTCCTCCGCCGCCGCGATCGAGCGGGTGTTCCGGGAGGAGTACGGCCGGCTGATCGCCACGCTCGTCCGCCGCTTCGGCGACATCGACATCGCCGAGGAGGCCGCCGCCGAGGCGCTGCTCGTGGCGCTGGAGAAGTGGCCGGAGTCGGGAGTGCCGCCCAACCCGGGCGGGTGGTTGACGACGACGGCCGGCAACCGGGCCATCGACCGGCTGCGGCGCGAGAAGGTGCGGGACTCCAAGCATCAGCAGGCTGCTGAGATGTACGACGACACGCCCCACGAGTCGCTCGGGGTCTTCGAGGACCACCCCGACGACCGGCTCCGGCTGATGTTCACGTGCTGCCACCCGGCGCTCGCGCCGGAGGCACGGATCGCTCTGACCCTGCGGCTCCTCGGGGGGCTCACCGTCGAGGAGATCGCCCAGGCCTTCCTCGTCCCCGAGACGACGATGGCGCAGCGGATCACCCGCGCGAAGAAGAAGATCGCGGCCGCTCGGATCCCCTACCGGGTGCCCGGGGCCGACGAGCTGCCGAGCCGGGTGGCGACCGTGCTCGCGGTGCTGTTCCTCGTCTTCAACGAGGGCTATCTCGCCTCCGGCGACGGAGCTCCGGTGCGCACCGACCTGACCGCCGAGGCGATCCGCCTTGCGCGGATCCTGCGCGGCCTGCTGCCCTCGGAACCCGAGGTCACCGGACTGCTCGCGCTGCTGCTCCTCACCGAGTCACGGCGTGAGGCCCGGGTGCGCGGCGGCGAGCTGGTCCGCCTCGACGACCAGGACCGGGGCGGGTGGGACCGGGCACTCATCGGCGAGGGCCACGCGCTGGTGCGCGAGTGCCTCGCGATCAACCGGCCGGGACGCTTCCAGCTGCTGGCGGCGATCAACGCGGTCCACACCGACGCCCCGACCGCGGAGGCGACCGACTGGTCGCAGATCGCCGCCCTCTACGACCAGCTCGTGCGCCTCGACCCGTCGCCGATCGTGCGGCTCAACCGTGCGGTCGCGATCGCCGAGCTCGACGGGCCGGAGGTCGCCCTCGCGCAGGTGGACGCGCTCGGGGACGCGCTGTCGTCGTACCACGCCCTCCACGCGACGCGGGCCGACCTGCTGCGTCGGCTGGGACGCAGCGCGGAGGCCCGCGACGCCTACGACGCGGCCCTCGCGCTCTGCGACAACACCGCCGAGCGCGCTCACCTCGAGCGTCGGCGCGGCGAGCTGGTCGAGCCGGCGGGTGGTCCGGGGGACCTAACCTAGGTCGGGTGACGCACTCGCCCCTGACGCTGCCCTCCTCGACCGACGCCTCGACCTGGGGGGAGTGGGTCCGCGCCCGTTCCTCCGAGGAGCTCGACCGGGCCCGCGAGCTGGTCGACCTGCTGCGCACCGACCCTCCCGCCGAGGCGGTGGAGGTGCTCCGGGTCTGGGATCGGGCCGGCGGTCACCTGCGTGGCGTCTCCGCGATCGGCTCGGTCATCGGCAACGTGCACCCCTCCCCCGAGGTCCGGGTGATCGCCGACGCCGCCGAGCAGGACGCCGACAAGCTCGCGACCGAGTGGAGCCTGGACAGCACCCTCTACGAGGTGTTCGCCGGCCTCGACGGCAGCGGGCTCGACCCGATCGCCGCCCGCCTCCTCGACAAGGTCCGCAAGGACTTCCGCCGCTCGGGCGTCGACAAGGACGACGAGACGCGCTCGCGGATCACTGCGATCCGGGACCGGCTCACCGAGCTCGACCAGGAGTTCAGCCGGATCACCCGTGACGACGTCCGCTCGATCCGGGTCGCACCGGAGCGGCTCGCGGGCCTGCCCGAGGACTGGATCGAGGCCCACCCCGCCGAGGGCGACGGACTGGTGACGGTGACGACCGACTACCCCGACGCCATCCCGGTGCGGATGTTCGCCCACGACCAGGACGTCCGACGACAGATCCAGACCGCGTTCCTCCAGCGCGGCTGGCCCGCGGCCGAGCCGCTCCTGGAGGAGATGTTCGCGATCCGTCAGGAGCCCGCCACGCTCGTCGGCTACCCCGACTGGCCGTCGTACGACGCCGACGTGAAGATGATCGGCTCCGGCGCGGCGATCCCGGAGTTCATCGACAAGATCGTGGCGGCCGCCGAGGAGCCGATGCGCGCGGACCTCGCCGTCCTCCTCGAGCGCTACCGACAGGACTACCCCGACGCGACCGAGATCCCGCTCCACGACTCGTTCTACTACCAGGAGCTCGTCCGGCAGGACCAGTACGACGTCGACGGCCAGCGGGTGCGCACCTACTTCCGGTTCCCGCTCGTGCGGCAGGGCCTGCTCGACGTGACCGGCCGGCTGTTCGGGTTGCGCTACGAGCCCGTCGACGTCCCGGTCTGGCACGACGAGGTCGCCGTCTACGACGTCTTCTCCACCGCGGCGGACGCCGACGGTGGCTCGCTGGGCCGCATCTACCTCGACCTCCACCCGCGCGAGGGCAAGTACAAGCACGCCGCGCAGTTCACCCTGACCAACGGCGTCGCGGGCGAGCAGCTGCCCGAGGGTGTGCTGGTCTGCAACTTCTCCCGCGGGCTGATGGAGCACGACCACGTCACGACCCTCTTCCACGAGTTCGGCCACCTGCTCCACCACGTCCTCGGCGGCCACGGCGACTGGTACCGGTTCGCCGGCGTCGCGACCGAGTGGGACTTCGTCGAGGCGCAGAGCCAGATGCTCGAGGAGTGGGCGTGGGACCCGGCGGTGCTGCGCAGCTTCGCGACCGACGACGCCGGTGAGGCGATCCCGGACGCGCTGGTCGAGGCGATGCGCCGGTCCGACGACTACGGCAAGGGCATCTATGCGCGGACCCAGATGTTCTACGCCGCCATGTCCTACCGCTTCCACGCCGACGAGGCGCGACGCGTCGCCGGTGAGGAGGTCGCGTCGCTGACCGACCGGATGATCGAGCTCCAGGGTCGCTACGGCGCGCTGCCGTACCTCGAGGACACCCACATGTTCGCGTCGTTCGGTCACCTCGGCGGCTACAGCTCGGCCTACTACACCTACATGTGGTCGCTGGTCATCGCGAAGGACATGTTCAGCGCGTTCTCGACCGAGGACCTGTTCGACCCCGAGGTGGCCGGCCGCTACCGCGACCGGGTGCTCGCCCGCGGCGGCGAGGCCGATGCCGCCGACCTGGTCGCCGACTTCCTCGGCCGGCCCTTCTCCTTCGACTCGTACGCCGCCTGGCTCGCCCGCTGACGCGAACGGTGCAGTAATTATGTGTTATCGCTGCTACCAGGGCGGTCGACCACCGAGGTAGCGACCACAGCACCGCGGTAGTGGCCGTAACACGTAGTTGCTTGAGACCTCGGCACCCTCCTGCTACGCTAACGATATATCGCGACATACTTTCGAAAGATCGCGACATTGACGTGAGGGAGACGTTGACGATGAACCGCTTCAGCAGGCAGCTCGGCCCGATCTGGGCCGCGATGGGGGAGTGCGCTCCCCATGACCAGCGCCAGCAGCACCGTCCCGGACCGTGGGGCGGGCCGTGGGAGCAGCACCGCGGTTCGCACCACCGCGGCGGTGGCCCCGGCGGTCCGCCGCCGTGGCTGGCCGGCCTCCTCGGCATGGGCCGCCCGGAAGGCCAGCGCGGAGCCCGGGTCCGGCGCGGCGACGTCCGGTTCGCGATCCTCGACGTGCTCCGTGCCGCCCAGGATCGCGACGAGTCGCTCAACGGCTACCAGGTGATCCAGCAGATCACCGACCGCAGCGGCGGAGCCTGGCGTCCGAGCCCGGGGTCGGTCTATCCGACGATCTCGCAGCTGGAGGACGAGGGGCTCGTCGAGACCGAGGGCGAGCGCAGCCGCCGCTCGCTGCAGCTCACCGGGGCCGGGGCGACGTACTGCGCCGACAACACCGCGGAGCTGGCCGCGGTCTGGGCTCCGTTCGACCGCGCCGAGGCCGAGGCGCCCGGCGAGCACGCCGACATCAAGGCGGAGATCCCACAGGTGATGAGCGCGGTGTGGCAGATCGCCGTCTCCGGCGACGCGACCCAGCGTCGCGCAGCCGTCGAGGTCCTCGTCGACGCCCGGCGCCGGCTCTACGGCATCCTCGCCGACGGCCCGGTGGCCGACGCGGCCGACGAGACCGACGAGGCATGAGCA
>NZ_JACEFC010000066.1 GCF_014180715.1 Nocardioides stalactiti | reverse complement strand
GCGTCGACCCGGATCTCGTCGACGACGGCGACCCCGATCGGGAGCCGGTCGCCGCCGCGCACCGGCTCCGGTCCGAGCGCGGCGAGGGTGTCACGGGAGCGGGACCCGAGCACGGCGGGCACGTCGATCGCGCCCCGGACGGCGAGGTAGGAGCGCAGCCCGTCGGGCGGGACGCCGAGCACCAGCCGCTGCCCCGGCCGAAGGGCCAGGACCGCCCCCGACGCCTCAGCACGACCGTCGATCGTGACCGGGGCGGGGGCGCCCGTGACGCAGACCCACAAGGTGCCGCCGGCCTCGACCTCGAGCCCACCGAGGACCACCTCGAGGCTGGCTGCGCCCGGCGCGTTGCCGACGAGCCGGTTCCCCAGTGCGTACGACGCCAGGTCGGCCGCACCCGACCGTCCGACGCCGATCGCGGCCTGGCCGGGGCGGCCCGCGTCCTGCACGGTCGCCGTGCCGCACCGGTGCACGAGGAGCTCAGGCACGCACGAACCTCACCGTGGCACCCGCCGCGAGGAGAGCGGGCTGGTCGCGGTCGAGGTCCCACATCCGCTCGGCGGTGGTGCCGATGAGCTGCCAGCCGCCGGGCGACTCCCGCGGGTAGACGCCGCTGAACTCCCCCGCCAGCCCGACGGCACCGGCCGGCACCGCCGTCCGTGGCGTGGCGCGCCGGGGCACGTGGAGCCGCGGGTCGCCCCCGACGAGGTAGGCGAACCCCGGGGCGAAGCCCCCGAACGCCACCCGCCACGGAGTGCCGGTGTGCGCCTCCACCACCTCGTCGCGGGTGAGGCCCGTCAGCCGAGCGACCTCCCCGAGATCCGGGCCGTCGTACTCCACCGGGATCTCGACGCGCGA
The DNA here is from genome assembly GCF_014180715.1 of Nocardioides stalactiti. GTDB lineage: Bacteria > Actinomycetota > Actinomycetes > Propionibacteriales > Nocardioidaceae > Nocardioides > Nocardioides stalactiti. Next base: position 23,330 of record NZ_JACEFC010000066.1, on the reverse strand, counting down.
TGGTCCCCCCGGCAAGGCACCGACGTCCGGACCGAGCGGGTGCTCCTCCGGGGGGACGATCGCGATCTCGGCCCTGCAGCGCGTCTCGAGCTGCGCCAGGTCGACGCCGCGGCGGGCACGGACCAGGACGGTGCGAGCGCCGGGGACCACGTCGTCGACGAGGTCGGCGAAGCCGGGGGCGGCGGCGAGCGCGTCGACGTAGGCGACGACGGCGGCGGTGTCCGGCAGCTCGAGGAGGAGGGCGCGGTCGCCGTACGGCAGGACCTGCGGGCTCACGCGAACGCCCGGACGGTGAAGCCCCCGCCCGCGAGCCCGGCCCGGACCGCGGTGGCCAGCACCGCCGCGTCCGGGGAGTCGCCGTGGACGCAGATCGAGCCGACGGTGCCCGACCCCGCGAGCCGCACGGCCTGCGCGGCCACGGCTCGGGGATCGGTGAGGACCGCCCCGGGCTCGCTGCGCGGCGCCAGCGTCCCGTCGGGGCGGTAGGCCCGGTCGGCGAACCCCTCGGGGACCACCGGCAGACCGGCCTGCGCGGCGAGCTCCAGGAACGACGACCCGGGCAGGCCCAGGACCGGCAGCGCCACCCCGTGACCGTCCTGGAAGGCGAGCACCGCCTCGACGACCGCCCGGGCCTGCGCCTGGTGAGTGACGATCGCGTTGTAGAGCGCCCCGTGCGGCTTCAGGTAGGCGACCCGGCCGCCGGCAGCGCGGGCGATCCCGTCGAGGGCGCCGAGCTGGTAGAGGACGTCGGCGGCGAGCTCGTCCGCGGGCACCTCCATGAATCGGCGCCCGAATCCGGCGAGGTCGCGGTAGCCGACCTGGGCGCCGATCCGCACGCCGCGTCGTACCGCCTCGGCGCAGGTGCGCCGCAGGGTCAGCGGATCGCCTGCGTGGAACCCGCAGGCGACGTTGGCGCTGGTGACGACGGCGAGCAGCGCCTCGTCATCACCGAGGGTCCAACGACCGAACGACTCGCCCACATCGGCATTGAGATCGACGGACGGGCGACCTGACTGCAACGTCACCCCCCTATCGTGGCGCACACACGACGTGAGACGCCCGTCACGAAGTAGCCACGCAAGGGTTACTCATGGGTAATCTACGCGGCGGCCGTGCCCAATTCTCGATTCGCCACCCGATAGTCCAACAGGGAGACAACGACCGTGCAGCACATCCTCGACGCCATCCAGGCCGAAGACACCTCCGCTGAGGACTTCGCCAACCTCGAGCTTCCCCAGTCCTACCGCGCCATGACGGTGCACAAGGACGAGGTCGACATGTTCGAGGGCCTCGCGTCCCGCGACAAGGACCCCCGCAAGTCCCTGCACCTCGACGAGGTCGCGCTTCCCGAGCTCGGCCCGGGCGAGGCGTTCGTCGCCGTCATGGCGTCGGCGATCAACTACAACACCGTGTGGACCTCGATCTTCGAGCCGGTCTCCACCTTCGGCTTCCTCGAGCGCTACGGCCGCGAGTCCGACCTCGGCGCGCGCCACAACCTCGACTACCACATCGTGGGCTCCGACCTGTCCGGCGTCGTCCTCGCCGTCGGCGCGGGCGTCACCAAGTGGAAGCCGGGCGACCGGGTCGTCGCCCACTGCCTCTCGGTCGAGCTGGAGTCGCCCGACGGGCACAACGACACGATGCTCGACTCCTCGCAGCGCATCTGGGGCTTCGAGACCAACTTCGGCGGCCTCGCCGACGTCGCGATGGTCAAGGCCAACCAGCTGATGCCGAAGCCCGAGCACCTCACCTGGGAGGAGGCCGCCTCCCCCGGCCTCGTCAACTGCACCGCCTACCGCCAGCTCGTCTCCGCCAACGGCGGCAACATGAAGCAGGGCGACAACGTCCTCATCTGGGGCGCCTCCGGCGGCCTCGGCGGCTTCGCGACCCAGTACGCCCTCAACGGTGGTGCCAACCCCATCTGCGTGGTCTCCAACGAGGAGAAGGCCCAGATCGTCCGCAACATGGGCGCCGAGCACGTCATCAACCGCTCCGAGCTCGCTCCGAAGTTCTGGAACGACGAGGGCACCCAGCAGAACCCGAAGGAGTGGCAGCGCTTCGGCAAGGCCATCCGCGAGCTCACCGGCGGTGAGGACATCGACATCGTCTTCGAGCACCCGGGTCGCGAGACCTTCGGCGCCTCGGTCTACGTCACCCGCAAGGGCGGCACGATCACCACCTGCGCGTCGACCACCGGTTTCATGCACGAGTACGACAACCGCTACCTGTGGATGAACCTCAAGAGGATCATCTCCAGCCACTTCGCCAACTACCGCGAGTCGTGGGAGGCCAACCGCCTCATCGCCCAGGGCAAGATCCACCCGACCCTGTCGCGAACCTACAAGCTCGAGGACACCGGCCAGGCCGCGCTCGACGTGCACCACAACAAGCACCAGGGCAAGGTCGGCGTGCTCTGCCTCTCCCCCGAGGAGGGCCTGGGCGTCCGCAACGAGGAGCTCCGCGCGAAGCACCTCGACAAGATCAACCTGTTCCGGGGCATCTGATCCGGGTCATCTGACTCCGCTCGACCCGGAAGGCCGCTAGATTGCGGCCGTGATCGACCGCTGGGCCGGGACGGTCGGGCGCCATGCCCGACTGGTCCTGGCTGCAGCGGTCGTTCTCGTCCTGGCCGCCGCCGTCTACGGCGCCGGGGTGATGGACGACCTGGGCCGGGGCGGGTTCGAGGACCCCGGCTCCGAGGGCGTCCGCGCCGTCGCGGCGGAACGGGCGCTCTTCGGCAACCACACGCCGGACGTCGTCGCGATCTACTCCAGCGACGACCTGACCGCTGACGACCCCGAGTTCCAGGCGGCCGTCGCGGCCGTCGTCGACGACCTCGCCGTCGACGAGGTCGTCCGGACGGTCCCCTACTTCGCCGTCCCGGACGATGCGGGTTTCGTCTCCCCGGACCGCCACGCCGTGCAGGTGCACGTGTCGCTCGCCGGCGACACCCTCAACGAGCAGCTCATCAGCTATGACGAGATCGAGCCACTCCTCCACGCCGAGGGCCTCGAGACCGACCTCGCAGGGCTCTACCCCGCCCACGCCGACGTCAACGTCATCACCGAGGAGGACCTCAAGCAGGCCGAGCTGCTCTCGCTCCCGCTCGTCGTCCTGCTGGCGCTCCTCATCTTCGGAAGCCTGACCGCCTCGGCGATGCCCGCGCTGCTCGGGATCATCGCGCTGCTGGTCTCGATCGCGGTGATGCGGCTGCTCACGCTCTTCACCGACGTGTCGATGTTCTCCATCAACGTCATCTCGCTGCTCGGAATCGGCCTGGCCGTCGACTACTCGCTGTTCATCGTCAGCCGGTTCCGCGAGGAGCTCGCGCTGCTCCCGCCCGACGACCCCGCCGCGCCGCGGGCCGCGGTCGCCCGGACGCTGGCGACCGCCGGCCGGACCGTCATGTTCTCGGGCCTCGTCGTCGCCGCGTCGATGTCGAGCCTGCTCGTCTTCCCGCAGGTCTTCCTCCGGAGCATGGGCTACGGCGGCATCGCTGCGGTCCTCATCGCGATGCTCGCCGCGATCACCGTGCTGCCGGCGATCCTGGTGCTGCTCGGGCGCCGCATCGACAAGGGCCGGCTGCCCTGGCGCAAGCCGTGGAACATGCCCGAGCCGGGGTCCGACGACGGGCGCTGGGCGAGCCTGGCACGCGCCGTCATGCGGCACCCGGTCGCCGTCCTCGCGGTGACCAGCGTCATCCTGCTGGCCGTCGCGTCGCCGTTCCTCGGCGCCAAGTGGGGCGGGATCGACCACCGCATCCTTCCCGCGGACGCCCCGTCCCGGATCGCCGCCGAGAAGCTCCTCGAGTTCGGCCCGGAGACCTCGCTCGCGACCGTCGTGCTCCAGGACACCGACGCCACCGGGGTCGCTCAGTACGCCGCCGCGGCCGGCGAGGTGGACGGCGTCCGGCAGGTCGTCGTGCTCGAGGAGGAGACCGACGCCGCGCTGCTCCGGGTGCTGTGGGACGGCAACAGCCAGTCCGAGGACTCCCAGCGCATCGTCGAGGACCTCCGCGACGTCGAGCCCGAGGCCGGCACCGCGCTGGTCGGCGGCCTGACCGCCGACACCGTCGACCTCATCGCCTCGGTCCACGGCCACCTGCCGCTGATGGGGCTCATCGTCCTCACGGTGATGCTGGTGCTGCTGTTCGTCGCCTTCGGCTCGGTGGTGCTGCCCCTCAAGGCGATCGTGATGAACGCCTTCTCCATCACCGCGTCGTTCGGCGTCGTGACGTGGATCTTCAACGACGGGCACCTCTCGGGACTGCTCGGCTTCGACTCCCCCGGCTTCCTCGAGGCCACCAACCCGATCCTGATGCTGGCCATCCTGTTCGGGCTGTCGATGGACTACGAGGTCTTCCTGCTCTCCCGGGTGCGCGAGCGCTGGGACGCGACCGGCGACCACGAGCTCTCCGTGGCCGGCGGCGTCCAGTCGACCGGTCGGATCATCACCTCGGCCGCGCTGCTCCTCGGCGTCGTCATCGGCGCCTTCGCGACCGGCGACATCGTGCTCATGAAGATGCTCGGCGTCGGCATGGTCGTCGCCCTGGTCGTCGACGCGACGATCGTGCGAGCACTCATGGTGCCGGCCACGATGGCTCTGCTCGGTCGCCTCAACTGGTGGGCGCCCGGGCCGATGCGGCGCTGGTGGGAGCGCCACGGCTTCCGCGAGGAGGGGCACCTCGTCCCCGCCGTGCCGACCGGGACCCTGCCGCCGCCACCGCCGCCTCCTCCGCCGCCACCACCACCGCCGGGGGCAGCTCCGGCGACCGCCCCGACGACTGCTCAGGGGATGCCGCTGCGCGCCGCCGTGGAGCAGGTGACCGCGCTCGCCCGCGAGCTGGGTTCCCAGCCACCCGGCACCCTGGCCCGCAACCCCGGCTTCGACCCGCCCGAGGGCGTGGCCGGGCCGTCGGCGAGCGCCGACGTCTACGCCCTCGGGTGCCTGCTCTGGACCACGGCCACCGGGCGGCCGCCGTACAGCGGTCCGACGCCGGAGGCCGTCCGCGACGCCCATCGGATGACCCGCGTCCCCCAGCTCGACGGCCGGGAGCCGCTCACCCTGGCCGTCAACCGGGTCCTCCGTCTGGCGATGAGCAAGGACCCGATGCGCCGCTACACCGGCCCGCTCGCCCTCTGCGCCGACCTCGAGGTGGCCCTCGGACTGCCTGAGGTCGCGACGGTGTCGGGCTCCGGCGTCTAAATGCGCGGGTCGGGGGTGGGGAAACTCCGGGCGATCAGGGATCATGGAGCGGACCTCGTTCCCCGACCGCGATTTAGGGAGCTTCCCCAGCATGAGCGACCAAGGTCTGTCCATCTTCGACAGCCAGTCCGGCTCGACCCCGCCGGCACCGCCGCCGAAGGACGCCCCACCCTCCGGCACGTCCCCCACCCAGCCCCCCTCCGACCACGAAGCGACCCAGGTGATGCCCGTGACCACGTCCGCCCCCACCCAGCCGGCTCAGCCCGCACCCGCTGCGGCTCCGCAACCCGCGCCCACCCGCGCGCCGGGAGCGTCGACAGCCGCGTTGCCGGTGGTCCGACGCGGTGGCTACGACCAAGCGGCGGTCGATGCCCAGATCCGTCAGCTCGCGAGCGAGAAGGCTGCGCTGGGGGCCAGCCTGACCGAGTCCGAGCAGCGCGTGATCGAGCTCGAGAAGCAGCTCGCCTCCGCGAAGGACGAGCTCGCCGAGTCCGACAACCCGTCCTACGCCGGCCTGGGGGGCCGCGCAAGCGCGATGCTGCGCCTCGCCGAGGAGGAGTCCGACGAGATCCGTGGGATCGCCGAGCGTGACGCGGCGGAGATCCGCGACCAGGCGACCCGCGACGCCAAGGCGATCCGCGCCGAGGCCGCGCGCGAGGCCGAGGACATGCGCGCCGTCCAGCTCCGCGAGCTCGAGGAGAACCGCACCCGCCTGCTGGCCAACGCCGAGCAGGAGCTGTCCCTGGCCCGGAGCACCGCGAGCGACGAGCTCGCCGCCGCCAAGCGCGAGGCGGAGCAGCTGCGGCTCGCCGCCCAGCAGGAGGCCAGCGAGCAGCGCAGCGCCGTCCAGCGCGAGGTCGAGCAGGCGCGTGCCGCGGCCGACCGGGAGGTCCAGGAGGCCCGCCGGATGCTCGCGGTGGAGAAGGAGCGGCTCGCTCGCGAGGCGACCGACCACCACAACACCGCGGTCGCCGAGACCCGGCGCCTGGTCGAGGAGGCCGAGCAGCGCGCGGCCGCCGCCGAGCAGCGCGCCTCCGAGGCCGGCCGGCTCTCCGCCGAGAACCGCACGGCTGCCCAGACCGAGTCCGAGGCGCTGCTCAGCCGCGCCCGCCGCGAGGCCGAGCAGATCGTGGCCTCCGCCCGGACGCAGGCCGAATCGATCACCGCCAGCGGCGAGGCCGACGCGCAGCGTCAGCTGGCCGTGACCCGGTCCGAGCTCGAGCGGGTCACCAAGCGCCGCGACGCGATCAGCGCGCAGCTGGCGTCCCTGGCCGACCTCGTCTCCGGGTTCGCCGAGGGAACTGACGAGGACAAGAGTTGAGCTTCGGCCGGCGGCGGACGGCCGCCCCTCAGGACGGCGCGTCCGCCCCCGGCCCGGAGGCCACTCCCCCGACCATCAGCGAGGACTTCGTCGACGGAGCGGCCGCCGTACCGCTCCCCTACGGCGAGCTCGGCCAGCCCTTCGACCGGCGGTCCCCGTTCTACGTCGGGTTCGTCGGCGGCGTCGGCCTGCTGCTGGCGTACTGGCTCTTCCAGGCGCTCCTCGGCATCGGCTCGGTCCTGATGCTGGTGGTCGTCTCGTTCTTCCTCGCCGCCGGCCTCAACCCGTCGGTCGAGTTCCTCGAGCGGCGCGGCCTGCGCCGCAGCTATGCCGTCGCGCTGGTCATCGTCGCGGCGCTCGCGACGCTGGCGCTGTTCGTGGTCGCGATCGTCCCGGTCATCGCCGACCAGATCCAGCTGCTGACCGACAACGCCCCGATCTGGTTCGACCAGCTCCAGGAGAACAAGCAGGTCCAGGACCTCAACGACGAGTACGAGATCGTCGACAAGGCCAAGGCGTTCGTCACCGACGGGGACTTCATCTCGACGCTCTTCGGCGGCGCGCTCGGCTTCGGCCTCAAGATCATCTCCGCACTGTTCAACGCGTTCATCATCCTGGTGCTGACGCTCTACTTCCTCTCCTCGCTCAAGACGACGACCGGCGCCGTCTACCAGCTGGCCCCGGCCTCGCGGCGCGATCGGGTCGCCAGGCTCGGCGACAAGATCATCCACAACATCGGCGGCTACGTGTCCGGCGCGTTCGTCGTCGCGCTCTGCGCCGGCCTCTCCTCGCTGGTGTTCCTCTGGTTCACCGAGGTGCGGGAGTACGCCGTCGCGCTCGCGTTCGTCGTCGCCGTCCTCGACGTCATCCCGATGATCGGGGCCACGCTCGGCGCCGTCGTCGTCTGCGCCATCGCGTTCGCGACCGACGTCAAGAGCGGCATCGCCGCGGTGATCTTCTACGTGATCTACCAGCAGATCGAGAACTACGTCATCTACCCGCGCGTGATGGGCCGCACCGTCGACCTGCCGGGGGCCGTCATCGTGATCGCGGCATTGACGGGCACCGCACTGCTCGGCGTGGTCGGCGCCCTGCTGGCGATCCCCGCGGCGGCCGCCGTGCTCCTCATCATCCGCGAGGTCGTGGTCAAGCAGCAGGACCTGCGCTGAGCTCGCGCCCGACCGCGGCGATCCTCACCGGAGTCGTCGCCACGGTGCTCGGGCTGGTCGGCGCAGGCCGTCCGACGATCTGGACCGACGAGGCGGTCACGCTCAGCCTGCTCCGGCGACCGCCGGGCGAGGTCCTCGACGTGCTCGGCGAGGTCGACGCCGTGCACGGGCTCTACTACCTGGCGCTGCGCTGCTGGACCGCCGTGACGGGTGAGTCGATCGAGGCGGTGCGCGCGTTCAGCGCGCTCGGCGTCGGCGTCGCCGCAGCGGGCGTCGTCGTCCTCGTCCTGCGCTACCTGCCGCTCCCGACCGCCGTCGCCGCCGGGCTCGCGACCGCCCTGCTGCCGGGCCTCTCCTGGGCCGCGGTCGACGGGCGCAGCTATGCGTGGGCCGCCGCCCTCGCCGTGCTCGCGACCCTCGCCCTCGACGACGCCCGCTTCAAGGACACGCGCGCGACCTGGGTGCTGTACGGCGTGCTCGCCACCGTCGTCTGCTGGTGGCACCTCTACCTCGCGCTGCTGATGCTGGCGCACGGGATCGCCGTCGCCGCGGTGGAGCGGTGGGCGCTGCGGACCTGGCTCCTCACCGCGGCCTGCGTCGGCGCCGCCACCTCGCCGCTCGCCCTGGTCGCCTGGGGACAGCGCGCCCAGGTCTCGTGGTTGGCCGACGTGGACTACCGCTGGGACACCGTCCTGGTCCACGAGCTCGTCGGCGGTGACGTGGGCGACCCCCTGCACACCCGCGAGGTCGTGGCCTTCGCCGTGATCGGGCTCGCCGCCTACGGCCTGGTCCGTCGCTGGCAGGCCCGTGACGAGTGGCTCGTCGTGCTGCTCGGATCCTGGGCCGCGGTTCCCACGGCGCTGGCGGTCGGGAGCGCCCTGGGCGACGCGGGCTGGGTGCACGCGCGGTACCTCGCGTTCGCCGTCCCCGCCTTCGCCGCTGCGGCCGTGATCGGCGCCGCCGAGCTCCCCCGACGGACACCGCTCCTCGTCGGCGCGGTGAGCCTGCTGGCCGTCGTACCGCTCGTCGTCGCGCAGCGGGGCACCGACGCCAAGCCGCACGACCTGCGCGCCGTCGCCGAGACCGCGGTCCGGTCCAACGCGAGCGTCGTCTTCACCGACCCGGCGGCGCGCGCCGTCGCGGCGGCCTATCCCCTCGCGTTCGCCGACAACCACGACCTGTCCGCCGTCAGCGACCCCCACCCGGACCCGTTCTTCGACGAGGTGCGCGACCCGGCGACCCTGGCCCCCGGCGACGTGGAGGGGCGGCGCGTCCTCGTCTACAGCACCCGCACCGGGCCGGGCGTCGAGCGGCTCGAGGAGCTCGGGTGCACCGGGCGGACGGTGCTGCGCGACCGGGGCTACCGGGTGCGCTACTACCGCTGCCCGGCGGGCTGATCACGCCGGCAGGGTGGTCACGCCAGCGGGGTCAGCGCGTCGATCTCGCGCGGCGTGGACCGCTCGCCGAGCTTGACGCCGATGACGCCCAGGAGCACCAGCAGGCCGCCGACCAGCTGCCAGACACCGGGGAGCTCGCCGAGGAGGGCCCACGCCCAGAGGACGCCGGCGACGACCTCGGACAACGCCACGAACGACGCGAGGCGCGATCCGAGCAGCCGGGCCGCCGCGATCCCCGCGACGTAGGCCAGGGCGGCCGTCACCAGGCCGAGCAGGACCAGCGGCACCCACCACTCGACCTCGGTGTCGGCGTAGGTGACGGTCGAGGTCTCGGCAGCCATCGGCAGCACGCCGACGAGCCCGAGCAGGCCGAGCGCGACACCGCCGACCACGAGGCCGCCGGCGGCGAGGGTGATCGGGGGCAGCCCGGTCGTGTCGTCGGCCGAGATGACGAAGTAGGTCGCCGCGCCGACCATCGCGGCGAGCGCCCACGCGACGCCGCCCGCGTGCAGGCCGAAACCGGCGAGCACGTCGAGGACGAGCAGCAGGCCGAGCGCGGCCACCGCGGCGCCGAGGAGCGTCAGCCGGCCCGGGCGCTGGCCGTGACGCAGCCAGAGCCACACGACGACGGCCGCCGGGGCGGTGTACTCGATGAGGAGCGCCGGGCCGACCTCGAGGTACTCGACGGCCGAGAAGTAGCAGAACTGGGCCCCGGCGACGGCGAGCAGCCCGTAGGTCAGCACGAGCGGCAGGTTGCGGCGCAGCAGCGACCACCGGCCGCGCAGCGCGACCACGCCGAACGGCAGGACGACCAGCGCGCCGAGCCCGATCCGGACCAGGACGACGGCGCCGGCGCTCCAGCCGGCGTCCAGCAGCGGCGAGGCGAGCGCACCCGAGAGGGCGAACGAGACGGCCGAGAACAGGGCCACCGCGATCCCGGTCGCGGACCGGGGCGGGACCACCACCGCCTCGTCATGAGTCATCGTCGCCATGACTCATGACGGTAGTCATCCTGCGGTAACCTGTCAACGTGGTATTCGCCCATGACACCGCGATGGCGCTCCAGGCCGCGGTCACCCTCGTCAACTCCGATGTCGAGCCGGTGTCGCTGACGACCCCCGACGAGCTCGACGAGTTCCTCTCCGACTTCGGCTACACGGGCCGTCACGACGGCGACCAGGCGGAGGTCGACGCCGTCCGGGGGATCCTCCCGCGACTGCGCACGTTGCTCACCAGCGGCCGCGACCAGGCGGCGGTCGAGGTCAACGAGATGCTCTTCCAGGCCAAGGCGCTCCCCCAGCTCGCGCGGCACGACGGCTACGACTGGCACCTGCACGCCGTGGCGCCCGACCGGCCGCTCGCCGACCGGATCATCGTCGAGACCGCGATGGCGATGATCGACGTCATCCGGGCCGACGAGCTGTCCCGGCTCGGCGTCTGCGCCGACGACGACTGCGAGGGTCTCGTGCTGGACCTGTCGCGCAACCGCTCGCGCCGCTTCTGCTCCACCGCGTGCGGCAACCGCAACGCCGTCGCGGCCTACCGGGCGCGCCAGGCGGCCAACTGACCCGCGCCGCCGGATCCCGCCACGACTCCGACGGGGTCAGGTGACGAACCGACGCAGCACCTCGAGGAACACGGCGGGCTGCTCGGAGTGCACCCAGTGGCCGGCGCCCTTGATCGTGACCCGGCGGACCCTCGGGAAGTACTGCTCCATCGCGCCCGCGTAGTCCTCGAGGACGTAGGCCGACTCCGAGCCGCCGATCCACAGCACCGGTCCGTCGTACGACGTGCCGGCGAGCGCCTCGGCCGGCCAGCCGCCCACGCGGTCCATGTCGGACCGCAGCAGCGCGAGGTTGGGCTGCCAGTGCCAGGCGTCGCCGTCGCGGCGCAGGTTCTGGAGGAGGAATCCGCGCACACCGTCGTTCGGCACCACCGGGCGCAGAGCGGCGTCGGCGGCGGACCGCTCGGTCAGGGTGGCGAGATCGATCGCCAGCATCGCGTCGATGTAGCGCACGAACTCGCCGGCGTGCTGGTAGGCGACCGGAGCCACGTCCACGATGCACAGCCGCTCGACGAGCTCGGGGTGCCGCAGCGCCAGCGCCATCGCGGTCTTGCCGCCCATCGAGTGCCCCACGAGCACGACCGGGTCGTCCGCACTCAGCAGCTCGGCCACCTGGTCGGCCGCGGCGAGGAAGTCGATCCGCTCGCTCCACGGCGAACGCCCGTGGTCCGGCATGTCGACGAGGAGCACCCGGTGCTCCCCCGCCAACGCCTTGGCGTGCTGCGTCCAGTTCCGCCCCTGCCCGAACAACCCGTGACAGAAGACGATCCGGCTGCCGTGGTCGCCGTACGACGTCGTGGAGAGCGGCACCCGCCCAGTCTCTCAGGCGGGCACCGCTCCTCTACCCGCGGCTCCGTCCGCCATCCAGCGACCGCGCAGCTCCCTTCAGCGGCGTCGCCAACCTGCTAGTCCCGCAGCTCGAGCAGCTGGTTCCACAGGCAGACCCCAGCCCCACTGTGTCGCCCGATCGGGTGACGCGCCTGTCGGCGTGTCGCCCGATGGACGTGCAGGAGGCGGCTTTCCTTACGCCGCTTTCGGCGAAGTTCTCGGAAATCGACACGCCGCTGGGCCGGAGGTGGGGGACCGGCCCGGCGACCCGGCGGTTCGGGTTAGGGTGAATGCAGGCACGTCATCGACTCTGGGGAGACTTCTCTTGCGCACCGCCTCGATCCTCCGCCTGCTGCTCGCACTGGCTGCGGCGCTGCTGCTCGGCGGCACGCTGCTGGCCGCGCCCGCCACGTCGGCCGCGCCGGTCGCCCCGGCCGAGAAGGTGACGACCACCCAGCTCGCCGCCCGCGCGCCGGGCTGCCTCCCCCGCTGCTGGGGAGCGATCTCGTTCAACACCCAGACGCTGCGCGGCGGCTGGACGCAGAAGGGCGACTGGGCGACCAAGGCCGGTGCGATGAGCTCGGCGCTCAGCCACTGCCGCAACCGGCCGCCGAACGCCGGCCACCGCACCGCGTGCCAGGCGCCGGGCCAGCGCGAGGTCGTCGTCCAGAACGGCTGCGTCGCCGTCGCCTGGCGGGTCCGCAACGAGCGGCTCGTCGAGTGGGCCAAGGGCAAGGCCTACGGCCCCAAGGGTGCCCAGCGCGAAGCTCGTCGGATCGTCGACGGCCGCGGCACTATCAGCTCCGGCTACTACTGCACCCCGCGCCGCTTCTGACCTACGTCTCCCGGTTTAGCCGGGTGGCGGCGGTGCATGATGACCCCCGTCAACCTTCTTCATCCATCCGGGAGATCAAGAAATATGGGACTCACCACCGTCCTCCGCTCGCTGCTCGCACTGGCCACCGCCGTGCTGCTGGGCGGGGTCCTGCTCGCCACGGCGCCGACCGCGTCCGCCCAGGCGACCGAACCGCCGCGACCGGCCACCGGCGCCGACCTCGACCGCGCTGCGCAGGGCGAGCGCCTCGCCTCCTGCAACTGGCGTCGCCACCAGTGCTTCGCGGCCGTCTCGTTCAACACCCGCACCGGCCAGGTCGGGTGGGCCAACGACAAGCGCGCCAAGGACACGGCGATCAACGTCGCGCACCGCAGCTGCAAGACCCGTTCCGAGGCCGGCGAGGGCTACCCCGGCCAGTGCGAGAAGGCCGGCTGGGTGCGCAACGGCTGCATGGCCCTGGCGGTCCGCATCCTCGACGGCACGCTCGCCGAGTGGCGCACGGCCTACGCCTACCGCGAGGCCGACGCCAAGGCAGCGGCGCTCGACAAGGTCCGGGGCGACGGCCGCGAGCGGATCCACTACTGGCTCTGCACCACGCGCTCGCGCTGAGCCGAACGCCCGCTCAGCGGGCCTGACGACGACAGCGGCCCCGCCCCCGGGGGGGTGCGGGCCCGCTTCGTCGTACGACGAGCAGGTCAGGCGTAGCTGTGGAAGCCCTCGCCGGTCTTGCGGCCGAGCTTGCCCTCGGCGACCTTCTGCTCGAGCAGGGCGGCCGGCGTGAAGCCGGGCTCCTTGAACTCGGCGTGCAGCTCCTGCTGGATCGCCAGCGAGACGTCGTTGCCGACGACGTCGAGCAGCTGGAACGGACCCATCGGGAACTTGGCCTGCTCCTTGATCGCAGCATCGATCTCGTCCATCGTCGCGGCGCCCGACTCGAGGAGCGTGACGGCGTCGTTGAGGTAGGGGAACAGCAGGCAGTTGACGATGAAGCCCGAGCGGTCGCCGCAGGACACGGCGACCTTGCCGACGTTGGCGCACAGCGCGAGGACCGTCTCGTTGACGTCCGCGGCGGTGTCGTCGGTGGTGACGACCTCGACCAGCTTCATGATCGTGGCCGGGTTGAAGAAGTGCATGCCGATGACGGCCTCGGGGCGGGAGGTGACCTCGCCCAGCTTGGTGATCGGCATCGACGACGTGGTGGTCGCGAGGATCGCGCCGGGCTTGCAGATCCGGTCGAGGTCCTTGTAGAGGTCGGTCTTGATGCCGAGGTCCTCCGCGATCGCCTCGACGACGATGTCGACGTCGGCGAGCGCCTCACGCTCGGTCGACCCGCTGATCCGGCCGAGGACGTCGGACTTGGTGTCCTCGGTGATCTTCTCCTTCTCGACGAGCTTGGAGAGGCCCTTGTCGATGAAGGCGATCACGCCGTTGATCTTGTCGTCGCCGCGACCGACGAACACGACGTCGTAGCCGGCCTGCGCGAAGACCTGGACGATGCCCGAGGCCATCGTGCCGGTGCCGACGACGCCGACCTTGCGGATCTCCTGCTTGAACTGCGGCGCAGCCGCCTCGGCACCCGCGGCCTCCTCGGCGAAGGTGCGGCCCTCGGTCGCGAGCTTCTCGAGCAGCTCGGCCGGCTCGTGCAGGTGATCGCCGCTCTCGGCGAACCGGGCGGCGAGCTGGTCGCGCACGGTGGCCGCCCCGAGCTCGTCGATCACGGCCAGCGGGCCCTGCGGGTAGCCGCAGCCGAATCGCATGCCGGCGTCGATGTCGGTGCTCGAGGCGTACGACGCCTCGTACATGCGCACCGCGTGGTTCAGGTACGGCAGCACCAGGGTGCCGAAGATCTGCTCGTTGGTCAGCGTCATGCAGGCAGTGTCGCAAAACCGGACGACTGTTGTACCGGCTGGTAACTATGCGAGACGGTCCGCGTCGAGGCCGGGCCCGGGCCTGCGGTGGCCCACGGTAGGTTGGGCGATCGTGAGACTCGTCGTCGCGCGCTGCCAGGTGGACTACGCCGGGCGCCTCACCGCCCACCTCCCGATGGCCACCCGGGTCCTGATGATCAAGGCCGACGGCTCGGTCCTGGTCCACTCCGACGGCGGCTCCTACAAGCCACTCAACTGGATGTCCCCGCCCTGCACGGTGCGCGAGGGCACCACCGACGAGGGTGCGGTCGAGTGGACCGTGACCGCGAAGGCCGCCAAGGGCGCGACGCCGGACACCCTGCGCATCCTCATCGAGGAGATCCACCACGACTCCCAGCACGACCTGGGCATCGACCCGGGCCTGCAGAAGGACGGCGTGGAGAAGCACCTCCAGGAGCTGCTCGCCGAGCACCCCGGCACCCTCCACCCCGGCCTGTCATTGGTACGGCGCGAGTACCCCACCGCCATCGGACCGGTCGACCTGATGTGCCGCGACGCCGACGGCGTCAGCGTCGCGGTCGAGATCAAGCGCCGCGGCGAGATCGACGGTGTCGAGCAGCTCACCCGCTACCTCGAGCTCCTCAACCGCGACCCGCTGCTCGCCCCCGTCCGGGGCATCTTCGCCGCCCAGGAGATCAAGCCCCAGGCGCGGGTGCTCGCCGGTGACCGCGGCATCACCTGCGCCCTTGTCGACTACGACGCCCTCCGCGGCCTCGACGACCCCACCGACCGGCTGTTCTGAGCCATGGCGACGATCTTCCACCTCTCGCTGGCCTCGGACTGGGCGGCGGCGCAGCGGGCCGGGGCCTACACGATCTCGACGCTGGGTCGGACGCTGGCAGAGGAGGGCTACATCCATGCGAGCCGGGGTGACCAGTGGCCGGGCGTCCGGGCCCGCTTCTATGCCGACGTCACCGAGCCGCTGCTGCTGCTCCAGATCGACACCGACCTGCTCGGCGTACCGGTCGTCGAGGAGCCTCCGGCGCCGGGGATGACCGAGACGTTCCCGCACATCTACGGACCGATCCCGGTGAGCGCGGTCGTCAAGGCGATCCCGCTCGACGACGGGACCACGGCGGCGTCGAGCACCCCGGAGACGGCCACGACCCCGTCCCCCGAACCGACCCCGGGGGCGGTCGCACCGGCACCCACCCCCGACGGCTCGTTCGGACGCTTCTTCCTCGAGGAGATGTTCCGGAACATGACGCTGGTGCTGCTCGTCATGGCGACGACGCTGCTGGGGTTCGCCGCGGGCTCGGCCTTCGGGTCCGACGTGGCGCCGGCGGTCGGCATCCTCGTGGGCCTGGTCGGCGGTGCCGCACTCGCCCGCGCGATCTACGTCAGGCGTCGCTGACCAGCGCCAGGACCTCGTCGGCGCATCCCCAGCTGAGCGTCACGCCCGCGCCGCCGTGGCCGTAGCAGTGGACGACGTCGCCGTCCCGCTCGAGCCGGACGGCGGGGCGGGCAGGCCGAAGCCCGACCCGGTGCTGGACGACGCGCGCCGCGGCGATCTCCGGCACCAGGCGTGCCGCCCTCGCGAGGAGCGCCCGGGCGACCTCGGGGTCCGGGGTGCGGCTCCAGTCCCCCCGTTCCTCGGTCCCACCGACCACGACGACGCCGGACCGCGGGACGACGTACGTCGGCGCGCCACCCTCCCCCGCCAGCCACCACCGCTCGAGCCCGGACTGCTCGACCAGGACGACCTGGCCGCGGACCGGCTCGACCGACACGTCGTGCGCGAAGTGGCGCGCCCCGAGGCCCGTGCAGTCCAGGACCACGTCGGCACGACCTTGACCGGGCGCGGGCAGCGCGGAGAGGTTGCGCCGTGACAGCGTCCCGCCGAGCTCGGTCAGTCGCGCCGTGAGCCAGCGCAGGTAGACCGGCATGTCCACGACCGGAGCCACGAACGACCAGCCGTCCGTCATGCCCGCCGGCAGCGCACCGGGCGGGACCCGCTCGAGCGCGGGCACGGCCGACGCCCACCAGGGGTCGGCCTGCGGGCTCGCGAAGACCTCCGTGCCAGGCAGCACGCGCACCCCCGTCTCCGGGGTGGAAGCGAGGCGGGCGAAGACCTCGTAGGACCGCGCCGCCCAGCCGGTGACCCGGTCCCTCGGCAGCGCCAGGTAGGGGTACCAGAGTGCTGCCGCCACGGCAGAGGTCGTCTCCAGCGGCAGGTCACGAGCGACCACGTCGACCCGGTGGCCGGCCTCGGCCAGACGGATCGCGCAGGTCAGGCCGGTCACGCCGGCTCCGACCACGTTCACCCGTGCCACGGCTCAGCCCCCGGCTCGGCTCCCTGGAACGCTCAGGCCCCGGCCGCCGCCGGAGCGGTCGGGTCGGCGGCAGCGCCACCCTGCTCCCGCGCGACGTACTCCTCGATGTCGTTGAGGTCGTCCTGACTGCGGGTCACGATCGTGAGCAGGTCGCTCATCGTGGCGACCTCCTCGACCTGCTCCTTGATGAACCACTGCATGAACTGCTCGGAGGCGAAGTCGCTCTCCTCGCGGGCGATGCGGAGCAGGCCGTTGACCTGCTCGGTGACCCGCTTCTCCTGGTCGAGGGCGAGCTTGACCGGGGCGATCACGTCGGCGAAGTCCGAGACCGGGGCCTCGACGCCGGGGATGGCGACGGTCGCGTCGGTGTCGAGCAGGTACTGCACCATCATCATGGCGTGCTCGCGCTCCTCGAGCGCCTGGCCGTAGAAGAAGGCCGCCATCTGGGGCATCGTCAGCGCGTCGTAGTAGACGGCGCACGCGAGGTACTGGTTGTGCGCGGCGAACTCGTTGCCGATCTGCACGTTGAGCTGGTCGGTGAAGCGTGTTGCGGCCATGGAGAGAACCTTATCGGGCTGCTCAGGCAGCCTTCTGCAGGTCCTTCTTCGAGGCCTTCTTGCCACTCCGGGTGCTCACGACGACCCGCTTCTTGACGGTGAAGCCGTCGGGCATCGTGCCCTCCTTGAGCATGCGGAGGGGGCAGCGGCCGCACTTCGACTTGGAGACGCAGCACTCAGTCTTCGGCACCTTGCACGCCTTCGACTTCTTGCTCTTGCCCATGCCGGAGATCATAGGCGTGGTAGGTGAGGCTTGCCTATGTTAGGTCCGCCACACGGACGATCGGCTTGTACGTCGTACCCGGTCTGCATGTCGAAGATCGGGGAGATCACGACATGCAGACCGGGTACGACGATCACACCAGCCCGTTGGCCTCGCGGATCACCTGGACGATGCCGCCCATGATCTCGGTGAGGCCGTAGTCCTTCGGCGTGTAGACCGCGGCGACACCCTGCTCGATGAGGCGCTTGCCGTCGGACTCGGGGATGATCCCGCCGACGATGACCGGCACGTCCTCCATACCGGCCTCACGCAGTCCCTCGAGGACGCTCGGCACCAGCTCCATGTGCGAGCCGGAGAGGATGGAGAGACCCACGCAGTGCACGTCCTCGGCGACGGCCGCGGCCACGATCTGCTCGGGCGTCAGCCGGATGCCCTGGTAGATCACCTCGAAGCCGGCGTCCCGGGCACGGACAGCGACCTGCTCGGCACCGTTGGAGTGACCGTCGAGCCCCGGCTTGCCGACGAGGAGCCGCAGCCGGCCACCCGGCTGGCCCGCGAGCTCGTCCCCGGTCGCGCGGACTGCCTCGCGGACCGCAGCGAGCTCTGCGCCGGCCTCGGCGACTCCGACCGCACCGGACACACCGGTCGGGGCGCGGAACTCGCCGAACACCTCGCGCAGGATGCCGGCCCACTCCCCCGTGGTCGCGCCCGCACGGACGGCGGCGAGGGTGGCGGTCATCAGGTTGACGCCGTTCTTGGCATCCTCGGCGACCTGGGCGAGCGCCGTGGCGACCTCGGCCTCGTCACGCTCCTTCTTCCACGCCTCGACCGACCCGCGCGCGGCCTCCTCGGCCTTCGGGTCCGCGGTCATGATCGCGTCGTCGAGGTTGGCCGTCAGCGGGCTCGGCTCGGTGGTCTCGAACTTGTTGACGCCGACGATGATCTCCTCGCCGGCCTCGATCCGTGCCCGACGCCGGGCGTGGGAGGAGACCAGCTCGGACTTCATGTAGTCGACCGCGCCGATCGCACCACCCAGCGCCTGGACGCGGTCCATCTCGGCCCGCGCACCCTCCTTGAGCTCGGCGACCTTCGCCGCGATCACGTGGGAGCCGTCGAAGATGTCGCCGTACTCGAGCAGGTCGGACTCGAACGCGAGGACCTGCTGGAGGCGCAGCGACCACTGCTGGTCCCACGGCCGCGGCAGGCCGAGGGCCTCGTTCCACGCGGGCAGCTGGACAGCGCGGGCGCGCGCGTTCTTGGACAGCGTCACGCCGAGCATCTCGAGCACGATGCGCTGGACGTTGTTCTCGGGCTGGGCCTCGGTGAGGCCGAGCGAGTTGACCTGCACGCCGTAGCGGAACCGGCGCATCTTCTCGTCCTGGACGCCGTAGCGCTCCCGGGTGATCTCGTCCCAGAGCTCGGTGAAGGCCCGCATCTTGCAGGTCTCCTCGACGAAGCGCACGCCGGCGTTGACGAAGAACGAGATACGACCGACGACCTTCTCGAAGTCGGCGTCGTCGACCTGGCCGGAGGTCTTCACCTGGTCGAGCACGGCGATGGCCGTGCACAGCGCGTAGGCGAGCTCCTGGGTCGGCGTCGCTCCGGCCTCCTGCAGGTGATAGCTGCAGATGTTGATCGGGTTCCACTGGGGGATCTTGTGGACCGTGTAGGAGATCATGTCGGCGATCAGCCGCAGCGAGTGCTCGGGCGGGAACACGTAGGTGCCCCGCGAGAGG
The DNA here is from genome assembly GCF_014180715.1 of Nocardioides stalactiti. Taxonomy (GTDB): domain Bacteria; phylum Actinomycetota; class Actinomycetes; order Propionibacteriales; family Nocardioidaceae; genus Nocardioides; species Nocardioides stalactiti. The sequence goes on along the minus strand of NZ_JACEFC010000066.1, from coordinate 4,294 downwards.
TACTCCTTGATGATGTCGTTCTGCGTGGTGCCGGCGAGCTGGGCGGCGACCTCCTCGGGCGACAGGTCCGGGTTCTGCTCCTCGGCGACCACCTGGTACATCGCGAGCATCCACATGGCCGTCGCGTTGATCGTCATCGAGGTGTTCATCTCGACGAGCGGGATGTCCTTGAAGAGCTTGCGCATCTCGCCGAGGTGCGGGATCGGGACGCCGACCTTGCCGACCTCACCGCGCGCCATCGCGCTGTCGGGGTCGTAGCCGGTCTGCGTGACGAGGTCGAACGCGACCGAGAGGCCCGTCTGGCCCTTGGCCAGGTTGGTCCGGTACAGCGCGTTGGACGCCTCAGCGGTCGAGTGCCCGGCGTAGGTGCGCATCACCCACGGCCGGTCCTTCTGCGGCGGCGTGCCCTGCGTGCTGTTCTGCGACTCGCTCATAGCGCGAAGCCTACGGCCAACGCTACCCCTGGGTAACTACGCGAACGTGTGGGGTTTTCAACACGCCCTCACGCCGGTACGGCGTCGCGCTCCACCTCGAAGAACCGGATCAGGTGGCTCAGGTGCAGCATCCGGCGGACAGCCGGGCACGCTCCGCGCAGCACCATCCGCTGGCCCTCGCGCAGCGCGAAGTGGCTGGCGACGGCGAGCAGCTTGAGCGCGGTCAGGTCGACGGTCTCGACCTCGCTCATGTCGATGGTGATGGCGCCGCCCTCGTTGCGACGCAGGTGTTCGTAGACCGCGATGCGGACCTCGCCCGTGCTCCGCACGTCGAAGTCACCACTGAGCATCAGCGTCGGGCCGTCGGTCATGATCTGCATGTCCTGCTCCCTCCCGCCTTGTGCGTCCTCCCGAGACGGACAAGGACAACGTGGTCTCTACCCACCATGACGCGCGACACACCGAATCGGTTGCATGCGGGCCTCAAATCGCTCCGGTGTGTCGTCGGTCACACCTGTTCGTGGCCCCGTCTTCCGGTTTCGCCTCCCGCGGACCACGGGTGCGGCGAGGATGCTGACCAGACCCGCCCCCGCCCTCTCGGAAGGCCGTCCCATGCCCCGCAACCGCTCTCCCCGCCGCGCCCACCTCGTGCTGACCACCCTTGCCGCCTCGGCCCTCCTCGCGGGGTGCGGCGACGACGGTGGTGACGAGGCCGACGACGTCGAGACGGTGATCGTCACCGCAAGCGTGCCGACCGACGTCTCCACCGAGGTGCCGACCGACGCGACGACCGACGTGACGACCGACGAGGGCTCCCCCGACCCCTCCGACGACCCGTTCGCCGACTACGTCGGCCGCGACTGCCTCATCGTCCCCCCGGCCGGGTCCCTCACCCCGCCCGAGGCCGAGACCTCCTACGACGCCGGGACCGCGGGGTTCGCCATCGAGCTCTCGGACGGCAGCACCAACTGCCTCACCTTCTCCGTCGACGGAGAGGAGGTCGGCACCTGGGAGCCCGGTGAGCTCGCGGTCGAGATCGGCGAGGAGACCCAGGGCTTCACCCTCACCCTCACCGACTACTCCGAGGACGGCGTCGACGACATCTCTGCCGGGGAGGGCGACCCCTTCATCGGGCTCCAGTACGAAGGCAACTACTTCGCCGACAGCCTCCACACGGGTTGCACGACCGTGCTGCTGGACGTCACTCCGACCTCGTCGGCGGGCACCTTCACGTGCGCCGCGATCGAGTCGTTCGCGGGCGGACCGTGGAACGGCGACAGCACCGATCTCACGGTGGTCAGCGCCGTCGGCCACTGGAACATCACCACCGGCTGACCGGGCACGACTGCGGAGCGGGCGCGGTCGTAGGCTCGGGCCATGGTCAACCTCACCCGCATCTACACGCGCACCGGCGATGCCGGCGAGACCCGGCTCGGTGACATGAGCGTGACCTCGAAGACGGACCCGCGGCTCGAGGCGTACGCCGACGTCGACGAGGCCAACGCCCACCTCGGCGTCGCGCTGGCCAGCGGTGGGCTCGACGACGACGTCGTCGCGGTCCTGACCCACGTCCAGAACGACCTGTTCGACGTCGGTGCCGACTTCTGCACGCCGGTCGTCGCCGACCCGGAGTACCCGCCGCTGCGGATCGAGCAGGACTACGTCGACCGGCTCGAGGTCTGGTGCGACCACTACAACGAGCAGCTCCCGAACCTGCGCTCGTTCATCCTCAACGGCGGCACCCCGGCCGCCGCGCACCTCCACGTCGCGCGCACCGTCGTCCGCCGCGCCGAGCGCACCGCCTGGGCGGCGTACGCCGTCCACGGCGAGTCGATGAACAAGCTCGCCATCACCTACCTCAACCGGCTGTCCGACCTCGTCTTCATCCTCGCCCGCCACGCCAACCGGGAGAACGGCGACGTGCTGTGGGTGCCCGGCGGCGAACGCGGCAAGTGAGGCTGCTGGCCTCGGCCCTGGTGGCGGGCGCGCTCGCGCTCGGTACAGCGGGCTGCTCGGGCGACGCCGTGGACCGGGAGCCCGAGCGGCGGCCGGGACCCGTGGACGTGTCGTCCTCCGACACCCGACCCCAGCGCCCCGAGCCGGAGCCGAGCGCGCCCCCGAACACCGAGCGGTTCGTCGCGGCCCACGACCCGCGGGAGCTGGCACGCCGGCTCACCCTCGACGAGGACCTGCTCGCCGACGACACGGCCGACGGCCACCTCCGCTCAGCGGCGGCGTTCGAGTCCCAGCTCCTGTACCGCCAGCTCGCCCGGACCCCGGCGTGGCAGGCGCGGGTGCGGGCCGCGGTACCGGCGCGGCACCGCGCCGACCTCGACGACCACCTGACCGCCCGCCGTTCGCTGCGCAGCGTGCTGACGACGCTGTCGGCGGAGGTCCCCGCGTGGGAGATCGTCGAGCCGGAGCCGACCGGCGCACTGCTGCGGTTCTACCGGGAGGGTGAACGGGTCCACGGCGTCGCGTGGGAGCTGCTCGCGGCGATCAACCTCGTCGAGACCGGCTTCGGCAAGATCCGCGGGTTGTCGACCGCCGGCGCCCAGGGGCCGATGCAGTTCATCGCGTCGACCTGGGCGGCGTACGGCGTCGGCGACGTCGAGGACCCGCACGACGCGATCCTCGGCGCCGCGAACTACCTCGCCGCCAACGGTGGCGACACGGGGACGACGAGCGGGCCCGGCGTCGAGAACGCGCTGTACCGCTACAACAACCACGCGGGCTACGTGGCCGGCATCCTCTCCTACGCCGCGATCCTGGAGCGCGACCCTGCGGCCCTCCACGGCCTCACCGACTGGCAGATCGTCTTCCTCTCCGAGATCGGCGACGTCTGGCTGCCCATCGGCTACCGGTCGACGGTCGCGGTGCCGGTCCGTCAGTACGTCGCGCGGCACCCCGAACGGCACCTCGGCACGGTCACCGACTGACCGTGTGTCCGGCCCCTGTGGAGGGAGGCCCGGGGTGTCGCTGGCGCGTGCCACCATGAGCAGGCCGTGGACGTCCTCGCCTCATTGACCGACGAGTTCCTCGAGGGGCACTTCGCCCCCGAGACGCTGGCGCGCGCCCGGGCCTACCTCGACCGGTTCGACGGCCCTCCGCAGCTCCAGCAGCTCAGCGCCGGGTCGGTGACGGCGACCGCGTTCGTCCAGGGCAGCGCGCCGGTGCCCTACCACGTCCAGCTGCACTGCGAGGTCGGCCGGCCGAGCGGCCGTAGCCGGGCGCGGACCTCGGGGTGGATCTTCAGCCTCTGCACCTGCCCGGTCCGCAACATGTGCAAGCACGGGGCGGCGGTCGCGCTCGCGATCCGGCTCGGCCACTCCCCCTCCGCGCGACTGCCGGACTGGGAGCGACGGCTCGGCTCGCTCGTCGACGACCTGGCGCGGGCCGCGGACCAGGAGGTCGAGCAGGTCCCGATCGCCCTCCACTTCACCCTCGAGGAGCGCCTGGTCCCCGCCTACCGCCCCGGTGGCGGTGCTGTGCTCGGCCTGCGGCCGATGCGTCCCGGCACCAAGCAGGCCTGGGTCAAGACGGGCGCCGACTGGAGCGACGTCCCGGGCCTGGTCGCGGCCCGACGGCTGCTGCCCGACCAGGCCGACGCCCTCGGCGCGCTCCACGGCGCGCTCCAGCGCCACCGCGGCTACCAGGTCGCGGGGGCGGCTCCGGCGCTGGCGAGCTTCGGTCCGCACCTCCCACGGATGCTGCGTGCGGCCGTGGCGGCCGGGATCGACCTGGTCCCGGTCCGGCCGCTGACCGAGGTGACCCTTCGCGACAAGACCGTCGACCTGGTCGCCGAGCTCACCCGGGAGGACGGCACCGCGCGGCTCACGCTCGGCGTCGAGGTCGACGGC